>NZ_JAYFSJ010000040.1:0-1152 GCF_039708975.1 Chromobacterium indicum
CAGCGGCTGCTGAGTTCGGCGGCGGATCAAACCACGCACAATGATTACGACAACGCCGGTCGTCTGACCGCGGTATCCAAAAACGGCATCCAGACCGTCCGCTATGAACTGGACGCCTACGGCAACCGGGTCAAGGAGTGGGATGGCAACAACCACCTCACGACGCGCGAGTTCGACGCGCTGGGCCGCGTGCACAAGGAAACCCACGGCGAGGGCGACGCCACCGTCACCGACTACGACGCCTTCGGCAACGCCGTCAAAATCACCGACCCGCGGGGCAACGCCGGCTACTTCTACTTCGACGCGCTGGGCCGCCGCATCCTGCAGGTGGATCCGGAAGGCGGTGCCACCCGCACCGACTACGACGCCCTCGGCAACGCCCGCGCCATCACCCGCTACGCCAACGCCGTCGATGCGTCCACGCTGCAGATCGGCGTCCTGCCGACCGTAGCTGCCGACGCCAAGCGCGACGCCGTCAGCCGGGTCGACTACGATGCGCTGGGCCGGCAGACCCAGATCACCGACGCCGAAGGCGGCGTCGAGACGATGACGTACGACGCCTTCGGCAACAAGGCGACGTACACCAACCAGCTGGGCGCGGTGTTCAGCTACGACTACGATGCCGCCGGCCATGTGCTGAAAGAAACCGGCCGAGACGGCGCGACGGTCCTCAGCGTCAAGCGCTTTGAGTACGACGGCTTCGGCAACCGCACCCTGCAAGTGGAAGCCGAAGGGCAGCCGGAACAGCGCCGCACCCGCTACCGCTACGACAGCCTGAACCGCCTGATCAGCCAGAGCGGCGACGCGGTGACCATCTACACGCTGGACAAAGGCGTGCAGAACAATGTCAGCCCGACCGAAACCCGGCGCTACGACGCGGCCGGTAACCTGGTCGAGTTCATCGACGCCAACGGCAACGTCACCCGCAGCACCTACGACAGCCAGAACCGCAAGGTGCGCGAGCGCAACGGCGACGGCTACGTTACCACCTGGGCCTACGACGGCGCCGGCAACGTGAGCGAGCAGCGGGTCTACGCCACTGCGGTGGGCCTGCCGGCCGACGGCAGTACGCCGCAGCCGGCGGACGGCAACTGCCGCGTCACCCGGTTCGAGTACGACAACAACAACCGGCTCAAGCGCACCATCGTGCCT
>NZ_JAYFSJ010000004.1:0-333736 GCF_039708975.1 Chromobacterium indicum
TCACGCGTCTTCTTCCTCCGGCTGCAACTGCTGCAGCAGGTAGAGCTTGTGGTAGATGCCGCCGTGCCGCATCAGCGCGTCATGGTCGCCGGATTCGGCGATGCGGCCGTGGTTGAGCACGACGATGGCGTCGGCGTCGCGGATGGTGGACAGGCGGTGGGCGATGGAGATCAGCGTGATCTTGCCGGCCAGCCGCGCCAGCGCCTGCTGCACCAGCTGCTCGGTTTCGCTGTCGATGCGCGAGGTGGCCTCGTCCAGCAGCAGGATGCGAGGCTTGCCCGCCAGCGCGCGGGCGATGGCGATCAGCTGCTTCTGGCCGCTGGACAGCCGCGCGCCGCTCTCGCCCATATCGCTGTCGTAGCCGTTTTCCAGCGACAGGATCAGCTCGTGCACGCCGGCGGCGCGGGCGGCAGCCTCTATCTCGCCTTGCGGCAGGCCGCGGCCCATGTCGATGTTTTCGCGCGCGCTGGCGGCCAGCAGGAACGGGTCTTGCGGCACCAGGCCGACGCCGGCGCGGAAGGCGGCGTCGCCGATGTCGTAGAGCGGCTGGCCGTCGACTAGGATCTCGCCTTGCTGCGGCCGGTAGAAGCGCAGCAGCAGCGACAGCAGCGTGGATTTGCCGCTGCCGGTGTGGCCGACGATGCCGATGAAGCTGCCGGCCGGAATATCCAGGCTCAGATCGTGCAGCACCGGATGCTCGGCCTGGTAGCCGAAGCGCAGGCCGCGGAAGCTGACCGCGCCGTCGGCGATATGGCCGGCTTCCGAGGCTTGCGGCGCGGCCGGCTCGGCCAGCAGCTGGCTGACGCGGCTGGCGGCCACCACCGCCTGCTGCAGCTGGCCGAATTGCAGCGTGATCTGGATCAGCGGCTCTACCACCCGGCCGATGTAGCCAACGAAGGCGTACAGTACGCCGATCTCCAGCCCGTCCAGCGGGCGCTGGCCGTAGCTGTGGATCACCGCGACCAACAGCAGCACGTTGAGCAGGTCCAGCGCCGGGCGCAGCAGCCAGGCGTTGGCGCGCAGCTCGCGCAGCCGCGCGTGGTAGTAGCGCTGGTTGGTGTCGTCGAAGCGGCCGATGAAGCGGCCCTCGGCGTTGCTGGCTTGCAATACCGAGATGCCGGAGATGGATTCCGCCATCTGGGCGTTGATGTCGCTGCGCAGCGCGCGGGCGCGGGCCACCGATGGCGCGCTCAGCCGCTGGTACAGCCACACGATGGCGAGGGTGGCCGGGAACAGCAGCAGGGAAACCAGCATCAGCCGCCAGTCCAGCCAGGCCATCGCTGCCAGCGCGCCCAGCACCACGATGCTGCTGTTGAGGATGACGAACAGCGCCTGCACGTACAGCGCTTTGACGGATTCGGTGTCGTTGGTGACGCGGCTGACCAGCTGGCCAGTGATCGCCTTGTCGAAGAAGGCCATCGGCAGCCGCATCACGTGGCCGTACACCCGCTCGCGCAGCCGCAGCACCGCGCGCATCGCCACGCCGGCCAGCCGCACCAGCTGGCGGTAGCGCAGCGCGGCGGCGGCCAGGCCCAGCAGCAGGCTGCCGGCCAGTAGACCGGCGATGGCGCTCCAGTCCAGCCGGTGCGGCAGCAGGTAGTTGTCTATGAATACCTTGCCCAGCAGCGGCGCGCCGGCTTCCAGCAAGGCGGCGATCATCAGCCAGAATCCGCCCCGCCACAGATGGCGGCGGTCCGGACGGGCGGCGTCGATGAGCAGGGAGACCGCTTCGCGGGTTTGCAGGCGGTTGGCGTCAGATTTCATCGAGGCTGGCCTCCAGTTGTTGATAGCGCCATTGGCTGGCGTACCAGCCGTTTTGCCGCAGCAGCTCGTCGTGGCTGCCTTGTTCGGCGATGCGGCCGTGGTTCAGCGCCACGATGTGGTCGGCGTCGGCCACCGCCGACAGCCGGTGGCTGACGATGATGACGCTGCGGCCGCGCCGCGCCTCGTGCAGATGGCCGAGGATGCGGCTTTCGGTATCGGTGTCCACCGCCGACAGCGCGTCGTCCAGCAGCAGCAGCGGCGCGTCGGCCAGCAGCGCGCGGGCGATGGCCAGGCGTTGGCGCTGGCCGCCGGACAGGGCGACGCCTTTTTCGCCCACCGGCGTCGCGTAGCCTTGCGGCAGCCTGAGGATGTCGTCGTGCACCGCCGCCAGCCGCGCCACCCGCTCGATCTCCTGCGGGCCGGCGTCCGGCCGCGCCAGCGCGATGTTCTCCGCCACGCTGGCGGAGAACAGGAAGGCTTCCTGCGGCACCCAACTGATCGCGCCGCGCAGGGTGTGCAGCGAGTAGTCGTCGATGTCGGTGCCGCTCCAGCGTATCGCGCCCTGCTGCAGCGGATATTGCCGCATCAGCAGCTTCAGCAGCGTGGATTTGCCGCTGCCGGTGGGACCGACCACGCCCAGGGTCTGGCCGGGCGGCAGTTGGACCGACACCTGGCGCAGCGCCGCGGCGGCGTCTGTCGAATAGTGGAAGGTGAGGTCGTCGAAAACCAGCGCGCCGGGCGCGAGCTCGGTCCGGCCGCCGTCATCGGCGACGTCGGGCTCGGCGTCCAGCACCGGCTGCAGCCGGCGCCAGGCGGCGGCGCCGCGCTGCAGCAGCGACAGCACCCAGCCGGCGGCGAACATCGGCCAGATCAACTGCACCAGGTACATGCTGAAGCTGGTGAGCGCGCCTATGGTCAGTTGGCCGTGCCAGACCAGGTAGCCGCCCAGCGCCAACGCGATGGCGGTGGCGGTGACCAGGGCGACGCCGACGGCGGGCTCGAACGCGGCCTCCCAGCGCTGGGCCTCGAAGCTGCTGTCCGACGCCGCAGCCGCCAGCCGGGATAGCTCGGCGTCGTTGCGCGCCTCCAGCCCCAGCGCGCGCAGCGTGCGCACGCCGGACAGGGTTTCCTGCACGTGGTCGTTGAGCTGGCCGAAACGGGAGAGGGCTTCGCCCCATTCGCGGTGGATGTGGTCGGAAATGCGGGCGAAGGCCCAGGCCATGAAGGGAAAGGGCAGCAGCGCCGCCAACGCCAGCCGCCAGTCCACGCCCAGCGTCATCATCGCCAGGACCAGCGCCAGGGTCAACAGGCCGTCGAAACCGGCCAGCATCGCTTCGCCCGCCGCCATCTCCACCGAATCGATGTCGTTGGTGGCGCGGGCCATCAGGTCGCCGGTGCGCTGGCGCTGGAAGAAGGCCGGGCCTTGTCCGGCCAGGCTGCGGTACAGTTTGCCGCGCAGCTCCACGCCCAGCTTGTATGAGGCGGTGAACAGCTGCAGCCGCCAGCCCACGCGCAGGGCGTAGATGGCCAGGCCCATCGCCAGCAGCCGGCCCAGCTCCATCAGCAGCGCATCGCCGGACAGCCGCCGCGTCACCAGCGCGTCGACGATATGGCCCACCTGGCGCGGGATCATCACGGTCAGCACCGCCACCGCGGCCAGCATCAGCGCGGCCAGGATGTATGAGCGCCAGTGGCGGGAGACGAAGCTGAACAACAGGCGGGTCAGGGACATGGCGGCGCCGGGAATAGTTCGGAACCGCCCATTCTATGCAAACTCCAATGTCATTGCCACCCGACGCTCAGTGCAGGTATACGCCGCGCTTGGGCGGCGGCGGCGCTTCCATCGGCAGGCCCTGCATCTCGCGCAGCGACGATTCGATGGTGTGGCACAGCGTGGACAGAGGCAGGTCGTTGCCCTCGGTGCCGAACGGCTCCTCCAGCTCTTCGGCGATCTGCTCCAGCGCGAAATAGGTGTAGGCGATGAACACCGCGATCGGCGGCGTTAGCCAGCCTATGCTGCTGGCCAGTCCGGCGGGCAGCAGCAGGCAGTAGATGGTCACCGTGCGGTTCAAGAGCACGCGGTAGGTGAAGGGCATTGGGGTGGTGGCGATGCGCTCGCAGCCGCCCAGGATTTCCGACAGCGTGTTCAGATTGCGGTCCAGCGCATGCCATTGCAGCTCGCTCAGCCGCCCCGCGCGCTGCAGCCGCTGCGCCTCGCGGCCCAGCCAGGCCAGGATCAGCGCCGGGCGGAAGCCGCCGGCCATGATCCGCTCCCGCTCTTCCGCCGGCAGCAGCCGTTTCAGGTGCTGGTCGGCGTCGTCGCCGCGCAGCTGCGCCTTCAGCGCGTAGGCGAACGCGCAGGCGGCGTCGATAAAGCGGCGGCTGTCGGCGTCGTCGCCCAGCGCCGCCAGCATCTGCCGCCCCAGCGAGCGGCTGACGATCAGCAGACTGCCCCACAGCTTGCGCGCTTCCCAGAAGCGGTCGTAGCTGACCGAGTTGCGGAAGCCGAGAAAAATCGCCAGCGACACCCCCAGCAAGGTGAAGGTGGGGATGCCCAGCGACGACTCGCGCAGGCTGGCCAGCCACCAGTGGCGGATGGAGGCGGCGGCGATGGCCACCGCCAGCACCAGCATCAGCCGCGGCAGGATGCGCGGCAGCACCGAGCCTTGCCAGACGAACAGCAGGCGGAACCAGGACGGAATGTTGCGGACTATCATGGCGGAACAGGCGGGATGGGTACGTTAAAATGGTACACAATAATCCCGGCCAGGTTGTTACGTGTCGGGAATATTTCCGCTTCGCCCGCCCGTTTTTCAGAACAGCTGCTTGTAGCCCAGCTGCCATTCGCGGCGGACGCGGTCGCCAGACTGCTCCTGTTTCCAACTGGCCGACAGGCTCTGGTTCCGGTTCAGGTAGCGGATCTGCCGCAGGCTGACGCGGCTGAATGCGCTGCCGCTGTCCGCCTGATTGAAATGCCGGCTGACCGACAGCCAGGTTTTCATGTCCCATAGTTCGCGCACCATCACGCCGCCTTCCAGTTCGCCAAAGGCGTAGCCTTGCCTGCCGGCGGTAGCGAGCCCGCCGCCCGCCAGCGCGTAGAAGTCCGCGTCGCGCTGGACGCGCCGGGCCAGGCCGAGCGCGCCGTTGATCTGCGCGACGGACCGTTCCTGCAAGTTTTGATCCAGCTGCTGTTGGTAGGCGATGTTCAGCCGTCCCGCCAGACCGCCGGCGATCGGGTCGCGCGGCAGCAGGGTCTGCATGCCGTACAGCACGAATTGCCGCAGCCTCGGCGATCCGCCGCGCAGAGGCATCCGGAACGTCGGGGCCAGGATTTGCAGCTCGTTCTCCTGGTTGTAGCCGCGGTTGTCGTCGTCCAGGCGGTGGGAGGCGGGCACCAGGCTGATTTCCAGGTTGTCTTCGCCGTCGCGCCGCAGCCAGGACAAGCTGGCCTGGGAGGAGGGCGGCGTGAACATCGGACCGAATCCCTTGCCCATGTCCAGAGACATCCCGGGGTAGCGCTCCCGCTCCAGGGCTTCGAGCCGCGCGGCGTTGGACAGCCAGCGTTCGCGGGCCAGCTGTTGTTCCAGGTACAGGTGCTGGTTGAGCGCCTGCGCGTGCTGCAGTTGCAAAAAGCCCTCAGGGTTGGGCGGCTGCGCCAGGTCGGCGGGTATTTCGCCCTCCGCCAGCGCGCGCTGGTTTTCCCGGCGGCGGGCGGCGGGCAGCGTTTCATCCAGGGTCCGCACCAGCCAGCGGCTGGGCGCGATCATCCTGCTGGCCTGGATCAGTCCGGCGTCGCTCGCTTCGCGCACCAGCTCCATCGGCGCCAGCCAGCGCTTGGCCGGCAGCGGCTTGCCGCTCAATCCCATGATGAAGTGGATGACAGTCGCGCAATTGTACTTCTGGAAAAAATAGGTCAGCCGCGCCCGCTTCAGTTCCAGCAGGTGCAGCCGGACCAGCTCGCGCTGCCAGGCGTCGAACGACAAATCGTATTCCCAGACGCTGCGCTGCTCCTGATCGACGTAGCGCCGCAATTGCTCGTGATAAGGCGACAGCGCGAAGTAGCCGGTCTTGCCGATGAGCAGGCTGTCCACCAGCAGCTTGGGCAGGTTCCAGGTATCGGCGTCGGTATAGAAGGAGATCGCGTGTTCCAGGGGTTTTCCGTCCGGCTGCGTGCCGGCAATCTTCAGGAAAGCATGCCCCAGCATGCTGGCGGGCAAAGCCTGGTTTTCGCTGGCGAATACCAGGCTGATGCGGTCCATCGGCGCGCGCGCGCGGAAATCCGCCACTTCCCGGCATTGATCCAGCGGCAATTCCGGCGCGTCCAGCGTTTTTCGCAGCCACCAGTAGCGGGCAGGGAAGCGGCAGACCGCGTCCTGAGCGCCGCCGTACAACAGGCGCAGCGTCGCGTCGAGCTCCCGGGCTGCGGAGAAGGGCTGGCCGGAGAGGAGAAAATCCGGATCGGCGACGAGGGGCTCGCCATTCTGGCTATGCAGCAGAGATTGCCACTCTATGGTTTCGGCCAGACGCGCGGAGCGAGCCGTGGCGATCAGCTGCTCGGGCAGGCTGTCTTCGGCCTGGGCGCACTGTCCCGCCAGCAAGCAAAAAAGGGCGGCAATGCTGCCGCCCTTGGCGATGATATCGCGTAGATTCATTATTTCCGGCAAGAAACAACGATGTTGTCCGAGTACTTCCACATTTTTTCGGTGGAGTAGTCGGTGGTGGAGCCAAATGCACCGCCGCTCAGGATGTTGATGAAGAATTTCGGATCGACCGTTTTTTCCGCGACGGTTTGCTGAGCGCAACCTTCGGTTTCGGTCATGATGATCTTGTTTTTGTTTTCACGCTTCAGGTCGACGATGCCGGGCGCTTTGAATGCTTGGCCATCGATGGTGCCCTTGATTTCAGTGCCGGTGGAGCTGGACACGTTAACTTGTTGGGTTTGGTCGTTCAGAATCGAGGCGCAACCGGTCAGGCCGAGGGCCAACAGGGCGGCGGGCAGCAGCAAGTGTTTCATTTTATTTTTTCACGGAAATTAAGGCGGGAATGCCTAGCTTTACGAGGGTGTCCCCGTAAAGGGCGTTGATGCTAATTGAAAAAATATTGGGGCGCAACTTGAATTATTTACCAACCAGATTGTTGCGAATCTGATTTTTTACTGCCGCAGGTAAATCACACTTTACGCATGTAAATTTTTCTGAATATTTGAATTGTTTTAAGTACGCCGAGTGAATTCTGAGTATGCCATTGATGATGGCGTCTCTTTTAAGTTAGAGCATATATTTTAATTTTATAAATTGAAGTAATTGCTCTTTATTATATTTCGTCTTTGCGATTTGTATTGGACGGAATTACCTTTAATGAATTCCGTTTGGCATTTTTGTTCCACTGGGTTTTTCATGTCGGCGCAAGAGCTTAATGTAGTTTTTGCTCTAAATGGCGGTGAAGCGCTCTGCGCGCGATGCTTGCTGTTTAAGCAGCCATGGCCAATGGCATGGGAGGCCGGCGCATTCTGGCCGCGGCGGCGCGCCGGGGGGGCGAGCGACGCCAGCCGTTGCAGGGCGAAGATATGGCGTAACTGTCATAAAGAACAGGTTGTTCTGATAGTGATGGTTCTATCATGAACGAATTGCGCAAAGGGGATGTCCGCGCGGCCAGTTCTGGGCGCGCGATGTGCCGCGGCGATGCGGACGGCGGCTCCGCCGTTTTCACGCCACCGCCGCGGAAGTTCCGTGTTCCCTAACGGGAGGCATCATGAAGACCACCACCATCCAACCGATCAAGTCCGCGCGGAGCGCGCCGCTGGTTTTGCCGGCCGCGCAGCTGCGCAACAATGCCCAGGCGCTGTTCGCCCAGTTGGACAAGGATCCGGCGGCGCGCGCCGAATTCATCCGCAACCCCACCGGCGTGTTGACGGCCAAGGTCAGCCAGCGCCAGCTGCCTGCCCAACAGGTGTCAGACGTCAACCGTCTGCTGTTTTCCATGCTGGCCAACGACGGCTTCCGCCAGTGGATGGACGATTATCCCGCCAGTCCGGCAGGCAAGCCGGTCAGCGAGGAGCAGTTCAGCAAGGACTTCGCCGCCGCCGTGCTGAAGTACGCCGACGCCGACCTGATCCGCGCGATGTTCAAACTGGCCAGCGACGGCTTCGGCCTGCCGGGTTTCGGCAATTCCGCCGAACAGCTGCTGATCGGCCCGGAAAAGAGCGTGGCCACGCCGCCGGCGACGCCGTCCACCTCGGACCAGACCCTGCGCTCCAGCCAGAACTTCAATGGCTTCGCATCCGGCTTGCCGTTTGGTTTCGGCGGCGTGGCCGACGCGGCGCTGCTGCGCACGGTGATCGGCCAGCTGGTGGACCAGGCCAAGCAGATGCAGGCGGCCGGCCAGCTCAAGGTCTGAACTCGGGCCGCTGCGCGCGTTCTCCGCGCGCCGCGGCGGGAGATCGCTAATGAACCTGCCTGTTCCCGGCCTGTTTCGCGGGCCTAAGACCTTATCCATCATGCCCACTTACGCCTGCCCGGCCGCTTGCGAACACTGCGCGTCGATGAGCCATCCCAAGGCGCGAGAGAACCTGGCGCTGCAAGCGATGTTGTCGGCGATAGACCAGGCCAAGGCGCTGGGTTTCTACAACGTGGTGTTCACCGGCGGCGAGGCCACGCTGCGCTGGCGCGATCTGCTGGCTGCGATCCGCCACGCCAGCGGGCTGGGCTTTCCGGTGCGCTTGGTCAGCAACGCCCACTGGGCGGTCAGCGTGAAAAGCGCGGACCGCCGGCTGGACGCGCTGCTGGAGGCCGGGCTGACCGAGATCAATTACAGCACCGGCGACGAGCACGCGCGCTTCGTGCCGCTGGAGCGGGTGGTGGAAGGCTGCCTGGCCGCGGTGCGGCGCCGGCTCAAGGCCTGGGTGATGGTGGAATTGCGCGCCGCGCGCGCGGTGACCGCCGCCTCGGTCACCGGACATCCGCGCATCGCCGCGCTGGCACCGGAGGACAGGGCGCTGATCGAGATCGTCGAAAGCCCGTGGATGCCGCTGGACCCGGGCCTGCTGGAGGACTACCCGCCCGGCGTGGCCGCCGACAACCACAATTTCAAGTCTTTCCGCGTCTGCTCCAATGTGCTGCAGACCTACACCATCCAGGCCGACGGCCGCGTGGGCGCCTGCTGCGGCATCGGCATGCGGCAGATACCGGAGCTCAGCGTGGCCACCGTCGATCAGCCGGACTTCCTGTCCCGCGCGGTGGAAGCGGCGGAAGGGGATTTCCTCAAGCTGTGGCTGCATTACCTGGGGCCGGAGCGAGTGCTGGCCTGGGCCGCCGCGCGCGACCCAAGCATCCGCTGGGAAGGCATGTACGCCCACCATTGCCAGGCCTGCGCCCGCATCTACCGCGACGAGGCGGTGCGCCGGCTGGTGCGCGAGCACTATGAGGAAATGATCGCCGAAGTGCTGCAGGCCGCCTGGCTGGACGAGCATCACGTGCCCAGCCAGTCGCGCGGGATGGCCGAGAGACGGCGGGCCTGCGCGCAGGCTTGAGCCGGCGGATCAAGCCTGGGGCGCGCTCAATCCCACTGCAGCGCGCCCTTTTTCCATTCGTAGACGAAGCCGATGACCAGAATGGCCAGGAACACCGCCATCGCGCCCAGGCCGAACAGGCCCAGTTCATCCTTGAGCGTCACCGCCCACGGGATCATGAAGGCCACTTCCAGATCGAACAGGATGAACAGGATGGCCACCAGGTAGTAGCGCACGTCGAAGCGCTTTCGCGCGTCGCCGAAGGCATTGAAGCCGCACTCGTACGGCGACAGCTTTTCCGGGTCCGGCCGGTTGGGGCCGAGCAGCTTGCCCAGCATCAGCGGCAATACGCCGACCAGAAGGCCGACCAGGATGAACAGCAGGATGGGGAAGTAATTCTGCAGCATGGTTCAGCGGGTTCCTGCGCGGGTGGGGAAACAGGAATAGACCGCCGCAGGCCGCCGAGTGCCGCGGCAAACGGTAAAAGTTTGGTAAAAGCCGGATGGCATGGCGGGAACCGCCGGCCATAACAAAGGCCATCCTGTGGATGGCCTGAGTTGATGTTGTCGCGCAGAGCGCTGGCAATCTGGCGTCGCTGCCGCCTGTCGTCTCGCAGTGTGACCGTTGCCGGAGTCCTTGCCGGAATAGCGGTCTGGTGGGTGCTGCGGATGGCGGTGTGGCGCGGCGCAACCAATCAGAATGCGGGATCGGAAGGTTCGCCTGAGTTTGCCGGTATGCGTCGCTCCATGGTGAGATGATCGGGACTTCTTGTGCTTTATATCGGTCTTTTATAGCCATCCTAAATAGCTGTTTTTCTTATTTTTTGTTACGGCTGGTACGTTTCTTGTCTGGGCCGTTTGCCCTTGTCCAGCTGGCCATGCTGCCACGCCGCCATCCTTCCGGTTTCCCTTCGTCGCTGTTACGGTTATGTCGTTGTCAAAATGCGAATGGGAGCGAATGTGAAATCGATACTGGCTTTGGCCTGCCTGCAACTGTCGCTGGCGCTGCTGCCGCTGGGCGCGCGGGCGGAGGCGCCGCTGGGCGCGGCGCAGCAAAAGACGAATTACCAGGCGACGCGCGCCTATTACCAGCAGCTGCTGGCCGACAAGGGGCGAGGGGCCGAACTGGGCATGCTGATGAACATGCTGCCCAAGGGCGGCGATCTGCATCACCACTACACCGGCGCGCTGTACGCCGAAACCTATCTCGATTGGGTGGACAAGCAGAAGTACTGCGTCTACCAGGCCACGCTGAGAATAGAAACCAAGCCGGAGCAGGCGCAGCCGGGCGCGCCGTGCCTGAGCGGCAGCCAGATCAAGGACGACAACGCCTTGTACCGCAAGCTGCTGACGCTGTGGTCGGACAAGGATTTCGACAACCACAGCCATGACCAGCCGCCGCCGGACAAGCAGTTTTTCGATACCTTCGGTTATTTCGGCGGCGTTTCCGGCTATTCGCCGCGCGAGGGCCTGCAGCTGCTGAAAACCCGGGCCAAGGCGGAAAATCTGCAATATCTGGAAACCATGCTGCGCGGCGCGCCGTCCGGCAACAGCGCGCTGGCCGCCAATCTGGACAGCCTGGCGCCGGACGCCGCCCCAGCCGCCATCGAACAGGCGCTGGGCCAGGCCGCAGCGGCGCTGGCGGCGGACGCCTCCACCGCCGAGCAAGTGCAGCGCTACCGCCAGGACTTGGCAGGCTTCGCCCAGGGCATGGACGACGACGACTTCACGCTGCGTTTCCAGACCTATGTCTCGCGCAACAACAAGCCGTCCGTCACCTTCGCCGGCCTGTACGCCGGCTTCGCCGCCGCGCGCGACAACCCGCTGGTGGTGGGGCTGAACATTGTCGGGCCGGAAAACGGCATCGTGGCGATGCGCGATTACGCGCTGCACATGCGCATGATCCATTTCCTCAAACAGCGCTTTCCCGACGTGAAGCTGGCGCTGCATGCCGGCGAGCTGGTGCTGGGCATGGTGCCGCCGGAAGGCCTGCGCGACCACATCCGGCTGGCGGTGGAGCTGGCCGGCGCGCAGCGGATAGGCCACGGCATCGACGTCGGCCATGAACGCCGGCCGGACAGCCTGCTGAACGAAATGCGCCGCCGCGACGTGGCGGTGGAAATCAACCTCACCAGCAACCAGTTCATCCTGGGCGTGCAAGGCGCCGCGCATCCCATCCTGCTGTACCGCAAGTACGGCGTGCCGTTTGTGATCTCCACCGACGACGAAGGCGTGTCGCGCAGCGACATCAGCAATGAATACCTGCTTTACGTCAACCGCTACCAGCCCTCGTACGACGAGTTGAAGCGCACGGTCTACAACAGCATCCGCTATTCCTTCCTCAGCTCGGCGGACAAGGCGCGGCAGAAACAGCGGCTGGAGCAGCGCTTCGCCCAGTTCGAAGCGCGGGCGGCGGAGCTGCGCAAGATGGGGCGTTGATGCGGAGCGGAAACAAGGGGGCGGCGGGAAATCAGCGCGGCGGCAGCCGGCTGATTTCCATCACGCCGGCCATCTCGCTGTAATAGAAAAAGTCCGACACATTGTCTTGCAGCCAGGGAATGTCGGCGCGAACGCGCTTGGGCACCTGGCAAAACAGATCGTCGCCATTGCCGGCGCATTGCGCCGCCGCGCTGCCCGCCGCCGGCCATCCCATCCTTTGCCAGAAAACGGCCCGTTCCTCTGCCGATAAGTTGCGCAGCGATACGGGCGGGGCTCCGTCATTGCCGCTCAACTCTAGTCCAGCGCCATCCTGGCGCAGGTTCCAGACGGGTTCGCCAGTTTGCGCTGTGTATTCGTGGCCGTATGCCCCGGCCGGAAAGTCCTGAGCCTGGACGAAGCCGCAGCACAGCAGCAGGAAGGTGGCGATGAGTGGTTTCATGGCGGCGTCGCTTGATTTGGAACGGCGGATTATGACGGTAAACAGGCTGACGGGCCATTGGCGGCGGGGCGGCAGGCGTGTCGTAAATGTAGAAAGTAGGGTGCAATACCCGGCCAGAAATCTGCCGATGCAGCTACCTGTCAGCCGGACATGGCACCGCCCGGCAGATCGAAGAGACCAAAACAGCCAGTCGCAGTGAAGCGGCTGGCTGTTGGCTTTTACGGGGCAGGGCTTACAGCACGCGGGTAAGCAGGGCTAGGGACTGGTTCATCCGTTTATCCAGCGGCGCCAGCAATTCCTTGATGCGGCTGGACGGCAGGCGCACGTCGTCGCCCAGGCAAGCCAGAAGATCGATCACGGATTGCAAACCCAACTGGCCGTGGGACAGGTGGCAGATGGACTCTACCACCGCCTGCTCGATGTCGTGGCACAAATGCGCCACGCGCGCGGCAGGTGCCTGATCCTTGCCGGCCAACTGCTCTTGCAAGGCGGCAAAGGCTTCGTGCAGCCGGGTCATGGCCAATAGACTGGGTGGATGAGTGGGGGCGTTGTTGTTCAGCAGCCAGCGGCTGCGGGCGGGGTGATGGTTCTTCAGGGAAAGCGCGAGATGCGACGAACTGCGGGTGATGCTAGGCATGGCAAAACCCTCTTTTCATTGAGCGTTGTCGTGGCTGGCGGACAAGGCTCTGGACGTGGTCAAGGCAGAGCGATAGCGGCAAGACGTTTATGAATCACGAAACGGGAGTCTTCTGCATAAGCGCCTCCATGTGTGGCTGCTACAGCAGCACATAGCACATAATGAGTGTCATGAAGATATCAATAACAATCAAAAAGTCACTTATAGTTATCATTTTGCAAATCATACCGTGTGGTATCAGCACAAGCAAGCGCTGATGCTATCGGGGTATGGAAAACACAACGAAACCTCTGACCGCCCGCGCGGTTTTCGCCCGCAACCTGCGGATCGCCAGACGGCTGAACGACGTGTCGCAAGAGGCATTGGCCTTGCAGGCGGGGATGAGCCGAACCTACGTTTCGGAGATCGAACGGGGCGAGCGCAATGTCTCCATCGACAATATGGGCGCATTGGCCGACGCCTTGGGCGTGGCGTTGAGAGACTTGGTGGACCCGGAGATGTTTGGCGGGCTGCTGGAGAAAGCTAACAAGTAGCAACAGGCTGATGTGTCAGCGTGTTGTTAGGCACTTCTTATGAATCCGCTGCGCGGATGATGATTTGGATTGCCGGGGCTGCCCGGCGCCAGGGAGGGGATATTTGCGTGGCCAAATATCCCCTCCACCCCTAAAGGCCACCCTGCAAGCCTGGCCTGCGGCTTCCCGCCGGGGCCCGTCAGGCCCGAGGCGCGGCTGAACTCGTCCCGCGCTACCGTCGCGGGACTCAAACAGGCAGCCGCTTAAAACCTCGGGCCTGCCACCCGTCGGCAGGCTTGAAGGGACTGGGGCGCGTCGCAAATGTGCTTGCACTTTGTGAGCAATGAACAATGAGCAGTGCCAGGGTATTCCTTGAGGGGTGTTTACTAGGCTGCTGAACCGAACCGACTCATCCTTGCCCCATCAGCGCAAGCCGACTCCGAAGCTATTTTCAAGGTTTTAAGACGCCGGTTGTTCGACGCCGCGCGACGCTAGCGCGCGGCTAGTTCCGGCGGCTCCTTGAAAATAGCTTTGGAGGCGGGGTTTCGCAGCGCTGTTGGGTCGCCTTTTCTTTCGTCCATTTCTTTTGGCGAAGCAAAAGAAATGGACCCGTCCAGCCGGGCGGAACCGGCACCTAAATATTTGTCCGCGAAGCGGACACAAGGCCTTTAATGACGCGGTGGACGTTAGACTTCGCATTGGGCTATCTATTTTAAATGATGTGAGGAAAGGTTGCTAACTTCGTTAATTGAGTTTGCTGTTTGTGCGCTATCTTCTATCACTTGATTGAACATCGTAAGCAATGCGCTAAGTTTGGCGTTATCTAATTGGTCATGTTCTGCTACGTGTGCTTTGGTGTAGCTTGTTAAGCTTTCTATTAAATTTCCTAAATCGTTTGATATTTCCGATATTATTGCTTTTGTCTCATGACTTGCCTCAGCAGCTGCTGGTGGGTGCATAGTGCTTATTTGCAGCTGAGACTCTAAGAGTTTTATCTCACTTGTTGCCTGGGTGGTTCGATCTGCCAGCCGCCTAACCTCTTCTGCTACAACTGAAAATCCATGTCTATTTTCCCCTGATCTGGCAGCTTCAATAGCGGCATTTAGTGCGAGTAAGTTGATTTGATCAGTAGCTGCCGATATCGATGCTGTTACTTCCATATAATCTACCGATTTAGACGGTATGCTTTTTTTGAGTTGTGCTTTTATTGATTGAACTTGTTCTTGCAGACCATGTAGTGCGATGTTTTTTTTATGATCGAAGTCAGGTGTTTTATTTTTTGATGATCCTTGCCTGTTTGTATCAGCTTCACGTATGGATTCATAGGTGGCGATCTCTTCTCGAGATAAGTTTGTTAAGCCAATCCAGTGAAGGAGTTTTAGAATGTACGGTGGGATAGTCATTTTGAAGACTCCAAGGTATTCTTTACATGTCGTGTGACAAAATTACGAATGGCTTGGATGATAGATGCCCATGAGATTCCTATGAGAAATCCGGATAAAAATAATCTGTCTGATAGGAAGTGGGAAAAAACTTCAATTGTTGAATTGAGGGCAAGTGCTGTGATGAATCCCCCGGCTATTTCGCACATTGCCTTAACAATATAATTATTATTTTTGTAGTGCTCATTTAATAGGCCGAGAAGGAATGTTACTAAACCTCCTGCTGCTCCTCCAAGGGCAGCATAAAAGATATTAGATACCACCTTTCCCTCTCTTTCATATTGCCATAGCTCTCTATTTATTAGTCATAGATGTTATTTTCCTTTATGCAAGCCTAGGGATTTTGCATACTATTACATCATTTCTATGCGTTCTTTCAGATATTCAGGGCCGTAAGTTGGACTGAGTAACGCGAAGCCCAACGTTTACCGCGAAAACTTCCAAGCACAGAGACCGTTAGCGAACGTCAGTCTCCACAAGCACTTGTGGAATGGGGAGCGCGAGCAGATAGGAGTAGCCTCATCGAGGCAGGCAGGGGAAGAGGGCATCTTGGATGCCGATGGCGAAGCCAACCTTTCTCCCCGATTGGGGAAGGCGGCTCCGGCCCGAAATGAACAACAAAAAACCGCAGGGCTTGAGCCGTGCGGTTGTTTGCTTCGCTTGATGTCTTGTGGTGCCCAGAGTCTCTATCGAAGTGTTGCGTAAAAGCCGCATGGATAAAGGATTCTAGTCTGCGTGAAAAAGCTAATGGTACACAAAATGGTACACGAAACGATGGCACTGAGCTTTGCGGCGGGCTTGCATGGGTGCTTTTCGAGCAAAGCGTTTGTTTTCGCCAGCTAGCACCGCTCTGAAGGGGGAGGGCGGGAGTCAATGAGGTAGTATGACCTTTTTTGTCGTTTTCCTGTCTGCAAGCTCTCCTATCGTCCCTCCTGCTTAACCCCCCCCTCCTTGAAAATCTCTCTCCATAAAAATCTGTAGTTAGACACTCGGTCTTGTAGATCGGAGAATGGACTTTTCGTCCCCCTCCCTATAGCCGAAATTTGGTTAAGCACGGCCCTACTGTCGGCTTGACGATGGCTTTTTTAAGGGTAGGAAGCTTTTTTGTCATCTGGTATGTCGATTGCCGCATGATGGCCCGATTTAGACCCCCCCCTATGAATTTTCAGCTTGGCCAAATGTGGGGTTAGGCACGCGGTTTTGCCTTGATGCTATTCCTGAAGGATTTCACCCCCCTACCCACCATCGTTTCACTAACTCTTGATAGCTGTCGCTAGTTAGGTGTCGTAGGTTTGACTACCCATGTCTTCTCCTTATTGTTAGGGGCCCGGCCAAAATAAACAGCTTGCCACAGTTCATGCCGCGACTGAGAGCATTTACCCTCCCTTACGGTGGTTTTCCTACCCTGCTTAAAAGAGATAGTGACGATGGTGACGTAGTGACATCATTGATTTAAAAGGATATTTCAATTTATTGCATGGTGACAAAAGCCAATTGTCACTAGTGACAAGCTGAATGCAATCAGGGTGGGGCGGCTTTACTGGCAACTTGCAGGGAAATGCTGAGGCTGCAATACATAAGGGATGTCTAAGTGGCATCTTTATTACTGTTGTGATTCAACGTGATTGTTTGCAAGGTAGGAAGTCAAAACCCGGTAGCGGCTGAATGCGCCGCACCTGGTCTTCATAGGCTTCCCACGCCCACGTGGCTATTTGTTGGGCATCTTTCGGTGGCATGGCCATATGCCAAACGCGGCCATGGTCGTTAAGATCAATGCGCCATAGCCAAACCTTCCCTAGCGCTACCCCGATCCGGCGCTTGAAGCATTGGCAGTATCCGGCCAAGTCAAAGCTTGCGGGTCGCTGATATGCGCCGCAGTGCTGGCCATCGCAGGCCTGGCAACCGCGACAGAGCAAGGGCAAGCCCTCTGTCGCCGGGAGCAGCGCCCCGGCTAGTTCGGAAGCCGCTGCGCTGCCATCGGGTGATGGCGTGGTTTCGGACTGGTCCTGTGGCAATTCGGCAAACCACTCAGCCAGATCAGGCGGCATCGTCGAACTCCTTCGCGTTGTCTGCGAACAGGGCGGATGTGACGCAATACACCTTGGCCCGGCCGCTCTTGCTGTATTTCGCTTCCGGTGTGGTGCGGACTTGCAGCATATTGCCCGCGCCCTTGGTGGTTTCCAGCGCGCCGCGCGCGGTCAGCAGCTTGCACGCCCGGTTCACATCCATCCCGGCGCATACTTCGGAACGGAAGCTTTCCGGCAGCACGTAATACTTGATCAGGCCGGATAGCTTGTCCTTGAGCCGGTAGCCGCAACGGCTGATGGTCTTGGGCGCGTGGTCGTCCGGGTCCGGCGCGTGGCCATCGTGTTCGTGAAGAATGCTTTCATTGGACAGCCGGGTGAAGCGTGCTTCGCCGTGCTGTTCGAAGAACAGGCGCACCTTGGCCAAGATGTCCTCATCCTCGCGGTTGCCTGACGTGCCGCGCATCTTCAGCCAATCGGCAAAGCATGTCTTGGCGGCTTGCCATGCGGTCCCCTTGGGCCAGCCAGTCACGCCCCAGGCGCTGGCCAGCTCGCCGGCAATGCCTACTAGGGCGAAGCGGGCGGCGGCGCGGTGCGCTTGGCCGTGGGCCTCGCCGGGCAAAACTTCGCTGTCAAAGCGCGCCAGCTGCTGGCGGATCAGCCCGGCCAAGCCATCTTTTTCTTGCACCAGCCGTTCCAGATAGGCGCGCGCGGCGCTGCCGTGCTGCTGGATCACCGATGCCTTGATGTGGTCGGATAGGGCTTGGCCGCTGTCCTTGTCATGCAGGGTGTCGAACAAACCGAAGCCCTGGCCGGCGTCGGCTTGAATCGCCAACATGCGGATTTCCATACCGGCCTTCATCTGCTGCTTGGCCTCGGCCATGTGGGCGGCTAGCGTCTTCTCGCCAGACGATAAGAACAGCACGCGCCATTCCGCCACGGCTCCCCGGCTGCCGCCCTTGTCATTGGCCCGGCTCTTGCCGCGCCCATTGCCCAGCATATAGACCGCTTCGCCGATGATGCGGGAGTCGCACTGATGGATTTCATCCAGCGTCAGCAGGCAATCCGAATACGCGGCCGCGATGGCCTCTAGTGCGTTATCGGTGGCGCGCCAGGTTTGCAGATAGCCCGGCCCGCCGAATACGCTGGCGGCGGCCTGCAACAGCGTGGTCTTGCCTTGCGAGCTGTCGCCGTAGAAGTGGAAGCCGCCAGACTCGCTGCCCAGGACGCCCAGCAGCGGCCCGGCGAAAGCGCTGGCCACTGAGAAGGCCAGCCGGCTGTTGCCGATGCAGTAGCGTGCCACCTCGTTTTGCCAGCCTGCCAGGCTGCCGATGCATTGCATGGCTTCGCGTTGTTTCTGTGCCGCTTCGAAGATCAGACGCTCATCGTTTTGGCCAAGTTGGATATCCGGCAGCAAGAACGCGGCATCATGCCAGCCCAGGCGCGGCACGATGGTGGCGCGTTCGTTGCCATCGTAGCGGGCCAGATATTCCAGCAGTCTTTGCCGGGCCTTTGGGCCCGCGCCCAGCAGCAGGCCGCGCGACAGCAAGCCTTTGATCACTTCCGCCCCTTCGCTGGACGCCAGCTGTTCGGACGGGATGTTCCATTCCTTGATGTTGCCGTCCGGATCAGTAAAACGTACCAACAAGCCCCAGCTGCCGGCGTTCTTGTCGCGAGTGCGCGCCAGGATGTCCAGCTTGCTGCAAATCCATAGCGGCGTGTCCATGTCCTCGGTCTGGAAGTAGACGCCGCGTTCCGATACCTTGAAGGGATTGCCCAGGGCGGACGGGGCCGGGCGCGGGGATGCGCTGACCGTAGGTGTGGCGGCTTCTGCTTCCGGTGCACCTTCCAGCAACAGATGCAGATGGGCCGCTGTCCAGCCCCGCGCCAGGGCGTCGGCGGCGTCATCGCCGCTGTCCCATTGGCCCCCATCCAGCAAGGCAGGGGCTTGGCTCGCATCGCTGGGGCGGTAGGTTTCGAATCGTTCGACAGGGACATGGCTGACAGAGGCCGCGCCGACTGTGGCCAATTGTGCCGCGACGGCGGTCGCCGCTTCCCAGCCCGGTGCGTCGTAGTCGCGCCAGATCAGGCAATGACGGCCGGCCAATGGTCGAAAGTCGGCCTTGTTGACGGCTTCCGCGCCATTCATCCAACACACGGAGACATGGTTTGGCAGCAACTGCGCGGCGGCATCGGCGGCCTTCTCGCCTTCGCAGATCACCACCGGAGCATCCGGCCGGGCGGCCAGACGATCCAGGCCATACAGTGGGCGCGGCGCGTTCAGGTTCTTCCAGCGCCAGGCAGTCTTGCCATTGTCCGCGTCTTTCCAGACGGAGAGCGGGAAATAGTCCTTGCTGCGGCCATTCTGGCCTGGTTCCAGACGCACCACGAACACCAGGGGTTGCCCGGCGGCATCGTTATAGCGCCAGAATTGCACCGGTCTGCCGGGATGATGCGGCTTGCTGCGCGGCATCTTGCCCATCAGCGCGGCCGGGATCGGCAATACCGCCTCGGCGGTGGGAAGCGCAGCCGGCAGCGGCATAGGCGCGACAGCGGCAGACGCTTCGCCGTTCACGATGCCCAGCAAACGGGCCAAGTCCTTGCAGGCTTCGCCCTGGCCGTAGGACTTCAAGTAAGCCACCAGGGCAATCACGTCGCCTCCCTTGTCGCCGCTGGCGAAGTCCGCCCACACGCCCGTATTGGCATTGATCGAGAACGAGCCATAGCCATCGTCATTGCTGCGAGTCGGGTTGATCATCTGGATTTCGTGATGCACCTGTTTCCAGTGCACCCCGGCCCAATCCAGCACGCGGGGCAGGGCGGCCAGGGCGGCGGCTTTGACCAGTTCAAATGGCAGCAACTTCATACGGTTTCCTTGGCGTGTTGGGTGAGCGAGTACGAGAAATACGACAAGCCGGTGGCCTCCCGCCCGTTGCAGGGGAGGGTGATAGAGCGATTCATTTGGTGTTCCTTAGGAGGCGTGCGGCAGGCTTGGCGCTTTAGCGGCCATTGAGGCGTGATGCATGGCCGGGGCGGTATTCACTCGCGCGCAGGCGGGGATGCAAGTCAGGATCAACACCAAGGTAATCACGCGCGGGTGGTAGCGCAGCCGGTCCAGCCGCAGGGCGGATGGCAAGGATTTACGCATGGCAAGCCTCATGGTGTTGTCGTTGGGCGATGTTGTGCGCCACGCTGGCCCGGTATGGGCCGCTGCTGCGTACGCTCTCATAGCAAATCGGGCAAACCGATGCATGGAACACCTGACCAAACAAGGGCAGGGCCAATGTTTGCGAGCCTTGCCGCCATTGGCCGCAAGCGGCACAAAGCTGCGTGTTGCTGGCAAAGGCGCGGGCGTTTTGTTGGTAGTTTTGGCGCTTAGCCGCGCGTCGCGGTCCATCCTGCTGGGCAGGGGGAAAGTGCTGGCGCAATTCGACAAAAGACCCGAATGCAACGGCCTTACGTGTTCCCGAACGAGGCTTTTTTGTTTTGTGGTTTGTCATGTCTTATAGCTCTGGAATGGAAATGTTTCGGTCAAGCATGCAGCGCTCCATCCGCCGCATCTGGAGGGCATTACCTTCTCTTGAATACTGGCGATATCTCGCGTAGAGAAATTCAGTTGCCCAATGCGCTGTTATGCGGGGGGCAGAAACGACAAAGCCCGCTTGCGCGGGCTTGTCTGGGGGAGGGGGATATGGCAAATCGGGTGGAAGATCATATTTCATCCGGCTATTTCCTTATCACGCGGTTTTCATGTCGCGGGCGGCATTTATTCGCTCTTCCAGCCAGCTGTCTACGTCAGAGGACAGCCAAGCCACGGCACGCGGTCCTAGCTGGATTTGACGTGGGAATTGCCCTTGTTTGATCAAGGCATACAGGCTGCTGCGGCTCAAGCCCGTTACTTTCATGACATCGGGCAAGCGGAGCATGTAAGAGGTGTTCGAATTGATCATGATTGTGTCCTTTATTGAGTGTGGATTACAGCGGGTGAACAGCTCTAGACGCGATGAAAGCTTGAATATCGGAAAGGCGATACATGCATTTCCGGCCGATGCGGTAGTAGCGCAGACCATAGCGGCCGGTGCTGGCCCATTCATTGAGTGTGTACGGCGATAGCCCCAGCCAAGCGGCGGCCTCGGGCCGACTCAAAAGGCGGTCTTTGCTATCGGAAAGGGAAATTGACACGAGAATATCCTCCAAACGAAAAAAGCCCGCGAAAGGCGGGCTTGTGAGACTGGCAAGGCCAGAATGCAAAAAGGCCCAAGTGGAAGCCTTGGGCCATAACTGTCTAAGCATGTCCATGCCCATAACGGCGCAAACATTCGAGCAAATGAAAAAAGCCCGAAGGGTTAGCTTCGGGCTTTATGGGCGCAATTGTGGTAACTGCAATCTAAGCGTAAGTGTATCACTGCTTATAAGCAATACACATGCAGTTTTGATTTCAAGCGATTGATTTTAAATGAAGAATTGGTGACATTTTATCGTGACGCTGTTATGTTTTCTTGGCTTGAATGAACGCAAAAAAGCCCGAAAGATTAGCTTCGGGCTTTGTGGACGTCATTGTTTCAAACGTAGCTGAATTTGGCCATAACCCGGGCATCGTTGTTAATAGTACGGTATGCGCGGTCGATGAAGTGCGGTAAAACAAAAGCCCAAGAGGAAATCTTGGGCTGATTTAATTAGGCGCAACTATGGCGGTGTTCATTACATGGTAATTGCGGAGTGGAAGAGCGTCAAGTTTGGGCTGGTTTTCTTTGTAGTGGGTTGATTTTAAATGAAAAAGTTTAGGGTTAATAACCGTAACGCTGTTACGATTCGTGAGGTGGCTACGACGCCAAGTGATGCGGCTCTGTTGGCAACTTTGGCGGCTTCCAAGTTGGAGGGACTGGAGGGGCAGCAATTGTTTGCTAGAGTGCATATTGCGAGTAGCTTGCGGAGAGCGGCGCATTTTGTTGTCGCAGACCCGCATTATGAGGCAATACCAGAGCCTTATGATGGTATGCCTAGTTGGTTGGCTTATATCAATCGAACAGTGAATTCGAGTTTGTCTGTGGAGCAGCGTAATGCAGTCATGGCAGCACTCAGACAGAGGCGGTCAAGAGCACGGCGAAAGTTGGTTACTCTCGAGATTAGAAGCGAAACATTAACTAGATTGCAGGCTTGGAAAGTTGATAGTGGTAGCTCAAATTTAGATATGGCAATTTCGGCATTGTTGGATAAGGTTTGATTTTATTAGAATGGGTAATTTTGCTATATCGGATAATTTCATTATTTATGCCAGTGTTCCTGATGATGTTATTCGGAATGGCTGCCTCGATGACAGAGCTAGGCAAGTTGTGGTGAGTGTTAATGTATTCGGAAGATAGACAGGCACTGCCATTGGTCTTGAAAATTTGTATGGAGGAAGTGGAGCGACACCGCTGTTATCTATTGCAGCGGGGACAGTCCACTTTCATCCACTAGACCAAAAGCGGTTCACTTTTTCCAAATGGTCTCAGCCTGTGTTGCTTACCAGAAACTATGAGGAATGATGGTTGCAAAGCCATGAGGATTGACCAAAACCATAAAAATAGCGCCCAATACTATGCACTTCCATATCTTATCTATCAATGCTCGAAAGATGAGAACAAAAGAAGCGTAAAAACTTAATATAGTAATGGCATAGGCGACGTATCGATACATCATTCCATTTGCCATGCAGGATCCATCGCCGCATGAGTAATCCAGATTTGGCAAAAGGTACGAAGAGTATGAAAGCAGCAATGCGATAAAGAACGTAATTGCTGATGCTTTTATGTAATAGCTTTTAGATTGCATTTGAAAATATCTTTTATATCTTTAGAGTGCATGATGAATTTTAAAGGCCAATGCTGCTTTCTACTGATGAGACAAGTTTCTTTATTTTTTGTCTTACTCTTTGAACCTTGACAAGTGGGTGATCCCCTGCGTAAATCTTGCGCCAGCGCAGATAGCCCCACATGTAATATGGTTCATGTCCGCCATCGGCGATAGCGTAACTTTTCTTTTGTTTTAAATCATCAAGACGCTTCTGTATTTCTTGAGTTTCTCGTTCTATTGCCTGTTGTCTCACACCAACAGGAGGATACGAGAGTTGAGCGGAGCTATTGTTGTTTAGATATTTTTTCTCTGCAGCTAAACGATTGAGTCGGTTTTCCAGTTCTTTAATACGTTCAGGTTGATACTTCCGTAAGCTGTCGATGCTGTCGTCGTCGCCAAATGGCTTGAACCAAGCGCGAGAATCATGAACCAATGTCTCGAACAAAATTTCCTCTGCTGGTTTCACAGGGGTCGGATCATGCCAAGCCTTAGAGACACCATCTTTCCAGTCCGAGCTTTTTCCAAGGAAGGCGGTGATATTTTTCAGACTAATACCAGAGCCATCCAATAGTTTTAATTCTTCGCTGAGTTCTTGATCCGTAAGTTGGAAGTCGTGTATATCCTGAGTTTTCTTTTCCACTGGGTCAGCGGACTGCTTTAAGCCTGGAAGTAAGTGCACTTTACCCAGCATGCTCTTTCGCCAACGGAGGAAAATGCCATAGTGACGTCTAACTATGGCTTGCACCGGTTCCAAGGGCTGCGTTTCTGTCAACCATAATTTCTTATCCGGCTGCCCGCTACCATTGCGCGTAGTTTCAATATAGGCATTGAATGCATTAATGGTGGAAGGATCTATTTTGAACATGCTCTTGTGAGCTTCTTTAAAATCGCCCTCATCAAGTAATGGTACGCCAGCTATAAGAGCCTCCCGATACATTTGCGCTAGTGAAATCTGCGATAGTTTCTTGGCGTCACCAACAGCCCCCGCCCCAATGGAGCGACCTTGGTCATTCGGCGTATAGCCGCCACCTACATCCGAGTGGACACCAGGGTAAACTACTTCCTTTACATTACTTCCTGGCGCGGAATCCAAGGGGAAAGACCCACGAACCTCATGCGCAGAAACCAAATGAACACAGCGTTTAATAGCCGGATGAATGGCCAAATTGTCAGGCGTAGCCCAAGCATAATGCCCATCTTGAGTCGGTACCGAGTGAGCAATGCCAACCGATGCTACCGTATCGAAAATGCCAAGAAAATCTATAACTAATGGCAGTCCGGCATAGCTGCTGCCTAAATATTTTAATACCCAGTTGCAGAATACCCTCGCCTCAGCCGCGCCACGAGAAAATCCAAAAACAGACAACCTGACTTTCCTAGGAGTTGGCTTATTCTTCAAGCGGCTTGCAATCGACTTCTTCAACGTCGCTTCACGTTGAACGTGTAACTTTGTGCGAGCATCTTCCCGCTCATCATCTTTACCTAATTGTAGCTTGCTCGCTGCTTTGGCATCGTCAGCCAACGGAGGAGACAATGGATTTCCCGTTAATGCCGCTGCAATCTGGTTGCCAACTTGCAATAACGCCCAGTCCAATCTGACTTCGCCATGTTTGGCCATGGCGAGGCCAAATGTAGCATCCACGCCCTTGCCACTATCTCCCAACTCGACGAATGGCGTACCTACGCCTGGAATATAAGTCTTTCTGTAATATTGTTGCGCGTCTGCTGCAACATCTGCTCGCCACGATGGCGGCATGTCCGGAGTAGGTGCACCTTGGCTTCCGAGTTGCAATTGCGGCATGGTGGGTCTGCCGGTATATACTTCGTAGAGCCTTGCAACATTGCTATGCGAGAAGTGGGGTTTATCCCTATATTTGTTATTATTTGTGCCATCGAAGAAGAAGCCGATGAATATGTCTTCTTCGCATTTCAAGCAGCTAGGTATGTTTAAATTTTTGACGCGACTGGCAGCTTCTATATATTCAAGACTTAAATGTGATTGTCTGCATTTTTCAGAAAAGCGAGCGGCCATTTTTATTCCTTATAGTCTAGATCGCACATTTTTTTATCAATATTCCATTTTGCTTTACATTCGGCCTGCCATTCTTTGCAGCCCTTTCCATTTTCTTCTGGGTTGGAAGATGAGCTTATTGCCGATTCGGTGCATGCTCTCCTCATCATTCGGGCTGATTCTTCCCAAGATCCTGAGCGATACTTTGGTAGATTGTTATTGCATTCATTTTTCGAGTATTTGGCTATGCATGCTTGATAGGGGGTGTTCTTTTCTTTTCCTGTCCAGCCAGGATGTCCAGGCTCAATACGGGAGACTGCAATTTCAACCTCATCGCGAGGATAGAATAGAACATAAATATCGCCAGGCTGCTTATATTTCGGCACCTCTATAATTTTGACTCGGCTAATAGGGTCCGTCTGATTTTTATTAGATTTTTTCCACTCTACTTTAAGCTGAATGCCTGGCTGCCATTTTATAGGTAAGCTTACGCAGCAGCCTTTAATACCTGGCCCTTCTAAAACATCTACAATGCCGCCACCGATGGCTTGATTGCTTTTAATATCAGTCAAGGTGTAGTCCACAGCCCAGTCATGCATGTAGTTGACCGCATCAGTAGATACCGTTAACTTGTCTGATTTTTCTGGCGACATTGAGAGTGTATTATCCTGGTCGCACCCTGCTAAAAGAAAGGCTCCTAATAGAAAACACACAATCTTCCTGATGAGTTTCATATCGTATATTCCATTGGTGAGGCCGTGTTTAATTTTTTCCGACCTGCAGGGGTGTTATTTTCTTTTCGCAAAGCGTGTGAGTATTTCATTCTTGGTAGTTGAATTAAAGATTTTTAATACATTGTTCTACCTTGAATTTTATACTAAATGTCGATATCTATTTCTGATTGCTTAATTTTATATTTCCGAGGGCTGGCTGGCCCGCAAACCCTAAGCAATATCGTGTTGGATAGATAGAGCAGTATAATTTTATTGACTATGGAAATGGAGTGTTGCCTCTATTAGAGAATTATATCTGCTTCCTTTTATTTTTCTGTTTAATTGATTCGTATGTGATTATAATGATTTTTACCAATATAAGCAGAAGGAAACTTACAGCCAAACTAGCTCCAGCCAAAAAGACTAGATATATTGGAATGTAAATGTTAGCTAGTGAAGTGCTGCCTGAGCTTATCCCTACGATGAAAATAACTATGGCTGCCGCGAGGCATAATATTGCTGGGTAAGCGCTGTATTTTACAATCTTGGAAAGCGTGCGGCTCTGTTTCTTTAGAGATGCAATGCCAACAACAAAAAACTGTATTAGTAACATAAGAGCAATAACGAAGACTGCATCCATGTTAATCCTTTTGATTATTCCATCTTAACGATTTGAGATGGGAACTTTCTCCCAGAGTGCCTGTTTGCAAAAAATCTCTTTTTCCATTGGCTCTACTAAACCTTCTTGTTCCGCTTGTCGGCATAATTGAAGCAGCTGCTCATATTGCTCAGAAGGGCTGATCATATGCCATGAGTGTCCGTCCGGCATGTTCAGTTGGGAGATGATCTGGTCCGGTATGCTGTCATTCCACATCTGGGAAAATTGGTCTGCATCCAGTGCCAATGCTTTCCGATTGGTTTGATTTGTCGGTATGTTTGAAACTGCGCTGATGTTGCCAGCTCGATCAAAATACGTCAGTTGCTCGAAGGGCCCCATAAATTGACTATGCTGTTTTTCATTCAAAGCGCTGAGCAGTGATGGCAGGGTACGGGTGTCGGCATATCTCAGTAGGTAGATCAGTTTTTCCGGAAGAAGCTTTACGTCGGTGTAGCTGACGAAGTGCTGATATATCGATTCAAAATCTAGCGAAGAATGCCACAGGCTCAACATGGGTTGGCCTTTGCTGATTTCCAACAAGGTGGATATCTGTTGTCGCCATTGATCGGTGCTTTTAGATTCCATACCGCATAGAAGCGGTGATATGTCGGCATCGCCACCGGCTTCTTCATACAGTGAGCGCCAGTGTAGCAGCCCATTGAGTTGGCTGGTTAGTGACTTATCTGGGATGAAGCTATGATCAAGAAGGGCATAGCAAAGCAGATCCGTAGGCATGATGGAGTCCAATGCCTCTTCAATGTCGTCCTGATAAAAATCAATTATGGGGTTCATGTTTTTGAAGCGAATGGGCTGCCAGCATTTTTTGCCTTGAGCACACATTCTTTACAAATTTGATTGGGGAATTGTGGCAGTTTGGGGGGCATTTGTGCAGGACCGCTGAAATTATGTTCAACGCCTTTAAGGCTGACAGTGCCAGGAGCATGGACTTCAATATTGCCTCCGGCGATGCGGAAATAGGCTCCACCTGCAGTAAGCAGGATCTCCTGCTTGGCGTTGACCTCAATGCGTTCCTTGCAAGAGGTGATGGTCACGTCCTTATCCGCCGTGATCTCCATGGCGTCACTCTGCGCCTGGATCTGTATCTTGCCCTTGGCAGCGATCAGCTTCATGGAGATTTTGTCTTGTACTCCGGCCACAAACAGGCTGATGCTCTTACCGACGTTGTGAATCCAGCGTCGGCCAGTCGTATGGTTGGCATCGCGTTGAGCAACCAAATTGAGGTTCTGTTCGGCAATGAGCGTTTGGCTCTGCTCGGTCAGGCTGGCGATGCCTGCCGGGCCGGATAGGATCAGCAATGGCTGTTGGCCCTCTTGCTCTTTGGCCGTTTTGCCATTTTTGTCGGTGTTAGTGCCAGCTTCCCAAGCTGCCAGCGCATCCAGCTGGTGATGCAGATGCCCCTTGTCCTTTTTGCCGTCCTTGACTGTATCGTCGCCAATAGCATTCGGGCCAGTTTCCATGGAGTCAGCTAGTTGCTCAGTAGCAGTTTCCGCCAGCGCCTGGCTTAGCGCGACGGCTGACTGCAGCTGGCTTTGCGCGTGCTCGCGCGCCAGCTGTTTGCCGGATGCGCCGTTCTGCGCTTCGGTGGTCAGCAACAGGCCGTGAGCGGCGCGAATGGCGCCATGGTCATCGGTACGCAGCTCGAAGCCTTGCCCGCGCGGCTGGGCCTTGCCGTTGCTTCTGGGGTGAGTCAGGAACCCTTGGTTGAGCTGGGTCTTGCCCGGCTCGCTCGATAGCTTGGCGCGGACTTCGCCCGGCGTGTCGTCGAACAGCAGCTCGTTGTAAGCACCGCCTTGATGTTCCTTGGATTTGATACCGGATAGCGTCTTGTTGGCCGGTAGGCTGCCGGCACCGCTGAAGTCCGGTGGCGGATGGCTGCCGTTGTACAGCACGCCGGTGATCAAGGGGCGGTCGATGTCGCCCTCGATGAAGTTGACCAGCACCTCCTGGCCGATACGCGGGATGAACTGGTGGCCCCAGGCCGCGCCGGCAGAAGGCATCGCCACGCGCAGCCAGCAGGAAGACTTGTCATCCATCCCCGCGCCGATGGTTGGGTGTTCCTCCGGCCTCTGCCAGTGGAACTGCACTTTGACACGGCCTTGCTCGTCGGTATGCACTTCTTCGCCGGCTGGCCCCACCACGGTTGCGGTTTGGCTACCCTGGCTAGTCGGCTTGGCATGCGTGGTGCCGGCATAGGCCGGGGTCAGCGGGATGCCGCGGCGTTGTGCCTGGATCGAGGTAGTGAACGGAGCGGCATCCTGCTCCACGCCGATATGCTGCGCCAAGTCGGTCGGCAGGTTGTTGCGGGCCTGGAAGGTTTGTCCGGTGACGACAAATTCGCGGCTTGCGGGTGCATCGCTATCGTGTGCAGGATGTTCGTCCAGACGAAACCACTCACCTGGCAACAGACCACGCACCGAACCCGTGCCGCTGAAAGACTTCGCTTGAAGGTCATTGGCCTGCTGCCGTAGTGCGGCGTATTGGCCCAGTTGCTCCTCATCGCCAGCGTAATACAGCCCTGGCGCGTCGTAGTGCGTCAGGCTGCTTTGCAAAGACTGGCCGGCTTGTCCTTGATCGATACGGCTTTGGTCGCCGCTCTGCAGGGCGTAGACCGGTTTGTAGTCGTAGCTGGCCAGCGCAGTGCCTCCGGGCACGATCTGGCGCGCGGCTTCCCAACCGGTTAGGCCATCCTCTTCTTCCGTCGCATCGCTGCGGTGGAAACGTACCCGTTCCAACTTGGAGCCCGGCAGACTGTGGGCATCGTCGAAAATGGCCAGTTCGACTTGCGGACCGTCATCATCCAAATGGAGGAAGCGCCAGGCGTAGCCTTCCTCGTGGAGCAGCCTGACGATGAAATCGAAATCGCTCTCGCGGTACTGCAACGTATAGCTGCGGGGCTGGGCGGGTTTGACCTGGATATCCAGCGTCTGTACCCGCGCAAAAGCTGGATTGGCAGCCTGATGTTCTTCGATGATTTGCTTGACGATATCTGGGACCGACAAGTCCTGGAATACACGGGAGGTTTTGCGATGGCGTAGCAGCGCGAACGGCGGCTCAATGGTCAGCTCATACTTTGCAAAGCCGCCATCCGATCCCGCCAGCCTGGCCTGGCTGACGACACCACAACGGATGGTCTCGTCGCTATCGGCGTCCTTGATGCCAAGGCGAGCAGGTTGGCCTAGCAGTGTCTTCAGCTCGAGATTGCCGTCTGGAGACAGGCAAGTCAGCGTGTAACGGTAAGATCGAGAGATTCCCTCGTCCCCGTCCAGGCTTAGCGGCAACAGCTGTTCAGAGGCGATGTGGCCGCTACCGAGCTCTAGTGTGAGCAGCCGTTGCTCTTGCTTAAAGGCGGAGGCGAAGCTGGCTAGGAGGGCGTTCAGATCCATCAGGAACCTAAATAAAAATACCCTCTGAAGAGGGTATGTCATTGAACTGAAACAGTTTAAACATTGTATGGAGTAACTGAGACACCAACAAGGTGATTACACTAAATAGTTAACTTACCTGCACTAAAGGACAGCAATATTCCGCCTTATGAACTGCACCGGGTTCCAGCTCTTGCGTAGCGGAAGACCGCCAGCCACAGCAGCTACTGGTCCAAATGAATGGGATGAACTGTGTTGACAATGCAGTTGTCTAGGCAGCTGTGCTGAGAGCGCGCATTGGGGGCTGAAGTTTTTTACTGTTTTGGTGAGCAAGGATTCCCGTGCATGGCTTCAAGAATCCCCATCGCCAAGATGCCAATTGGGTTATCCTGAGGAGTGACAAGGACAGAACACCACCGAACAGCAATGGTAGCCTTCTTTGCATGCAGTACGCAGTGCAAGCCAGCAGGCAGGAAAACAGCTCCCCGGGATGAGAAATGGATATAGAGACCTCCAGCGCAATCAAACTTTTTTTCCCTAATCCGTCTTTGGCGTTGGTTTACTACGAAGCCGTCGCCAATGCTTTGGATGCTGGGGCGACTGAGATTGGCATTATAATTTCGATCCAGGCTTTCACTGCATCTGAGACCCTCAATGTTAAAATTATCGATAACGGCACTGGGTTCACCGATGAAAGTTTTGGTCGTTTCAGGACCCTTATGAAACCTAGAGATGGGTTTCACAAAGGAATTGGGCGGCTCGTTTTTCTAAATTACTTTGACAGTGTCGAAATTGCCAGCGAATGGGAAGATAAACGGCGCAAATTCGTTTTCAAGGAAAATTTTGATGGAAACGCCGAAATTGAACTCCTTTCAGACGTTGTGTCTAGAAATAAGACAACACTGCTTTTCACGAAATTCTCAAAAGATAAGGTTAAATCCTACGACGATCTGAAGCCAGGTTGTCTGAAGGAGAAAATTATCTCCCATTTTTTGCCGACGCTCAACGATCTTCGCGACAGAAAAATAAATTTCAAGATCACTATTGATCTCGAAACTGACGAGAGCAATGTGCAAAAAGAGTTTTTTTCCAGCGCTGTAACCATTAGTAATGATGATTTGCCAGAGTTAAAAATCAAAGAAATTCGGGACGATGCAGTTGATGCTAACTCGAGCATTAATATGCATTACTATATAAAAGAAACAACCGCCCCGGCCAATATTTTAACTGCCGTGAGCATTGATGGGCGAACGATCCCTATAAATCTTATTCAAGCTTCATCCATTCCGTACGGGTATTCGGTTGTTTTTATTTTCTCTTCAGATCTCTTTGGTGCAAGCGCAGATAGCTCGCGTCAAAAATTGCTGTTACCGGACGGGCTGTCAGAGTCAGTTCTCTATGCTTTATTCCGTAGGGAAGTTGGAAATACTCTTGTGGATAGTATTCCAAAAATATCAGAAACCAATGCAAAGACGAGGAGAAAGTTTGAAGACCAGTTCCCGCATTTACTGGGGTACTTTGAAAACTCAACAGTAGGCTTGATTGACCGTGAAGAGGCCTTAAATGGTGCGCAGCAAAAATTCTTTCGAATTCAGAAAGAAATATTGCAATGCGAGAACCTGAGTGATGCAATCTACGAAAAATCGCTGGAAGCCTCAGCTAGAACGCTTACAGAATACATCCTTTACCGTGAAAAAATCATAGCCAAGATGAAAGCTATGACTCCGGGAAATTCTGAGGAAGAAATTCATAATCTTATTGTCCCAAGATGGCAAAATTTTAATCAGAATGACATTGTTAGTGATGTATACCAAAACAATGCGTGGTTGCTTGATGATAAGTTCATGACGTTTCGTACAGTATTGAGCGAAGCTCGCATGGACAAAGTCATTGATGCCATTCGGCTCAGCGATGAGACAGAAGAGGAGTCCGGAAGGCCTGATATAGCAATGATATTTTCGGCAGACCCAGAAGACTCCACCCCTGTTGATGTTGTAATTGTTGAGATTAAAAAGAAAACCGATGACGAAAAAGAAAATCAATACGCTGTAAATCAGCTACTTGAGCGAGCTGACAAACTAGCACAGTATTGCAGTAATATTCAACGTATTTGGTACTACGCGGTACTCGAAATAAATGACTCATTCGCAAGAAGTCTGCGGCAGCAGAAGTGGGCTCCTTTATTTTCTAAAGGGAGGGTTTATTATCAAGAATTTCCAACTTATCGTAATGACCAAACTGTTGTACCAACTCCAATTTTTGTAATGTCATTTGATGCCATTGTATCGGACGCAGCAGCACGAAATCACACTTTTTTGGAGATACTTCGTTCCGCTATGAAGCAAAATTCTGAAGGGTTTTTGAAAAGTTAAAAATAGCTATGGATCCTAATCTGATGGTTGGTTGTTTCCAAATATAATAGGGGTTCTTTTGAATTGCCTACTATAGAGAATAGATTGCACCTTCATCGATTAAAAGGTTAGGGTGTTCAGTGTAAGTCTGTTGAGCATAACCATGTAAAACGCTTCTAGAAATAGGAGAAAGTTATCAAGTTGTAGAAGAACGCACAGTCAAACACTAGCAACACAAAAACTTATTCAAATCATCTGAACACATGAAAACTAAGACTTATACCATTCGCTATTACATCCCACGTGTAGGAGCAGACGGCAAGAGAGGGACTGTTGCTGCTACCCTAGATAAAGTGGCTACGATGCCTGAAGGAGTCGGTCTGGTTCGCGAAGCTGGCAGCATGGTTCATCAGGTGCGCATCCACAACATCAATGCTGAAAAAACCGAGTATCGGGCTGCCTTCGTAAGGTTCCGGGATGAGCTCCCCTTGGTGGGGAAGAGATCATCAAGCACAGAGACCCCTCCAAAGCTGGATGATGACGATGAAATTATTGAAAAGAATCACTTTACGCTGTTCGTCGATGAGTCAGGTGTCGAGGTGATCGCTTACCAAGTGTCGATGGAAGGGTCAGATGTCGCTGCGTTAGCTCGCTACTTCACCTTCGCGGGTGGAGGAGAACATAACGTGTCCTTTGATGAAGTACTAACTGGAGATGCTTTGGAGAAAATGAAAAAAGGCATCCTCAAAGCAGTTGAGTTTGAAATTGCTAAACCACGTAAAAAAACATATGCACCGGATCCAAACGATACTTGGACATCTGAAGCAATGCAATTTATGTCTAGCACAGGAGCGACGCGCTTCAGGGCTAAGATCATGACAACGTCGAAGCAAAAAGGTTTGCTTGCAAACATAAAAGATCAGATTGGTTTGTTGCTCCAATCAACTCAGACCAAGAAATTGAAAGTTAAATTATCAGAGGTTGATCACCCGATTGATTTGTTTGCGGACAGGGTATTTGACAAAGTAACAATTGAACTTCATCAAGGTAGGCCTGATAGTACGCAGATGTTTACAGAGATTGCAACTGTGAAGAAGGCTAATACAGGACTGGAGCCGTACTTGGTTAAAGGCAATGAAGCACTGGACTAAATGGAGCGTCTTGATCTGCCTACTTATTGGCTGGGGAGTCTGGAAGTACAATCTCCTGAGCCGACTGAGTGCTAGTGATGCCAGAACATTTCTTGGCTTACTTGCACAGGTATCTGTCACCATGCTTGGTTTTTTGTTGGCAGCGCTTGCAATCTTGGCATCAATTGCTGGACATAGACTGGTCAGGAATATGCAAAAGACTGGACATTATCGGGTTCTTCTGTCCTGCTTTTTTATTGATACTGTCGCATATGGCTTTGCTGCGGCAGTGGCGTTGGTTGCCTATTTGGCAAATACGCATCTTATTCTTGGGACCTTACTTGCCATGGTGAGTTTTCTTTTTGCATCTTTACTACTGCTTGATGTTGGTTGGCGTTTTTGGCTTGTACTCACCCATCTAGGCCCCGACAACAACTGATCAGCCTACTCTAAATCTGATTAAATACCCTTTTCAGTAATGCAATCTGTGCTGGTAGTATTGTTTTCGTTAATACTCGAATGAAGTAGATCTAAATTTTTGCAGTGACAGGCATCATAGGCGATTGTATCGATTTCCTGCTTAGACAGAATTGCTAACAATTTAGGTGTGCGCATCAAGCAGTTACATAGATTTCAACAAATTTACGCAAAATTATCTTGGCTTTGTCGATGAAAAACGATCTGCTTCATTCAGGGCTCCATCTTTTCTGAACTTTTGCTACATGAGATAAGAGCCCTGCCGGTATCGGGAATACGCTATAGCTTAATCAGCGTGCTTTTCAGCTCGGTGTACTTCTCAAGAGCATGTAATGATTTGTCGCGACCATTCCCAGACTGTTTATAGCCGCCAAATGGCAAATTCATGTCCCCACCTTCTTCATAGCAATTGACCCAAACTGTACCGGCTCGCAGTTGACGCGCCACTTTATGCGCTGTCGAAACATCCTGGGTCCATACCGCCGCCCCGAGCCCATACTGGCTATCATTGGCAATCCGCACAGCCTCCTCCACATCGTCAAAGGTAATCACCGACAAGACGGGGCCAAATATTTCTTCACGGCAAATCGTCAAGTTAGGCTGCGGGCAATCAAAAAGAGCAGGCTCAATAAATAAGCCATCTGGATGGAGAGTTTGGACAGCAGCACCACCCTGCAGCAGCTTAGCGCCTTCTTTTTGTCCTTGGGCTATATAGGACAAGATCCTATCGAACTGCCTTTGATCGACGACCGCTCCCAAGTTCGTTTCAGGTGACAATGGATCTCCAGGACGATAATCAGCCATCGCCACTTTCAGTTCAGACAAGAAGGCTTCGCGTATTTCTCTAGCCGCCAAGACACGAGACCCTGCCGTACACATTTGACCAGCGTTATAGCAAATTGCACCAGCTGCTGCTTTCGCGGCTGCTTTAAGATCCTTGCAGTCTGCCAAGATAATATTCGGGCTTTTCCCGCCCAACTCCAACCACACGCGCTTGAGATTGCTTTGCGCTGCATAGTTAGCGATCTGCTTGCCAACAGCAGTTGAGCCGGTAAAGGCGACGCAATCCACATTCAGATGTGACGCCAGAGCCTGGCCAACGTCCCCCGCACCCGGCAAGACCTGAAAAATACCAGGCGGAATGCCTGCTGCTTCAGCGAGAGCCGCAACACGGATTGCGGTAAGGGGAGACTTCTCAGAGGGCTTCAGAATGACCGCATTGCCTGCAGCCAACGCCGGAGCAAACTTCCAGCTTGCCATCAGCAAAGGGAAGTTCCACGGCACAATGGCTGCCACCACGCCGACAGGCTCGCGCGTCACCATGCCAAGCAACGCCGGATCGACAGGCACAACCTCACCCGGAACCTTATCAATCAGCTCGGCAAACCAACTGATGCAGTACGCCGTATTAGAAATGTCAACGCTTAGGGCGTTGGCGATGGGTTTGCCAACATCCAATGATTCCAAAAGCGCTAATTCTTCAATATTGTCCTGGATGAGCGAAGCAAATCGCTTCAGGATTTCCATCCTGGAACGCGGTGCCAACTCGGACCATGCGCCCCCATCAAATGCCCGCCTCGCTGCGCGCACTGCCAGCTCGACATCCTCTTCACCGCACCACTCAATAGATGCCAACACCTTGCCAGTTGCGGGATTAATGGTTGTGAATTCTTTGCCGCTCAGTGCTTTCCGATAAGCGCCATCGATGTAAGCGCGACCTTCGAAATGCAATTGCTCTGCTTTTTTCTGCCAATTGATCGTACCGGTAGACATGTATGCTTTCCTTTTTTGTACTATCTCTGGTTTACGTGCAAAAAATCACAACTCTAAATGATGTATTATTTATCAGGCCTGCTTTACCGCAATCACCCCAACACTATCTCGACCATCATCGGACAAACACTCAACGGGGAAAACACCTTGTCGATTGATGTATGAGGCTTGCTCAATCAAAAAGCCATGGTCAGTGAATAGTTTTTTAAAACCATCAAGATCAAATAGATGTAAAACATCAGGAATTTGATTCGAAAACGCTATGCTATCGTGCATGCGATGATTTTCGATCAAACCAGGATAAGGATGACCAGCAGCAAGCCTTGCTTCATATTCCGGCCTGAAAGACTTCCAATTAGCAATGAATGGCGTCTCGACAGTTGCATAAATCCGTCCATTGGGTATTAACAATTTAGACATGGCATTCAGCATTTTATCAATGCCTTGTCCATTGAAAAAGTGTAAAACCCGGCAACACAGAATGGATGAAATAGAGTTTTCTGTCAGATCAATTTCATCAGGAAAGCTACCATCCAGAAATGTAATCCGTTTCAACATTTCAGCAGGCACACTCCTGCTAGCAATCTCCAAATGCTCTTTGCTCAAGTCATTGCATATGACCGTGTGCCCATTTTTCAAAGCTGAAATAGAATTCGAACCAAATCCTGCTCCGATCTCAAGTAGAGGAAAGGCAGATACCGGCTGATTGCAAAAAGCAGTAGAAACAAAATCCTTACTGTCGGTGATGACGCCTGTGTTGTTGAGGGTCATCGCACAGCCAGCAGCTTCAAACAGGGCATGACTATCAGATATCATCATGGCAACCTCATTATGTCCATGTAAACTACACCAAAGTTATCCGAAGCACGACTATGCAGAAATGGCTGCATATTGTTGGCATTCATTGTTCTGATAATATCGAAGTTATTGCTGATATTGAGCGAAGATTTTATTCTTGCTAGTGCTTTGGAAATCGAGGAAACTGAAGTATTGGTAGCAAATGCAATTTCCTTTGGTTGTTTCCCTGCGCAAAAAAGCTCTAGAATCTTAAATTCTTTATCGGTTAGATTAGATAGGCACTTCAGTATCCTTTCTCGACCACTCTCACTGTCTTGCTTGCCTTCATCAATTTGATTTGATGTATCTACCTTCAAATAGTTCAATGTCCTAAAATAAACCCACTCCAATTTATTTGAAGAGGAATATAACGGCTCTTTGATGTAGGTAATTTCATTGTATACCGACCCATTCCGGAAGCAGTGCAATGAAATGACGGGCCGCTCCTCTCGCAGCACAATCCCATCTTCGGCATCATAATCGTGCCCTTCCGAAACTGAATTGATAGGAAGGTCATACGTGTGCCTGCCTAAAATCTCCTCCAGGCATGAGGCTCCCACAACAGAAAGGTATTGACTATGCGCATAAAGAAACTGGTGCGTTTTATTTTTTACTCCACAACTATGTCTTGAGGAGTCTATTTGCGTTTTTATGAGATCTGGCAAATCTGACATTGCAATATATCTCCATTGATATCATCAATATCAGAAAGCTGCAGCACGCTGGTTTTCTGTAAAAGCAATGTGAATCACAAAAAGTAAAATCACAGCCAATCCCATAAAGCCGGACATGATTACGATACCAAGCTGCGGGCTTCCCGTTGCCTTGATGACGTATCCCATCATGATAGGCGACATAAATCCAGCCAAGCTGCCAATTGAATTGATCACAGCAAAGATGACTGCCGCAGCCTTGCCTTTAAGGAAATTGACTAGCGACCAAAATACCGGATAGGTCAGCATAATCGCTGTGGTTGCAACCGAAATTAGACCAAGCTTTGTTGTGACGCTTATGCCATTAATCAAGATGGCAGATAATGATAAGCACCCGATTCCGTACAACAGGGACAAGACAAACACTGGCCGTTTTATGGTTCCGATCATCAAAAACGACGTCGCCAGCACGACAAGCGCCAGGCCCCATGGGATGGCATTGATAAAACCGATATGCAATGTATTGGTGACATTAAAGGATTTGATGATCTGCGGGAGCCAGAATGAAATGCAATACATGGAAAACGCTGAGGCAGAAGTCACGATTGCATATATCCAGACTTTCAAGTCCAACATCGCCTTCAGCGGCGATCCAATCACAGCTTTGGTTTCTTCTTGTGCTTGTATATGCGCGCTGAGCTGCAGCTTTTCAGAATCGGTTAAATACTTTACAGATTTGACGCTCTCCGGTAGCACAAAGAGCAGTGCAATACCAATAAAAATGGTCATAAGACCTTCTGTCAAGAACAACCACTGCCATGCAGCCATGCCTAAGTAATTCGATTTAGAAATCGTTTCCAACAACCAGCCTGAAAATATACTGCCGATCACTGCGGATAGTGGAATAGCGGAGATGAAAAGGAAATTGGTTTTGGCACGATTCTCTATTGGAATGAAGCGCGTCAAATAAAACAACACTCCAGGATAAAATCCTGCCTCACACACTCCAAGCAGAAATCTGACAATATACAGCTGAGTATCTGTGTGGACAAAGTAAGTTGACATCGTGACCACACCCCAGCTGATCATAATTCTTGCCAGCCATCTCCGAGCGCCGAATCTAAGCAACAACAAATTACTAGGAATCTCTGCGGCAATATATCCGGCAAAAAATACTCCTGCAGCCGTTCCAAAAACCAATGGATCAATTCCGAAAGATTTCGTCAAGGAAAACTGTGCAAAAGCCAGGTTGGTTCTGTCGATGTAGGCCATGGTTAGGCAAATGATCAGCCAAGGCACAATTCTAACTGTGATCTTCTTTGCTGCAATCGCAGGTACGCTTTCCATTGGAAGCCTCTGATTGAATTAAGTAGGCGTATCAATACTAGGATGGTTACATTCGAAACCAATGCTATTAATATTGATCTTTATCTTGAGTTGAAAGTGACTCATGACCACAAAACACTGTCAAGGAAAATTATTTTCCTTGAGGCAACGTCTTATCGTTTGCATTATGCGCAAACCAATCTGATGCCGTTTGAATATTATTCTACACCTTATCAGTTTTCATCACGACTGTATATTGGCTAGACATTAATATTTCGCACTAAGTCACTTACTCGACTTATTGCTGGCTTAGCAAGCGTAGTCAGCTGGACTGGCGGCAACCGGGCAGACAGATGGATTAAAAACTAATAAAACGAGGTGCGGATAATGAACTCACAGGAGCTGAATTTAACAAGCGAACTGGCACGGCTTTTGTACTATACGGCTCACATTGCGACCACCATTCGACAGCATAGCAAGCAAGCGACTGGCCGCACTCACCGCTTACGAAACGGTAAAGATATTTGGCAGCTCGCGGATACGCTGCACAACTTTGACCTGCTGGGCCATGCCATCCTGGTTAACAATCCTCAAGCCATGTTGCGGGTTTGCGATCTATTGCTAAAGGACTACCAACGCTACATTGAGCGCTATGCAGTGCCGCTTGCCAATGTAGAAATTTCAGGAAATATAAAAGCAGGAAACTATATGGTGGATTTGCAGGAAGGCATGGAAATTATTACGGAAATAAAATCCAGAGTTAAACCATTCACCAAAATGGCAAGTGCACATTAAGGTGGCCGATCTTAAAGCCTTACGCTTACCCATCTGAATCACATTTTGATTTCTACCCTTGCCCCATTGCTGCACATGGGGCTTTTTTCACTTCTTAGAGACGCTAACAAAACCCCTGATTCTGCGTTACGCCTCCTTGTCGTATGACTGGCACTGCCTGCGTCGGCGTGCCTTGGTGCAGGTTTTCTACGAGGTTTTGTTAGCGGCTCTTAGCAGTCGTAGCTATTGGAATATTTCAGCTCAACAGTGTTTAGGTTTTTAAAGATGATGCACATAACATTTTCACTTCTTATGTGGCCGTTTGGAGTGATGCGTGGTATGCGGGGAGGGAGCTTTACCAAAATTTGTTTTGTGACGGCAGGGGTTAATACTTTTCCGTCTACTAAAGCTCCATCAGCGCCAAGTACAGAGGGTTCTTTAATAGCGGCCCAGCGCATTTCAACTTTTACAGGCTTATTTAAATTAGTTACTGTAAAGCAACACATAGACCCTGAACTTCCGGGTTTTTCACTACTTCCTGCATCTGCAAGTCCTCCTCCATTGTGACCATCATCTAGCCGGAAAAACACACTGCGGTTAACATAGTTTGCTGCTGAAATGCTTAACCCGACTCCTTTTCTAAGAAAGGGGTCATTAGATTCCGCTGTGTTTGAGATACTGCAAGCGCTTAATATAAAGGCCAGCGATAAGCTGGCCAGTCGGGGGAGTATCAGTTTCATTCAGCCTCCTGTCTTGGTTGGACATGTTAGAGCAGCTGTAAGCATGCAAGTTGCGCGAAATTAAATTTCAAACAATAACATATTTATTTTTCCTGCACCTGTATTTTGGGTGGATGTTCATGTCGAGGATATGCCTAGTCGATTGTTTAAGAGTCTCAGGTCCGATCTGTAAGAATTTAGGTCTTATGTGTTTACGCCTCTGCGGACAGCATAGCGCTGTTGGCAGAGGCGTAACGAAACATCTCGATGGCTTTTAGCTTGCCCGTTTGAAGTTGACGGGGACGACATTCTTGCCTTGTTGCTGGGCGATGAAGTCGGCCCACCACTGCATCATGCGGCGTCGCTCATGCAGATACTCGGCGCGGTGGTAGGCTGCGCGAACCTTGTTACGCTCGGCGTGAGCAAGTTGGCGTTCAATCACGTCGGGGTCGAAACCCTCCTCATTCAACACGGTAGAAGCCAGTGCGCGGAAGCCGTGTGGCGTTGCCTTTCCCTTGTAGCCCATTCGTCCCATTGCGTAGCCTAGGGTGTTTTCGCTCATGCATTTGCTGTGGTCGGTCATCGCTGGGAATAGTAGAGCACTTCGTCCTGTCAACGGCTTTAGTTCTTCTAGCAGAGCAAGGGCTTGCGCGGAAAGTGGAACGATATGAGGTGAGCGCATTTTCATACGTTCTTCCGGAATGCGCCATTCTTGGCGCTCAAAGTCGAATTCCTCCCAACGTGCGGCCCGCAGTTCTCCCGGCCGTACAAATGTTAGGATCAACAGATGCATTGCAATACGGGTCGGAGCATAGAGGGGTTCGGCTTGCAGGCGCGTGAAGAACTCAGGCAATTCGCCACGCGGCAGGGCGGGACGATGTTCTACTTTGTTGGCTGTAATCGCTCCGGTCAGGTTGATCGCTGGATTGTGTTCGGCTCTGCCGGTTTGAATGGCGTAGCGGATGACAGAGCTTATGCGTTGTAGAACGCGCCCTGCGGTCTCCACCGCGCCGCGTTTTTCGACTTTGCGTATAGTGGCAAGTATCTGTTTTGCCTCTAGCTTGGAGATCGGTAGCTTGCCCAAATCGGGAAATGCGTCATTCTCTAAGGACTCCAGCACTCGGCGAGCATGGTGAGGTGTCCAGCGGGCAAGTTGCTTATCGTGCCATTCACGTGCAACGTTTTCAAACGCATTGGAACAAGCTTCCTTCGCGGCATCTTTTGCCGCTTTCTTGGCAAGGCTGGGATTGCCACCGGCAGCAAGTAGCTTTCGCGCCTCTGCTGCCTTTTCTCGCGCCTCGGCCAAGCTCATCACGGGATATTTGCCCAAGGCCATCTTGCCGGGTTTGCCATTGAAACGGAAGCGGAACAGCCAGCGTTTGCCGCCTGAGGGCGTCACCTCCAAATAGAGTGCTTCGCCATCGGCGATTTGATAGGGCTTGTCTTGTGGCTTGGCTTGTCGGATCGCCAGGTCAGTCAGGGCCATGTCTGAGTTTCTTTCTGTGTACCGTTTTTGTGTACCGTTTCGCGCCGTTAGGTAGGGGCTTGTGCTTATACCGCGTCCGTCTTTGGGGCGGGCGGGGCTAGCAGAGGCTTGGGCTTGGGCCGGTTTCGCTGAAAGTTCGAGGTGTCCCTAGTGACAAATGCTTCATGTCACTGCGGGAGCGAGGGAAATTTCTTTTGAAAACAGGACTGTCACCAAGTCACTACCGTCACCATGGTAGGCAGACGGGGTGGCAAGGCAGACCGATGGCGCTAGCCGTGGGCAGCAGCCAGAATAGGCCTGTTGCGTGTGGCAAGGTACACATAGTTTTTTCTAACCAGAGTATGAGTAGCAAAAGGTGCTAGGGACATTGTGTACCATTTTTTCGCACGGTTGGCGGGTGGTACACAAAATGGTACGCAGAAACTTTGGATGTAGCTGGACGCTTCTGGACGATGTTGAACAACAAAAAACCCGCAAAGCCTTGTGCTGTGCGGGTTTTGTGGACTTCGTTGTACTCTGCTAGATGTCAAAGTGGTGCCCAGAGTCGGACTCGAACCGACACGCCTTGCGGCGGGGGATTTTGAATCCCCTGCGTCTACCAATTTCGCCATCCGGGCGACATCTGCGAGAGAACGCATCTTAACCTTGCGCCAAGCGCTTGTAAATAGTTGGCGCTCAGTCTTTTTTCAGTTTCAGCGCGTGGTCGTACAGCTGCTTGCGGTTGGCGCCGCTGATCTGCGCGGCCAGCGTGGCGGCTTGCTTGGTGGGCAGTTCGGCGGCCAGGATTTCCAGCACCCGCAGCGCCTCGGCCGGCGGCGCGTCGGCGTTGGCTTCGGCGGCGGGGGCGGCGTCGATGATCAGCGCGATCTCGCCGCGCTGCTGGTTGGCGTCGGCCTTCACCCATTCCAGCAGTTCGGCCGCGGGGCGCGCGTGGAAGGTTTCGAAGGTTTTGGTCAGTTCGCGGGCGATCATCACCCGGCGCTCGCCGCCCAGCTCGGCCACAATGTCTTCCAGCGCGTCGACGATGCGGTGCGGCGCTTCGTAGCAGACGGTGAGGTGGGGGGCGGACAGCCATTGCTGCAGCGTTCTGCGGCGCTCGCCGCTCTTGGGCGGCAAAAAGCCGTGGAACTGGAAGGTGGGCGCGGTGAAGCCGCTGGCGGACAGCGCGGCGATCACGGCGCTGGCGCCGGGCAGTGGGCGCACCGGGTGGCCGGCGGCGCGCACCGCCTCCACCAGCCGCGCGCCGGGGTCGGATACCGCCGGGGTGCCGGCGTCGGACACTTGCACCACGATCTGGCCTTCGGACAGCCAGCGCACCACCTGTTCCGCCATGCTGCGCTCGTTGTGCTCGCGCAGGCTGACCAGCCTTTTGGCGCGGATGCCGTAGGCGGACAGCAGCTGGCCGGTGACGCGGGTGTCCTCGGCGCAGACGACGTCGGCCGCCTCGAACGACGCCAGCGCGCGGGCGCTGATGTCGGCCAGATTTCCAATGGGCGTGGCCACCACATATAATGTCCCGCTATGGAAACTATCCCTGGCGGCATCGGTAAGGTGGGCGAACGAGGTATGCAAAGACTGACTCCGCTGTTGTTGGTTGGCGTCTTGCTGACGTGGCTGACGCCGGTCGTGGCGCAAACCCCCGACTATATCATTCAAAGCAATGGCGCGCCGATGCGCGCGCTGGTGCAGCCGCCGGGCCAGACGCCCAGGCTGGCGACGCCGACGCCGGCCGCGGTTCGGGTCGATGCGCCGGCATCCGGCGCGCTGGCGGCGAAACCGGCCGCGCGCGGCAAGATCCGGATCGGCGTGATCCTGCCGACGGAGTCGTCGGCGCTGGGCGAAGCGGCGGCGGTGGTGCGCAGCGGCGTGGAGGCGGCGGCCCAGGTGGACCAGAGCGCCGAGCTCTACAGCGTGGACGCCACCGGGGACAACGTGGTGGAACGCTACCGCGCGGCGGTGGCGGACGGCGTCAACGTGGTGATCGGGCCGCTGTCGCGGGAATCCATCGCCAAGCTGGCGCCGTCGGTGACGGTGCCCACCATCGCGCTCAATTCGATTGACCGGCAGGCGGCGGCCAATCCCAAGCTGTATTCGCTGTCGCTGATCGTCGAGGGCGAGGCGCGCCAGCTGGCGCGGCTGATGCGAGACGACGGCCGTGCCAATCCGTTGCTGGTGGTGGGCGGCGACGCGCTGTCGCAGCGGCTGGGCAAGGCCTTCGCCGACGAATGGCGCGCGGTGGCCGGCAAGCCGGCGCGGCAGATGGCTTTCGACTCCAGCGACATGACTCCGCTGCTGCAGGCGGCCGGCCAAGCCGACGCCGTCGCGCTGGCGCTGGACGTGGCGCAGGCGGCCAAGCTCAAGTCGGCGCTGACGCCGGATGTGCCGGTGTACGGCACTTCACAGCTGAATGTCGGCGGCGCGCAGGCGGAATTGGCCGGCGTGCGTTTCATCGACATGCCGTGGTTCCTGATGCCGGCGCATCCGGCGGTGCAGCGTTACCCGCATCCGGCGGTGCCGCTGACGCGGCAGACCGAGCGGCTGTACGCGCTGGGCATCGACGCCTATAGGCTGGCGGTGCAGCTGGCGGTCAGCCGTCCGGGTGCGGCGGTGAGGCTGGACGGCGTCACCGGCGATTTGAAGCTGGGACGCGACCGCGCGTTCGAACGCCAGCTGCCGGCCGGCGTCATGGGCGGCAACGCGCTGCAATGAACCAGGCCGGCCGGGACGCCGAGGACCGCGCGCTGGCCTTGCTGCAGGCGCGCGGCCTGAAACTGGTGGCGCGCAACTGGCATTGCCGCGGCGGCGAGCTGGACCTGATCATGCGCGACGGCGACGCGCTGGTATTCGTCGAGGTCCGCCATCGCGGCGGCAGCCGCTTCGGCGGCGCCGCCGACAGCATCACCGCGGCCAAGCAAAGGAAACTGATGCTGGCCGCGGAAGTCTATCTAAGCAGCCACAATATCGACTCGCCCTGCCGCTTCGACGCGGTGGTCAGCGTCGGCGGCGCCGAGCCGCAGTGGCTGAAGAATGTGATCACGCAGTAACTGTTGAGAAAAGGGGATTCCCCAATGGATCTGATTGACCGGGTCAACGGCCATTTCCTGGAAAGCATCGCCGCCAAGCAGGAGGCGATGGAGTTGCTGTCGCCCGGCGTGGCTGCGGCGGCCGAGCGGATGGTGGCCTGCCTGATGAACGAGGGCAAGATTCTGGCTTGCGGCAACGGCGGCTCCGCCGCCGACGCCCAGCATTTCGCCGCCGAGATGGTGGGCCGCTTCGAGAAGGAGCGCCCGGGCCTGGCGGCGATTTCGCTGGCCACCGACACCTCGGGGCTGACCGCCATCGGCAACGACTACGATTTCGACATGGTGTTTTCCAAGCAGGTGAGGGCGCTGGGCCATACCAACGACCTGCTGCTGGCGATCTCCACATCCGGCAATTCCGCCAACGTGATCGAGGCGGTTTACGCCGCCCATGAGCGCGGCATGAGCGTGATCGCGCTTACCGGCAAGGACGGCGGCAAGATCACTGAAATACTGTCGCCGGAAGATATACACCTGAACGTGCCGTCGCTGCGCACCTGCCGGATCCAGGAAGTGCATATCCTGCTGATCCACGCGTTGTGCGACGCCATTGATTGCATGCTGCTTGGAGGGGAGTAAGGAATGAAGCGCAACGCATTTGCATTGTTGCTGGCCGCGGGACTGGTCAGCGTTTTGAGCGGCTGCGTCGGCCTGGTGGCCGCGGGGGCCGCCGGCGGCGCGCTGGTGGCGTCGGACCGCCGCACCAGCGGCGCCTATGTCGACGATCAGGCGATTGAGCTGAAGTCCGGCGAGCAGATCGCCAACCGCCTGCCGTCGGCCCACGTCAACCGCACCAGCTTCAACCGCGCGGTGCTGCTGACCGGCGAGGTGCCGAGCGAGGAGGCCCGCCAGCAGGCCGAGCTGATCGTGCGCGGCCTGCCCAATGTGCGCCGCGTGTACAACTACACCACGGTGGGCCCGGTATCCGGCTTCTCCGAGCGCAGCAACGACACCTGGATCACTAGCAAGGTGCGCACCCGGCTGCTGGACGGCAAGGGCGTGAATCCGAACAACATCAAGGTGGTGACCGAGCGCGGCGTGGTCTACATGCTGGGCCTGGTGACCCAGGGCGAGGGCGTCGAGGCTTCGCGCGTGGTCAGCGAGACGGCCGGCGTGCAGAAGGTGGTGACGCTGTTCGAGTACATTCAGGACGTGACGCCGGCGCAGTAAGCGCGGCGCGCAATGAGAAAGCGGCCCATCCGGGCCGCTTTTGTTTTGTCCGCGCCGCCGCTTAAAGCGTGTCGTGCTGCGGCACCAGCAGGTCGGCGCACAGCACATGCAGGTTTTCGTCGATCTCGATCGCCATCGACATCGTCACGCAGGAGCGCGGGTCGGTCATCGACAGATAGGGCTCGCTCATGTACAGCACGCCGGGCTGGTCCACCGCGTGCTGGAAATAGCTGCGGCGCGACCACACCGCGCCGGTGGTGTCGGCCAGCGGGCTGTAGCGCGGGTCGGTGCTGGAGGCGGACTGGCGGCTGTTCAGGTTGCGGCCGATCTGCCGGCCCTCGCTGTCCAGCAGGAAGCAGCGGATCACGTCCGGCAGCGACAGCATGGGCTTGGCCGCCAGGTCGAACGGCGTGCTCTGCATCAGCGAGATCGCGCTTTGCACGAAGCATTGCCGCGCCAGCTCGATCTGGCGGCGGGTGAGCTTGCGCTTGAGCAGCGCGTGCGCCATCAATTCGTCCCAGCGCTCGTCCAGCCTGGGGGTGATCAGCTCGTCGGCGTCGGGGGCCTCGGCCGGCTTGGCGATGAAAAATCCCTGGATCAGATCGCAGCCGGAATCCATCGCCACCAGCACGTCGCGCTCGGTTTCTATGCCTTCCACCACCACCAGCGCACCGATTTCGTGCATCAGCCGCACCAGCCTGGACAGCAAGGCGCGGCTGCGCGGCTGGACGATGGCGTTGCGCAGCAGCTGGCGGTCGAACTTGACCAGGCTGGGCTCCAGCTGGCATACCCGCTCCAGATTGGAGTGGCCGACGCCGAAATCGTCTATCGCGATCATGAAGCCGTTGTTCTTCAGGATGTTGACGCCTTCGATCAGCGCCTCGTCCACCTCCAGCACGTGCTCCAGCACTTCCAGCACCACCTGGTGCGGCTCCAGGCCGGCCTGGCGGATGTGGTTGACCAGCGCCATTGCGCGGTCCGGGCGGGACAGCGAGGCGGCGTCGATATTGAGGAACAGCCAGCGGGGATGGTCGGACTGCAGCTGCAGGTAGCGCTGGATATGGGCGCGGCACACCGCCAGGTCGAGCTGGTGGCGCTGCTCGGGCGACACCGCGGTGTAGAAGGCCTCCGCGGGAGAGAGCGCGGTCTGGCCTTGTTCGGCGCGCAGCAACGCCTCTACCCCTATGCTGCGTCGGTGCGCCAGGCTGTAGACAGGCTGGAAGTGGCTGCCGATTTTCAGGCCGGCGTGCTCGAATGCTGTCATCGCGATACTGCCTCCGTGTCCAAGATGCGGGCTCTTTTGGCCCTTGTCCGCTGCTGAAGCAATCGGCATTCCAGTTTAGTGCATGGGCGTAGAAATAAAAAACGGGCCCTAGGGCCCGTCGTCAACGATTGTTAAGCGCGCGGCAAAAACAACAACCGCGCGCCGCCTCGTCAGTCTTGCTGGATGCCGGCCACCAGCCACTTGCCGCCGGTGCCGCCATCCTTCACGTAGTGCCAGGTTTCGGTGAACGGCACGGCCGGGGCGCCCACTTCCTCGCTGACATTGCCGCTGAAGGTGACGCTGGCGATGTAGGCGCCGTTCTCGACGGTGGCGTCGGACAGCTGGCAGTCCAGCTGCGAGAAGTCGGCCACGCCGCTGTTGCCGGCGATGTCGCCGGCCAGCGCGCTGAACAGGTCCGGCGTCATGTACTTGCGCACTTCTTCCAGGCTCTCGGGCGTGTTCAGGCTCTGCAGGTGCAGGAAGGTGGCCTTGGCCTGGCGCAGGAAGTGAGGGGTCTCGGTGCCGTCCGGCAGGCGCGCCGGAGCGGGCGCCGCGTTGAAGCCGCCGCCGAAGCCGTTGCCGGCCGGGGCCGCGCCGCCGTTCATGCCGGAGCCGATCTTGGGAATGGCGTCGAAGTTGGACTGGCCGTGGTTGTCGGCCATGCCGCGCGGCATGCCGGCCGGCTGCGGCGCGTTGGCGGCCGGGTTGCCGGCCTTGCGGCGGAAGAACATCATGCCGCCGACCAGAACCAGGCCCAGCAGCGCCAGCATGCCCCAGGGCATGCCGCCCTTTTCAGGCTGCTGCGCGGGCTGGTGGGCCGCTTGCGATTGTTGGTCGGCCGGAGCGGCGTTTTGCTGCTGGCCCTGTTGGGCGGCCTTGTCGTTGCCGGATGAGCCCGCCATGTAGCCGATGGCGGCGCCCGCCACCGCGCCGGCCGCGCCAGCCGCCAGCGCGGTGCCCACGCCGCTCTTGGCCGGAGCCTGCGCCGGAGGCACGGCTGCGCCGCGCGGCGCAGGCGCGGCCATCGGTTGCGGAGCCGGGGTGCTCGGCTGGTAGCTGCGGGTGGGGGTGGAGCGCTGCATGCCTGCGCTCTTGCCCTTGCCCAGGCGCGCGGCCTCGGCAAACGGGGTGGCCAACACGGAAACCATGGTGAAGGCGAGTACGATCGTCTTCGCGCGAGTGGTCATGTTTTATTTTCCTGGTAGGTTTGAATTGCCCGGATATGACCGGGCCGATGCGAATTAGTTTTGTGCCGCCGGCAGAATTTCAAGCACGCGCGCGACGCCGCCGGCGATGCCGAAGCGCACATTGTAGCAATACAGCGACACGCCGTAGATCCGTTCCGGATCGTCCTGGTAGGCCGGGCGCGGGTCCTGCGCCAGCACCTGCTCCACCAGCTGCGCGAAGCCGGCCGGCGCGTCCGCCTCGGCCAGATGTCGCCGCGCGGCCTCGCTCCATTCCACCCGCAGCAGCGGGGGAGGGCCGTCGACAAAGCCGCCGGCCGCATCCGGCCTCGATTCCACGAAGGGAATGTAGGGCTTGATGTCCAGCACCGGGGTGCCGTCCAGCAGGTCGGCGCCGGCCAGCTCCAGCGCCACGCCATAGTCGACGCTCACCGAAACCAGCTCCACCAGCGACAGACCCATCGGGTTCGGGCGGTGGGTGGAACGGCTGGCGAACACGCCCACCTTGGCGTTGCCGCCCAGCCTGGGCGGCCGCACCAGCGGCTGCCAGCCCCGGTCCATGGTTTGGTGGAACACGAAGCTGATCCAGACATGCGAAAACTCAGCCAGGCCGCGCACGCAGTCCGGGTGGTCGTACGGCGGCAGCAGCTCCAGCCTCACGCGGGCGGCGCTGACCAGCGACGGCTGGCGGGGAATGCCGAATTTCTCGCGATATGGCGAGCGGATGACGCCTATCGGTTCAAAGCTGTAGTTCATGCCGGGATTGTAGCATCTGCGATGGCTTGGGTTTTTGTCGTTGTTTTTTATTGTTTCGTGAAATAATTTTCATTTTTGCTTTGGTTTTTTAAAGAAAATTGGCGGGAGGCGGCGGGTGGAGCGCGGGAAAATGGAAACGCAGGGCGTCGCCGTCCGGGATGGCGCGCGCGGGATGGGCGTCTGGCTGATCACGACGGCGGGGCTGGTCGGGCTGGGAAGAGCGTGGCCGGCCATGGGTGTCGGCCTCGCTGTGCTAGGCATCGGCTTGGCGATATGGATGGTGTTTCGCGGGCGGCGAGCCGCAAACCGCTTGGTGGTCTGGGAAGCGGCCGGCAGGCTGCATCTGCGGGGGCTCTGGCTTACCCGAATCATTGACTGCGCGGAGCTGGCTGCCATCGGATTTTATTACCGAGGCCATGAGCCTGTCGGCATCAGGGTGTCGCTGCGTAGCGGCGGCGCAGTCGATTGCGCGTGCCTGGGGCCTTGGACAGGAGTGGAAGAGCGGGTGGCGTTCGCCGATGCGGTCGAGGCGTTCTGTCTCGACCGGGGCTGGCGTTTCGATGCCGGCAGCGGGCGCTGGCGGCCCTGAGCGCCGCGGCGGAAGCGGATGCAAGCCGGGCAGGGCGGCGGCCCGGCTTGCATCCGGCAGGTCAGGCTGCGGCCGCGCCGATGAAGTGCTTGTTGTGGCGCGCGCTGAGCCGGCTCAGCGGCAGCAGCATGAAAAAGTCGGCGCAGTTGAAGTCCGGGTCCCAGGCGGGCTCGCCGCAGACATGGGCGCCGGCGCGCAGGTAGCCCTTGATCAGCGGAGGTAGCGGCACCGGCGCGCTGTCGTCTATCAAGCGGTCCAGCGGCAGCGGCAGGTGGGGAAACACCCGCCATTCGGCCGGCGACAGATATTGGCCTTCCAGCTGGCGGTACAGGCTGACCGCCTGATGGCCGCCGTCGGTCAGCGACACGCTGGCGCAACCGGCGAGATAGGCGCCGCCTTGCTGCTGCACGTAATCGGCCAGGCCGGACCACAGCAGCGCGATCACCGCGCCGGAGCGGAAGTCGCGGTGGACACAGGAGCGGCCCACTTCGATCAGATTGTCGCGCAGGTTGGAGAGGCGGGAGAGGTCGAACTCGTGTTCGGAGTACAGGCTGGGCGCGCGGCGGGCGGCAGCCGGGGGCAGCATGCGGTAAGTGCCCACCACCATGCCGGTGTTGTGGTCCTCGACGATCAGGTGGTCGCACAACTCGTCGTATTCATCGCGGTCTATGCCCAGTTCGGCGGAGGTCAGTTCCGCGCCCATTTCGCCGGCGAACACTTCGAACCGCAGCTTCTGCGCGCGGCGGATATCCTCGGCGCCCTGGGCCAGACGCACGGCCAGGCGTGGTTTGCTTCTGCTTGCAAGCTGTTCATTTAGCAGCATGTTTTGCCCCTCGTTGTGGTTCGTCACATGCTAGGGGGGCTGTTTGACGTTGCGATGTCCATATCATGACTATGCGGTGAAGGGTCTTTGACGTTTCGGTGACGGCAGCGGGGTTATTGAAATCAAAGACTTATCAGCCAAACTGTTTTGGCGTAAAATAACCCGTTTTTCCGTTCGGTTTGCTCTTTCAGCCATGATTTATCCGACAAGCTTCGACGTGATAGTGGTGGGCGGCGGTCACGCCGGCACCGAGGCCGCGCTGGCGGCCGCGCGCATGGGCTGCGCCACGCTCCTTCTTACGCACAACATCGAAACCCTGGGCCAGATGTCGTGCAATCCGTCGATCGGCGGCATCGGCAAGGGCCATCTGGTGAAAGAGGTGGATGCGCTGGGCGGCGCGATGGCGCTGGCCACCGACATCGGCGGAATCCAGTTCCGCACGCTCAACGGCTCCAAGGGCCCGGCGGTGCGCGCCACCCGCGCCCAGGCCGACCGCGTGCTGTACAAGGCCGCCATCCGCGAGATGCTGGAGAACCAGCCCAACCTGACGCTGTTCCAGCAGCCGGTGGACGACCTGCTGATCGAGGGCGACCGCGTGGTCGGCGCCATCACCGCCATCGGCATCACCTTCCGCGCCAAGACCGTGGTGCTGACCGCAGGCACTTTCCTGTCCGGCAAGATCCACGTCGGCATGGAGAACTACACCGGCGGGCGCGCCGGCGACCAGGCGGCGAGCACGCTGGGCGAGCGCCTGCGCGAGCTGAGCCTGCCGGTGGGCCGCTTGAAGACCGGCACGCCGCCGCGCATCGACGGCCGCAGCGTGGACTTCTCGGTGATGGAAGAGCAGCCGGGCGACACGCCGGAGCCGGTGTTTTCCTATCGCGGCAAGCGCGAGATGCATCCGAAGCAGCTGCCGTGCTGGATCACCCACACCAACGAGCGCACCCACGACATCATCCGCAGCGGCTTCGACCGCAGCCCGATGTTCACCGGCGTGATCGAAGGCGTCGGCCCGCGCTACTGCCCGTCGATCGAAGACAAGATCAACCGCTTCGCCGACAAGGACAGCCACCAGGTGTTCCTGGAGCCGGAAGGCCTGACGACGCATGAGTTCTATCCGAACGGCATTTCCACCAGCCTGCCGTTCGACATCCAGCTGGCCGCCGTGCGCTCGATCCGCGGCATGGAGAACGCCCACATCCTGCGCCCCGGCTACGCGATCGAATACGATTATTTCGACCCGCGCGGCCTGAAGGCCTCGCTGGAAACCAAGGCCATCCAGGGCCTGTTCTTCGCCGGCCAGATCAATGGCACCACCGGCTATGAAGAAGCCGCCGCCCAGGGCCTGCTGGCCGGCCTGAACGCCGGTCTGTTCGCCCGCGAGCAGGACGCCTGGTGCCCGCGCCGCGACGAGGCTTACCTCGGCGTGCTGGTCGACGATCTGATCACCAAGGGCGTGTCCGAGCCGTACCGGATGTTCACCAGCCGCGCCGAATTCCGTCTCCAGTTGAGAGAAGACAACGCCGATCTGCGCCTGACCGAGATGGGCCGCAAGCTGGGCGTGGTCGGCGACGAGCAATGGGACGCCTTCTGCCGCAAGCGCGACGCCGTCGAGGCGGAAAAGACGCGCCTGCAGACCACCTGGCTGCATCCGTCCAAGTTGCAGGATCCGGACGCGCTGGCGCGCGTGCTGGGCAAGCCTATCGAGCGCGAATACACGCTGCAGGACCTGCTCAAGCGCCCCAACGTGGCCTACCGCGAGCTGATGGCGGTGCCGGAAGCCGCCGACGGCGCGCCGGAACTGGCCGACGAGGTTGCCGAGCAGGTGGAAATTCAGGTCAAATACCAGGGATACATCAATCGCCAGAACGAAGAGCTGGCGCGCCGCGACAATCTGGAAGACATCCGTCTGCCGGGCGACATCGACTACGGCCTGGTCAAGGGCCTGTCCAAGGAAGTGCAGCAGAAGCTGAACCAGCAGCGTCCGGAGACGCTGGGCCAGGCTTCGCGCATCCAGGGCATCACCCCGGCCGCCGTCGCCCTGCTGATGGTGCACCTGAAGCGCGGCTTCACCGACGCTAAGACCGCATGACACTACATACCACCGAACTGAAACAGGGGCTGGCGCAACTGGCGCTGGATTTGACCGAACCGCAGCTGGAGCTGCTGGAGCGCTATCTGGCGCTGCTGGTCAAATGGAACCAGACCTACAACCTCACCGCGATCCGCCAGGAAGAGCGGATGGTCAGCTATCATTTGCTGGACAGCCTGAGCCTGGTGCCGCACCTGGCCGGCGGCACGCGCATGCTGGACGTCGGCTCCGGCGGCGGCATGCCCGGCATCCCGACCGCCATCGCGCGGCCGGACCTGCAGGTGGCGCTCTTGGATTCCAACCACAAGAAAACCACCTTCCTGCGCCAGGTGGTGCTGGAGCTGGGCCTGCCCAATGTGCAGGTGGTCACCGACCGCGTCGAGGCCTACCAGCCGGAGCAGAAGTTCGATCGCATCACCAGCCGCGCGTTCTCGGAGCTGTCCGAGTTCGTCAAGCTGACCCGCCACCTGATGGCCGACGACGGCCAGTACGTGGCGATGAAGGGCGTGTATCCGTATGAGGAAATCGCCTTGCTGCCGCAAGGCGTGGCGGTTTCGGAGGTGCTGCCGGTAACGGTGCCGGGGCTGGACGCCGAACGCCATCTGGTGAGGATGGTGCTGCAATGAATCCACGCGTGATCGCGGTGGCCAACCAGAAGGGCGGGGTGGGCAAGACCACCACCGTCGTCAATCTGGCGGCCGGTTTGGCCGAGCTCGGCCGGCGGGTGCTGATCGTCGATCTGGACCCGCAGGGCAACGCCACCATGGGCAGCGGCATCGCCAAGCAGTCGCTGGAGAAGTCCGGCTACGACGTGCTGCTGGGCGAGGCCACCATCGAGGAGGCGCGCCAGGACGCCAAGGCCGGCGGCTACCACGTGCTGCCCGCCAACCGCGATCTGGGCGGCGCCGAACTGGAGCTGGTCAACGAGTTGGCGCGCGAGGCGAGGCTGAAGAGCGCGCTGGCCGAGGTGGCCGGCCAGTACGACTACGTGCTGATCGACAGCCCGCCGTCGCTGAACCTGCTGACGTTGAACGGCCTGGTGGCCGCCGACAGCGTGCTGATCCCGATGGTGTGCGAGTACTACGCGCTGGAAGGCCTGTCCGACCTGGTGGCCACGCTGCGCAAGGTGAGGGTGGCGGTCAATCCCAAGATCGAGATCATGGGCTTGCTGCGCACCATGTTCGACGCCCGCAACAACCTGTCGCAACAGGTGTCGGAACAGCTGGCCCGCCATTTCGGCGAGAAAGTGTTCCAGACCGTGATTCCGCGCAATGTGCGCCTGGCCGAGGCGCCCAGCCACGGCCTGCCGGGCCTGGTCTACGACCGCAGCTCGCGCGGCGCCCAGGCTTACCTCGCGCTGGCGCAAGAGCTGGTCGAGCGCCTCGAACCCGCAACCGCAACTCCCACCGTCTGACAATATGGCCAAACTCAAAGGATTGGGGCGCGGACTCGACGCGCTCCTGTCCACCGTTGACGCGGTGGACGACAGACTTTCCACGCTTCCCATCGACAGCATCCGACCCGGCAAGTACCAGCCCCGCAGCTTCATGAACGAGGCGGCGCTGGACGAACTGGCCGCGTCCATCCGCGCCCAGGGCATCATCCAGCCGCTGATCGTGCGCGAGCTGGGCCTGGGCGACTACGAGCTGATCGCCGGCGAGCGCCGCTGGCGCGCGTCGCGCAAGGCAGGCCTCTCCGAGGTGCCGGTGGTGATCAAGAGCGTGCCCGACGAGGCTGCGCTGGCGATGGCGCTGATCGAGAACATCCAGCGCCAGGAGCTGGACCCGATAGAGGAGGCGCAGGGCATCAAGCGCCTGGTCGACGAATTCGGCCTGACCCATGAGGCCGCCGCCGACGCGGTGGGCCGCTCGCGCAGCGCGGTGTCCAATCTGCTGCGCTTGCTGGCGTTGCCGCAGCCCTTGCAGCAGATGATGCACGAGGGCCAGCTGGAGATGGGCCACGCGCGCGCCTTGCTGAGCCTGCCGACGGTTTTCCAGCTGGAATTGGCGAACGAAGCGGTGCGCAAGGGCATGTCTGTGCGCGAGGTGGAGCGCCGAGTACAACAGCATGCTGCGCAAAAAACCACAGTTGCGCCGCAACAAAAACGCGTCGATCCCGACGTGGCGAGGCTGGAGGAACAGGTTTCCGAAGCCATCGGCGCCCGTGTCAGCATCCGCCAGGCATCCGGCGGATGCGGCAAGCTGGTCATAGATTATGCGAGTCTGGACGAGCTGGATTTCCTGCTTGAGAAACTGCAAAAAAATCCTAAGAAATGAGTTTGTTGCAACGCAAAAAGTCTGCTGGAGCAAAGTTGACGCAACTCAAGCCCAAAGCCTATAATCCAGCGGTTTTTTTGCACTGGCGATCATGATCTATTCGGAAGTGAAGCGCGTGCTGCGCCTGCAGGCCAGTTTGGTCGGCCTGGCCGTAGTGGTCGCGCTACTCGCCAGCGCAGGCAGCGTGACTGTCGCCGTGTCCGCCCTGCTGGGCGGTTTGGCGGTGCTGGCGCCGGCCCTGGTGTATGCCAGGATCGCTTACGCCAAGCGTCACGTGGCGCCCGCGGCGCTGATCAAGGCGCATTTTCTGGCCGAGGCGGTAAAGTTTTGCCTGACCGTACTGTTAAGTGGTGCGGTTTTGGCCAGTTTCAAGGATTTGTCCGTAGTTGGATTTTTGGGTGGGTTCTTTGCCGCCACCTCCGGCTACGGCTTCGGGCTTCTAATCAAAAATTGAGAAAAGAGCGATGGCAAGCAACGCAACCGATTACATCAAGCACCATCTCACCTTCTGGAATTCGGATCCTTCCGCCGGTTTCTGGAGCCTGCACGTAGACACCTTCTCCATTTCGCTGGTTCTCGGCTTCCTGTTCGCCGCCGTGTTCGCCGTGGTGGCGCGCCGCGCCAGCATCGAAGCGCCGGGCCGCCTGCAGCTGTTCGTCGAGATGATCGTCGAGATGGTGCAGACCCAGGTTCGCGAAGTGTTCCACGGCAAGAGCAAGATGATCGCCCCGCTGGCGCTGACCATCTTCTGCTGGGTGTTCCTGATGAACTTCATGGACTTGTTCCCGGTAGACCTGTTCCCGATGGCCGCGCAGTGGATCGGCTACACCTTCTTCGGCCTGGAGCCGCACCACGTGTACTTCCGCGTCGTGCCGTCCGCCGACGTGAACTCCACTTTCGCCATGTCGCTGTCGGTGCTGATCCTGATCGTCGGCTTCTCGATCAAGGCCAAGGGCCTGGGCGGCTGGGGCAAGGAACTCTTGACCGCTCCGTTCCACAGCTCCCACCCGGTCGGCGCCATCATCCTGGCCCCGCTGAACTTCGCGTTCCAGCTGGTCGAACTGGCCGCCAAGCCGATTTCGCTCTCTCTTCGTTTGTTCGGCAACCTGTACGCCGGCGAACTGATCTTCATCCTGATCGCGCTGCTGCCCTGGGGCCTGCAGTGGGTGCTGGGCGCGCCGTGGGCGATTTTCCACATCCTGATCATCACCCTGCAGGCCTTCGTGTTCATGATGCTGACCATCGTGTACCTGAGCCTGGCGGTGGAAGCGCACTGATTTACCGTAGATTCATCCTTCTTTTTACCCAACCATCCTTGCTTTAAGTCTTAGGAGATACACAATGGAAGCACTCGTTTCTCAGATTCAGTCGATGACCGCTATCGCTGCCGCTCTGATCATTGGCCTCGGCGCTCTGGGCACCGCTATCGGCTTCGCCATTCTGGGTGGCAAGTTCCTCGAGTCCTCCGCTCGCCAGCCGGAAATGATCCCGGTTCTGCAAACCAAGCTGTTCATCATCGCCGGTCTGCTGGACGCGATCTCCATGATCGGCGTTGGTGTTGCCATGCTGTTCACCTTCAACAACCCGTTCCTGTCCGCTGCCCTGGCTATCGTTAAGGCGGCTCACTAATCCGTTTCCGACGGATATGTAGACGGTTGTTGCAGTCATACTCTGGAGGAAAACAAGCGTGGAATTTAACGTAACACTACTGGGCCAGGCGATCACGTTCGCCATCCTGGTATGGTTCACCATGAAGTTTGTTTGGCCTCCGCTTACCAACATGATGGATGAGCGGGCCAAGCGTATCGCTGATGGCTTGGCCGCCGCGGAACGCGGCAAGCAGGATCTGGAAGCCGCTGAAAAGCGCGTTGCGGACGAAATCCGCAAGGCGAAGCAGCAGGCTACCGAGATCGTGGTTGCCGCCGAGAAGCGTGCTAACCAGATCGTGGACGAAGCCAAGGAAGCGGCGCGCACCGAAGGTGCCCGCATCGTGGCCGACGCCAAGTCTGAAATCGACCAGGAAGTGCTGCGCGCCAAGGAATCCCTGCGCGCGCATGTCGCCGACCTGGCCGTTTCCGGCGCCGAGAAGATCCTGCGCAAGGAGATCGACGCCGCTAAGCACGCCGACCTGCTTGCCTCCATCAAAGCGGAGTTTTAACTAACTCATGGCAGAACTCATTACCGTCGCAAGGCCCTACGCCGAAGCGGTATACAGCCTCGCCACGGAACAGGGCAAGCTCGACCAGTGGTCGGACGCGCTGTCGTGGCTGGCTGCCATGGTGAACAACCCGGATCTGGCCCAAGTCGTCACCAATCCGAAACATACCGCACAAGAGGTTGAGGCGCTGATGCTGGATGTGCTCGGCTCGCGCGGCAACGATGACGTGAAACGCTTCATCGCCGCGCTGATCGAGAACGCCCGTTTGACGCTGCTGCCTGAAATCGCCGCGCAGTTTGAATTGCTGAAGGCGCAATCGGAAAACATCGTGGACGCCCTGGTGGAGTCCGCTTTTGCTTTGTCCGGTGAACAGAAAGCCGAACTGACCAACACGCTTTCCAAGAAGTACGGCAAAGCCGTGCGTCTTGACGTGCGTGAGAACGCCGACCTGATCGGCGGCGTTCGCGTGTCGGTGGGCGACGATGTCATCGACGCTTCCGTGCGCGGCAAACTGCAGGCAATGGCAGTAAGCCTCAAGAATTAGGAGAGATCATGCAGTTGAACCCCTCTGAAATCAGCGATCTGATCAAGGCCAAGATCCAGAATCTGGCTGAAGGCGCTGAAGTTCGCACCAAGGGCACGGTTATCTCCGTGACCGACGGTATCGTCCGCATCCACGGCCTGGCCGATGTGATGCAGGGCGAAATGCTCGAATTCCCGGGCAACACCTTTGGCCTCGCAATGAACCTGGAGCGCGACTCTGTCGGCGCCGTGGTTCTGGGCGAGTACGAGCACATCTCCGAAGGCGACGAAGTCAAGTGCACCGGTCGCATTCTGGAAGTGCCGGTTGGTCCGGAGCTGATTGGCCGCGTGGTCAACGCCCTGGGTCAGCCGATCGACGGCAAAGGCCCGGTCAACGCCAAGAAATCGTCCCCGATCGAAAAGATCGCTCCGGGCGTGATCGCGCGTCAATCGGTATCGCAGCCGATGCAGACCGGCCTGAAGTCGATCGACTCCATGGTCCCGGTTGGCCGCGGCCAGCGTGAGCTGATCATCGGCGACCGTCAGACCGGCAAGACCGCCGTGGCTCTGGACGCCATCATCAACCAGAAGGGCAATGGCGTCATCTGCATCTACGTAGCCGTAGGTCAGAAGGCTTCCTCCATCGCCAACGTGGTTCGCAAGCTGGAAGAGCACGGCGCGATGGGTCACACCATCATCGTGGCCGCCACCGCTTCCGAAGCCGCCGCCCTGCAGTTCATCGCCCCGTACTCCGGCTGCGCGATGGGCGAATACTTCCGCGACATCGGCGAAGACGCGCTGATCGTATACGACGACCTGTCCAAGCAAGCCGTCGCCTACCGTCAGATCTCGCTGCTGCTGCGCCGTCCGCCGGGCCGCGAAGCCTATCCGGGCGACGTGTTCTATCTCCACTCCCGTCTGCTGGAGCGCGCCGCGCGCATCAACGAAGACGAAGTGGAAAAGCTGACTGGCGGCGCCGTGAAGGGCAAAACCGGTTCGCTGACCGCTCTGCCGATCATCGAAACCCAGGCCGGCGACGTATCCGCGTTCGTTCCGACCAACGTGATTTCGATTACCGACGGCCAGATCTTCCTGGAAACCGACCTGTTCAACGCGGGCATCCGTCCGGCCATCAACGCCGGTATCTCGGTATCTCGCGTGGGCGGCGCCGCTCAGACCAAGGTGATCAAGAAGCTCGGCGGCGGTATCCGTCTGGCTCTGGCCCAGTACCGCGAGCTGGCTGCGTTCGCGCAGTTCGCCTCCGACCTGGACGAAGCCACCCGCAAGCAGCTGTCCCATGGTGAAGTGGTGACCGAACTGATGAAGCAGAAGCAGTTCTCCACCCTGTCCACCGCGGAAATGGCGCTGACCCTGTGGGCGGTGAACAAGGGCAGCTACGAAGACGTTCCGGTGAAGAAAGCCCTGGCTTTCGAAGCCGAGTTCCTGGCCAACGTGCGTGCCAACCACGCCGAAGTGCTGCAGGCCGTGAACGCCTCCGGTGATCTGTCTGCCGACAACGAGAAGGTACTGGCCAAGGCGATGGAATCGTTCAAGGCCGGCTACAGCTTCAACTGAGCCTTCGACTCAAGTCGTAGCTAGAGAAAGGTTCAGGATATGGCAGTCGGTAAAGAGATTCTCACCAAGATCCGAAGCGTGCAGAACACGCAGAAGATCACCCGCGCTATGCAGATGGTGTCGACCTCGAAGATGCGCAAAACGCAAGAGCGTATGCGCGCTGCCCGTCCTTACGCCGAGAAGGTGCGCACAGTCATGGCGCACCTCGCTCAGGCGAACGCGGAACTTGGTCACCCGCTGCTTGCCCGTCGCGAGACGATCAAGCGCGCCGGCATCATCCTGGTTTCCTCCGACAAGGGCCTGTGCGGCGGCTTGAACGTGAACTCGTTCAAGCGCTTCTTCGCCAAGGTCAAGGAACTGCAGGACGAGGGCGTCGAAGTCGACGTCTGCTGCCTGGGCCAGAAAGGCCTGGGAGCTGCCCAGCGCGCCCGTCTCAACGTGGTGGCAAGCGCGGTACATCTCGGCGATACGCCGAAGATGGAAAAACTGATTGGCCCGCTTACGGTTCTGTTCAAGCAGTACGCCGAAGGCGAACTGGATGCGGTCTACATCGTGTACTCCAGCTTCGTGAATACCATGAAGCAGGAGCCGGCACTTGAACAGCTGCTTCCGCTGACCCCGCACCACATGGTGGTGGAGCATTCGCACTCGTGGGATTACCTGTACGAGCCGGATGCGCCGACGCTGATGGAATTCCTGGTGCGCCGTTATCTGGAATCGGTGGTGTATCAGGCTCTGGCCGAGAACATGGCTTCCGAGCAGGCCGCGCGGATGGTGGCGATGAAAGCCGCCACCGACAACGCGGGCAACACCATCAAGCAGCTGCGCCTGGTGTACAACAAGGCGCGTCAAGCGGCGATTACGACCGAGCTGTCGGAAATCGTGGCCGGCGCCGCCGCGGTGTAGCCCACTTGCGGAACACAAAGTTTATTTTTAGGAAGCGATAATGAGCCAAGGCAAAATCGTACAAATCATTGGCGCGGTGATCGACGTGGAGTTTCCGCGCGACGCCATGCCGAAGGTTTATGATGCCCTGAAGCTGGTGGACGCCGACCTGACGCTGGAAGTTCAGCAACAGCTGGGCGACGGCGTGGTCCGTACCATTGCTATGGGTAGCTCCGATGGTCTGAAGCGTGGCATGGCCGTAGCCAACACCGGCGCACCGATTTCGGTGCCGGTTGGCGCCGCCACCCTCGGCCGCATCATGGACGTACTGGGCAACCCGGTTGACGAAGCTGGCCCGGTGGCTACCGACGCACGTCGCGCCATCCACCAGCCGGCGCCGAAGTTCGACGAACTGTCCGCAGCCTCCGACATCCTGGAAACCGGCATTAAGGTGATCGACCTGCTGTGCCCGTTCGCCAAGGGCGGCAAGGTGGGTCTGTTCGGCGGCGCCGGTGTGGGCAAGACCGTGAACATGATGGAGTTGATCAACAACATCGCCAAGGCCCACTCGGGTCTGTCCGTGTTCGCTGGCGTGGGTGAGCGTACCCGTGAAGGCAACGACTTCTACCACGAAATGAAGGACTCCAACGTCCTGGACAAAGTGGCGATGGTTTACGGTCAGATGAACGAGCCGCCGGGCAACCGTCTGCGCGTGGCGCTGACCGGCCTGACCATGGCGGAGCACTTCCGCGACGAGAAGGACGAAAACGGCAAGGGCCGCGACGTTCTGCTGTTCGTGGACAACATCTACCGCTACACCCTGGCCGGTACCGAAGTGTCCGCTCTGCTGGGCCGTATGCCGTCCGCGGTGGGCTACCAGCCGACGCTGGCCGAGGAAATGGGCCGTCTGCAAGAGCGTATTACGTCGACCAAGGATGGTTCCATTACCTCCATCCAGGCCGTATACGTCCCTGCGGATGACTTGACCGACCCGTCCCCGGCGACCACCTTCGCCCACTTGGACGCTACCGTGGTACTGTCGCGCGACATCGCCTCGCTGGGTATCTACCCGGCCGTGGACCCGCTCGACTCCACCTCGCGCCAGCTGGATCCGCTGGTGGTTGGCGACGAGCACTACTCGGTTGCCCGCGGCGTGCAGTCCACCCTGCAGCGCTACAAGGAACTGCGCGACATCATCGCGATTCTGGGTATGGACGAACTGTCCGAGGAAGACAAACTGGTCGTGGCTCGCGCCCGTAAGATCCAGCGCTTCCTGTCCCAGCCGTTCCACGTGGCCGAAGTGTTTACCGGTTCCCCGGGCAAATACGTGCCGCTGCGCGAAACCATCAAGGGCTTCAAGGCCATTCTCGCTGGCGAATACGACCACCTGCCGGAACAAGCGTTCTACATGGTTGGCGCGATCGACGAAGCTGCCGAGAAAGCCAAGACCCTTAACTAAGGAGAGGGCGGATGTCCAAGATGCGTGTGGAAGTGGTTAGCACCGAGCAACTCATCTTCTCCGGCGAGGCGGAATTCGTCGTCGCGCCGGCTACCGAAGGCGAGATCGGCGTCTACCCGCAACACGTGCCGCTCCTGACCCGTATCAAGCCCGGCGTGCTTCGTCTGAAGGTGCCGGGCACCAAGGAAGAAGTACTGGTGGCGGTGTCCGGCGGCATGATGGAAGTGCAGCCGAGCCTGATCACCGTGCTCGCCGATACGGCGATCCGCGGCGAGGATCTCGATGAGGCCCGCGCCAATGAGGCGAAACGCGCTGCCGAGGATGCCCTCAAGCGCGCGACCGACGACCTGAGCACGGCCAAGGCCCACGCCGCACTGGCGGTGGCGATTGCCGAGCTCAAGACGCTGGACTACCTCAAGAAGCGCGCTCACTGATTGCGCGAGACGTAATCGTGTATAGTGCTAGGCTGCCACGCAAGTGGCAGCCTTTTTCCGTTCTGGTGAAGCAAAAAGATCATGGATAGTCTGAGTATCGTCATTCTGGCTGCCGGCAAAGGCAAGCGCATGTATTCCTCCCAGCCCAAAGTCCTGCATCCGATCGGCGGCGAGCCGATGCTGGCGCGGGTGATCCGCACCGCGCGCGGCTTGAATCCGTCCCGCCTGGTGGTGGTGTACGGCCACGGCGGCGAGCAGGTGCGCGCCAGAATCCAGGATGCGGACATCGTATGGGCCGAGCAGGCGGAGCAGCTGGGCACCGGCCACGCGCTGAAGATGGCGCTGCCGCACCTGCCGGCGGACGGCAAGACGCTGGTGCTGTACGGCGACGTGCCGCTGACCAAGGTTTCCACGTTGCAAAGGCTGGAACAGGCCGCCGGCGAGGGCATGGCGGTGCTGACCGACGTGCTGGCCGACGCCAGCGGCTACGGCCGCATGGTGCGCGGCGCCGACGGCAAGCTGAAAGCCATTGTCGAGCACAAGGATTGCACGTCGGAGCAGTTGAATATCCGCGAGATCAACACCGGCATGATGGCGCTGCCGAATACGCGCCTGGCGGGATGGCTGAACGCGCTGAACAACGGCAACGCCCAGGGCGAATACTATCTGACCGACGTGCTGGCGCTGGCGGTGCGCGACGGCGTGGCGGTGGAAAGCGCTAGCGTCGACGCCAGTTGGGAAGCCGCCGGCGTCAACAACAAGCTGCAACTCTCGGAGTTGGAGCGCATTCTGCAAGCCAACCAGGCGCGCGCGTTGCTGGAAGCCGGCGTCACGCTGGCCGACCCGGCGCGCATCGACATCCGCGGCGAACTCAAGCATGGCATGGACGTCAGCATCGACGTCGGCTGCGTGTTCGAGGGCGCGGTGGAGTTGGGCGACAACGTGGAAATCGGCGCGCACTGCGTGTTGAAGAACGTGAAGGTCGCCGCCGGCACCCGGATCGCGCCGTTCTCGCACTTGGAAGACGCGGTGGTGGGCGAGGAATGCCGGATCGGGCCGTACGCGCGCTTGCGTCCGGGCGCGGAGCTGGCCGGACACGTGCACATCGGCAACTTCGTCGAGGTGAAGAAGAGCAAGATCGGCGACGGCTCCAAGGTCAACCACCTGAGCTATATCGGCGACGCCGAGATCGGCCGCAAGGTCAACGTCGGCGCCGGCTCGGTCACCTGCAACTACGACGGCATCAACAAGTTCAAGACCCTGATCGGCGACAACGTCTTCGTCGGCTCGGGCACGCTGATGGTGGCGCCGGTGCGTCTGGAGCGAGACTCCACGATCGGCGCCGGCTCGGTGATCAGCAAGGACACCCCGGCTGGCGAACTGACCGTGGCGCGCGCGCGCCAGGTGACGGTGCCAGGCTGGAAGCGGCCGCAGAAAAAGAGCTGATTCCGCTCGCGCGCAGGACTCGCGCCCGGCGTTTCTCCAATGGAGATCGCCGGGCGTTTTTCATGTGTTTCGGCTGGAGCCGGCAGCGCCGCTTTCTTTCGAAATAGGCCTTGCCAAGGCAAAACTTGCGCTGATATCATTCAAAAACTTTCGAAACGAAACTTGTGATGACAAAACGAAACACTCAGCAGCGCCGCCATGCGATTGCCGCGCTGGTGCAGGAGCGGGGCGAAGTCAGCGTGGAAGAGCTGACCCAGCGCTTCGCCACGTCCGAAGTCACCATCCGCAAAGACCTGGCCCTGCTGGAAACCGGCGGTCTGTTGCTGCGACGCTACGGCGGCGCGGTGTCGCTGCCCAGCGAAATGGCGGCCGAGCCGGATGTCGGCCAAGTTTCGAAACGAAAGCAGGCGATCGCCCGCGCGGCGGCGGAGCGCATCCGCGATCATAACCGCGTGATCATCGACAGCGGCACCACCACCAGCGCGATGATCCCGATGCTGGGCAACAAGCGCGGGCTGGTGGTGATGACCAACTCGCTGAACGTGGCCGGACAGCTGCGCGAGCTGGAAAACGAACCCATCCTGCTGATGACCGGCGGCACCTGGGACCCGCATTCGGAATCGTTCCAGGGCCAGATCGCCGAACAGGCGTTGCGTTCCTACGACTTCGACCAGCTGTTCATCGGCGCCGACGGCATAGACCTGGAGCGCGGCACCACCACCTTCAACGAGCTGGTGGGCTTGTCGCGAGTGATGGCGGAGGTGGCGCGCGAGGTGATCGTGATGGTGGAGTCGGAAAAGATCGGCCGCCGCATCCCCAATCTGGAGTTGCCGTGGGACAAGATCCACACCCTGGTGACCGATGACGGCTTGGCGCAAGACGCCAGAGACAAGATTCAAGCGAAGGGCGTGACGCTGATTTGCGCGCCCGCAGTTCAAGACAGCAGTGCAAGGAGAAAATAATGTGCGGCATCGTTGGCGCCATCGCCAAGCGTAATATCGTTCCCATCCTGGTGGATGGCCTGAAGCGTCTGGAATACCGCGGCTATGACTCGGCCGGCGTGGCCGTGCTGGTCGGCGACGAAATCCGCCGCGTGCGCCGCGTTGGCCGCGTCGCTGAAATGGAAAGCGCCGCCGCCGAGGAAAGCCTGCAAGGCCAGCTCGGCATCGGCCACACCCGCTGGGCCACCCACGGCGGCGTGACCGAATACAACGCCCATCCGCACATCTCCTTCGGCAAGATCGCCGTGGTGCACAACGGCATCATCGAAAACCACGAACAGCAGCGCCAGCGCCTGAAAGGCCTGGGCTACGCCTTCGAATCGCAAACCGACACCGAAGTGATCGCCCACCTAGTGCATCACTACTACCAGGCCGGCGACAGCCTGTTCGACGCGGTGAAGAAAGCCACCCGGGAGCTGACTGGCGCCTACGCCATCGGCGTGATCGCGTTGGATCGCCCGGATGAACTGGTGTGCGCCCGCATGGGTTGCCCGCTGTTGGTGGGCCTGGGCGAAGGCGAAAACTTCATCGCCTCCGACGTCTCCGCCATCCTGTCCGCCACCCGCCGCGTGATCTTCCTGGAAGAGGGCGACATCGGCCACCTCACCCGCGACGGCGTCAAGCTGATCGACAAAAACGACCAGGCCATCGAGCGCCCGGTGCATCTGTCCGACGTGTCGCTGGCATCGCTTGAATTGGGCCCGTACAGCCACTTCATGCAGAAGGAAATCCACGAACAGCCCAAGGCGCTGGCCGACACCATCGAAGCGGTGCAGGACGCCGGCTTCAATCCGGAACTGTTCGGCCAAGCCGCCGCCGCCATTCTGCCGCAGCTGGAAGGCGTGAAGATTCTGGCCTGCGGCACCAGCTACTACGCCGGCATGACCGCCAAGTACTGGATAGAAAGCATCGCAGGCCTGCCGTGCGACGTGGAAATCGCCAGCGAATACCGCTACCGCGACGCCTTCGCCAACCCCAAGCACCTGATCGTCACCATCTCCCAGTCCGGCGAAACGCTGGATACCATGGAGGCGCTGAAGTACGCCAAGGAGCTGGGCCACCAGTACGCGCTGTCCATCTGTAACGTGCGCGAATCCGCCATCCCGCGCGCCAGCGACCTGGTGTTCTACACCCGCGCCGGCGCTGAGATCGGCGTGGCCTCCACCAAGGCCTTCACCACCCAGCTGGTAGGCTTGTTCGCGCTGGCCGTGACCCTGGGCAAGACCCGCGGCCGCGTGTCCGCCGCGATGGAAGCGCAATACCTGGACGAGCTGCGCCACCTGCCGGGCAGCGTGCAACACGCGCTGAACCTGGAGCCGCAGATCAAGGCCTGGTCCGAGCGCTTCGCCGCCAAGGACGACGCGCTGTTCCTCGGCCGCGGCCTGCATTACCCGATCGCGCTGGAAGGCGCGCTGAAGCTGAAGGAAATCTCCTACATCCACGCCGAGGCCTACCCGGCTGGCGAGCTGAAGCACGGCCCGCTGGCGCTGGTGGACGAGAACATGCCGGTGGTGGTGATCGCCCCCAACGACGCGCTGCTGGAGAAGGTGAAGTCGAACATGCAGGAAGTGCGCGCCCGCGGCGGCGAGCTGTTCGTGTTCGCCGATGCCGACAGCCACTTCAGCGAATCCGACGGCGTGCACGTGATCCGCACCCCGCGCCATGTCGGCGTCCTCAGCCCCATCGTCCACACCATCCCGGTGCAGATGCTGGCCTACCATGTCGCGCTGTCGCGCGGCACCGACGTCGACAAGCCGCGGAACCTCGCAAAATCGGTTACGGTGGAGTGATGGACGCTAGCTAGGTTGACTAGAGCGAATAAAGTCCGTCGGATCTGAATAAAGTTCGTCGAAGTCTGACAAGAGTGAAGGGGCCGCTGGCCCCTTCTCTCTTTGTTATGTCGTATCAATTCTTTAGATGCCCGCTTTTCGGCCAAAGCGGACGGTTGATCTCGCCCTGATGGATGGCTGCTTCCGACCCACAGTTGACACCCGACAGTGAACATTGGTGTCGGCAAATCAGTCGTTCAAGGTTCTAGATGTCCGGTAAAGCACGGGGCGGCTGAGCTGGTTTCGCTGATCGGTGGGCTAGGGGGAGTAGATCACCTCCGTACCTCTGGGCATTCGAAACGGAGACTCAACCGTTATACATCGCCTTCAGTTCACGCAGCAGCAAGTGAAACGATGCTTCAATGCGACCCTTGGGGAACGAGCTATAGACGACACCACTCAGGTTGGTTGGGATGTTCACACCCTCCTCATGCAACAGGACAACTCGATCGCGACCATAGCGGCCTTGAAAGAATCCGATCTCGTGAAGCACGTTTTCTCTGGCGCGAACCTCTTCGCCCGCCGTGTCGTCTCCCGTCATCACTATCACCGCAGAGTCGCAGTTACCAGCGCTGTCGAATAACTTCTCAATGATTGTGCGACCAATGTTTGGCTGCTGCGCCAGCTCAATGGTTGGGAGCTGTACATCCTTCTCGACGTATTCCTGCACTGCGCGCCAATCATGAGACTTGCCGTGTGTGATAAATACGCACTTGGGTGCTGCTCGCACCGGCTGCTGTAGCTGGCTGTTCGCGCGTATCTCAAACACTTGATCGATGTCGCGGCTCAGCCGTTCAAGCTGCTGTCGGCCAAAGTAGTTCGGCTTAGGATCATTCGCGCTCAGCGCCATCTTCACGGCGGCCTCAGTGTCAATGGCCTGGAAATCACCGTACAGCTCAGGCAACAGTGTCTTCAGCTTGTTCACGTAGTCGTTTGCCTGGGCAAAGTAATGTCCGACCAAGTCCGGCTCATACTGCGCTCGCAGCCGTGTTTCTCCTTGGCTTCGATTGCGTGAGACGTTCTCGTTGAGCACGTCCTCCACAGCCTTCCTGATTCCAGCCAGTTTCGCCATCAAGGTTGCAGCGTTCATGGTTCCCTCCGCATTTGCTGAAATTGTGCGCCTCGACAGCCGTCGTGCGAAGCGGGTGCTATCGACGCCCTGAGCCGGCACTTGCAAGCCATTCGGCTACTATCCAAATCAGTAGAAATTTGCTGCCCGAAAGCCGACTGTCGCGAATGACAGGTCCTGGCCGTTAGCAGCCATGCTGGCACATAGGCATGGCCGTCAGCAAAGGCCGAGAACCAGTCGTCTGTCTTTACTTGGCTATCCGCCTTGTGCGAGGGGTATGTCGTTGATCTATCGCTAGCAGCGGCAGTTCGAACTTTCATCGCACACATCACGCGCGCCGGAGAAAATGCATTTTTTCAACGAAGGAAAGTGCGCGCTGCACGAAGTGGTTGAACCGTTCGGCATCGCGCCTCAGTCCGGCCTGTTGGCCGCCGATGAGGCATAGGTGCGCAGCCAGGCCCACCATTTCGGCTTCGCCAGGTAAGAGAGCCAATCGGCGTGACGTCTCAATTGCAAACGCCAGACGCTTTGCATCGACGCGCTGCTGGAACTCCGCAACTAGCGGGTCGTGCAACGCCCAGGCACGGATCGCCACTTCGCATCCGGTTTTTTTCTTTGCCGCGATGCTCAAATAGCGCTTCAGGGTCTCGCCCACGCCATGACCGTTGGCTGCGCAGGAAAGCATGCGATCCGTATACTCGTCTTCCCAGGTGGCCAATAGCGTTCGGACGAAGTCTTCCCGGTTGCGGAAGTGGTGATAGAACGATCCCCGCGTCACGTTCAGCCGACGCGCGAGGCTCTCTGCGGAAATGCCCCCATAACCGACTTTGTCGAGGGTATCGAAGCCCGCTTCGATCCAGTCGTGTCTATTCAGCGTGCGCATCGGCGTGCTCCATACAGGCTGTGTATGCCATGGGATAAGTTGATACGATGAATCACTTGGCATGTTATGTCATGTGAGAAACGGACGGTACTGATTCTCACGGAGATCGCCGTGAAAGAGGCCATCGCCACTGAACGCGACGGGATCATGTCGATGCTCGCATCCCGGGAGCGCCTGAATCGCGATCCGGCCGCGCTGTCGAAGCAATGATTGCTTATTCCGGCTCGTGCCGAATCGACGGGCGCAGAGCAACAAGGTCTAACGCAGGCTTACGCCAAGCCCAAATCATGGAGAGATTGCTTGATGATCAATGCCCATAAAGCTTATGCGATACCCGTGCCATCCGACAGCATCCTGGCGCCGCTTTATAGGGGTGCGGATCTGCTGGATGCTTATGCGGTGCAGTTACCGGCGGGAGCCGGCGACGATCTTGAAATGCTGGTGCGCGCGGGATTCGAGCCTCAGGCGTGGTGGGTTCGCGCGCTGACGCGGGTACGAGACATGATTATGGCGACAGTCGGCGTCAAATCGTCTCGCGCGGTGGGTATGGCGGCGGCGGCGCGGGGGCCGGTGATCGGTTTCTTTCCACTGTTGTCGAAGAGCGCGGGAGAACTGGTGATGGGCGAGGACGATCGACATCTCGACTTCCGGCTGGCGATCCAGCAGCGCGCCGGCGCGGCAGGCGGCAGGGAGCTCGTCATCGTCTCTGTGGTGCATTGCCATAACTTGCTGGGGCGGACCTACCTCGCGGTCATCACGCCATTCCACCGCGTAATCGCGCGGGCTAGCCTGGAGCGGGTGGCAAGACGGGCGGTTTGAGCGCAACGTGGACTTGACCCCGGCTGATGATGGGCCGGAGCGGCATGCGTAAGATCTGAAGCCCGCCGTTGCCGCGGGCTTTCTCAATGGCGCGCTTTCGAGCCGCTAATCAAACCGATCGACGCGGGCTACGCTTGGCCATCGTCGATGGGGAGCAGCGCCGCATCCAGCGCGGCCATGGTGGGAACCAGCATGGCCCGCAAGCGTTCGGCGCCGACGCCGTCGCGCGCCTGGACCGAAACGCCATGCAACAGCACCGCGTAGAAGTCGCCCAGGGCGGCCACGTCGGCATCTGGCTTCAATTCGCCGCGCCGCTGCGCGTCAGCCAGCAGATCGATGATCGATTGCGTGCGCTGGCGCCGGCGTGACGCCAGCCAGGCGATGACTTGGTCGTTTTCCAGCGCGCCGCTGGCGGCGGCGGACACCACCAGACAACCTTGCGGCTGGCCGGTTTGCGTGTAGGTTTCTATCGCATCGACGAACATGCGCTCGATCGCGGCCCTGACCGATTTTTCCTGCAGCATCGCCCGCTCGGCGAAGCCCCCCTGGCCGGACTCGTACAAGGCCACCGCCTCGCGGAACAGCGCTTCCTTGCTGCCGAAAGCGGCGTAGATGCGCGCCGACGCGATGCCTAGCGCATCGACCAGATTCGCCATCGACGTGCCTTCGTAGCCTCGGGCCCAGAAGGCTCGCATCGCTTTTTCCAGGGCCTGGTCTCGATCAAATTCTCTGGGCCGTCCGGCCATAGTTTGCTCACGGTTTGCTGTCGTGCGGTGGATTCTAGCGCATCCGCCTATTGACGCAAGCCATCTTCATCTCTATTCTTTGTCGATCGACAAATAATTGGAGTGGAAGAATGAAAACAATCAAGGGCCCGAGTCTGCACCTCGCTCAATTCAGCGATGCCGCCGCGCCATTCAACAGCCTGCCGGCGATTGCGGAATGGGCGGCGCAAACCGGCTTCAAGGCGCTGCAGATCCCGGCGTGGGACGAGCGGCTGTTCGATGTCGGCCTCGCGGCGGAAAGCCAGGCCTACTGCGACGACATTCAGGGCGCGCTGTCGGAGCATGGACTCGTCGTCAGCGAACTGACCACGCACATCTTCGGCCAACTGGTCGCGGTGCACCCGGCCTATGACAGCATGTGCGACAACTTCGCCCCGATGGCGCTGCGCGGCAAGCCGCAGGCGCGGACCGCATGGGCGCTGGAGAAGCTCGAACAAGCGGCCAGGGCATCGCGCCGGCTTGGGCTGACCGAGATGGGCACCTTCTCCGGCTCGTTCGCCTGGCCGTATTTGTTCCCGTTTCCGCAGCGTCCCGATGGGCTGATCGAAGCCGCCTTCGATGAATTGGCCAGGCGCTGGCTGCCGGTTCTCAATGTTTGCGACGAGCAGGACGTCAATCTTTGCTATGAGATCCATCCGAGCGAAGACCTGCACGATGGCGCGAGTTTCGAGCGCTTCCACGCGCTGGTCGGCGAGCACCCGCGCTGCAACATCCTGTTCGATCCGAGCCACTTCGTGCTGCAACAGCTCGACTATCTCGACTACCTGGACATCTATAAGGAGCAAATCCGGATGTTCCACGTCAAGGATGCCGAGTTCAATCCGAGCGGCCGGCAGGGCATCTATGGCGGCTACACCTCGTGGCTGGAGCGCGCCGGCCGCTTCCGCTCGCTGGGCGATGGCCAGGTGGACTTCAAGGCGATTTTCTCCAAGCTCGCGCAGAACGACTACGCCGGCTGGGCCGCGCTCGAATGGGAGTGCTGCCTGAAGGATCAGGAAGACGGCGCGCGCGAAGGCGTCGAGTTCATCAACCGCCACATCATCAACGTGACAAGCAAGGTCTTCGACGATTTCGCCGGCGCGGCAGTCGACCGGGCCCAGATCCACGCCATGCTGGGCATCGCCTGATAGCCACCGGAGAACATCATGAAACCATCCATTGAACGACACGATCACGACGACTATATCCACCGCTATGTCCGCATCGACGGCCAGCGCATCCATTGCGTCTCCGCCGGTAGCGGGCAGCCGGTGTTGCTGATCCCCGGCTGGCCGCAGACCTGGTTCGCCTGGCGTCATGTCATGCAAGCGCTGGCGGAAAAAGGCTTCATGGCGATTGCCGTGGACCCGCCCGGCACCGGCCATTCTGACCGCCCGCTGGACGGTTACGACACCGGCGCCGCCGCCGCCAAGCTGCACCGCGCGATGGCGGAGCTTGGCCACGAGCAATACCAGGTTGTCGGGCACGATGTCGGCATGTGGATCGCCTACGCGCTGGCCAGCGACTATCCGGATGCGGTCCGCCGGCTGGCGCTCGCCGAGGCGGTGATTCCCGGACTGGCGCCGGCGCCGGACATCTTCGCGCCGCCGGAACAGAATATTTTCCTGTGGCACTTCATGTTCAACCAGCTGACCGACTTGCCCGAGGCGCTGATTACCGGCCGCGAGAAGGCTTATCTCGATTTCATGTTCGACCGCTGGTCCCATCGCCGCGACCGCGTGGCCGTCGATGTCTATGTCGCGGCCTATGCGGCGCCCGGCGGGCTGCGGGGCGGATTCGCCTATTACCGCGCGATTCCCGAGACGATCAGGCAGAACCGCGAACGCGCGAAACGCAAGCTGGCGATGCCGGTGCTGGCCATCGGCGCCGAGCATGCGACCAACGATGCGCCGCTGGCGACCATGCGCGACAACGCTACGGATCTGCGCGGCATCGTGGTGCCGGATTGCGGCCACTTCATCATGGAAGAGGTGCCCGAGGCATTCATCGCGCATCTGGTGCCCTTCCTCGAAGGGAGGGCCTGAGCATGCCGCTGGATCCTCACATCGCCGACTTCCTCGCCGCGCTGCCGGCCGGGGGAGATAGCGTGTCGCTCGACGACATCCGCCGCGCCACGGAGCGGGACCTGTCGGCGTTGCACGGCCCCTTGCAGCCGGTCGCCAGGGTGGAAACCTTCACCGTGGCCGCCGGCGACGGGCATCCGCTTCGGGTGCGGGCGTACTGGCCGGAGCGCGCTGTTCAATCGGCGGCGCCGCAGCCGGCCATCGTGTTCGCCCATGGCGGCGGCTGGTGCCTGTGCTCGCTGGAACTCTACGACAACCCTTGCCGCGCGCTGGCCAACGCCAGCCAGTGCGTGGTGCTGTCGGTCGACTACCGGCTCGCTCCCGAGCACTGCTTCCCGGTTCCGCTGGAAGACTTCTACAGCGGCGTGGCCTGGGTTTTCGCGCAGGCGGAGCGACTGGGAATCGATCCCGCGCGGATCGCCGTGGGCGGGGACAGCGCCGGCGGCAATCTCGCCGCCGCGGCGTGCCTGTTGGCGCGCGACCGAGACGGCCCGGCGATTGCGCATCAGCTTCTGCTCTACCCGGCGCTGGACGATAGGCTGGCGATGGATTCGCATGCCGCCTATGCCGACGGCTACTACCTGACCCGGGACATCATGGCTTTCTGCTGGGAGACGTATCTCGCCGAAACCGGCGAGGGCAGGCCTGCCTACGCCGCCCCGATGCGGGCCGCGACGCTGGAGCGCTTGCCGCCCGCCACGATCCTGGCGTGCGAGTACGATCCGCTGCGGGACGAAGGCGAGGCCTATGCGAGGCGGCTGCGGGCCGCAGCGGTGCCGGCGCATGACGCACGGCTGGACGGCATGGTGCATGGCTGCATCCACATGCTCGGGCTGACGCCTGCCGCCGAGGCCTTGTTCAGGCGCTCGGGCATGCTGATCCGGGCAGCCCTGTCCGTCTGAGCGGCGCCGGATGCGCGGATCGGCCCGGCCGCGCGGCCCCGTCATCGGTAGCCGCAGGGGGGGCTTGCCTCCCGGCGGCTTCAACTGCGGAGTTATGCAATAAAGCTGATCTTCGGCAGGAATTTTGTGTAATCTTCATAAAGACGTCGGCCATTCTCTCATCATGCGAAAGGGAGTCCGGCCAGCATTGCGTGATGCGGGTAATCGTTCTGCTTGTCAGTGAAATGGATCCCCATGGCATTCGATGGCAAATCATTGCTTTCCGTATTGTTGTGCCGGAGCGGCTCCCGCCTGTGCGCGCTGCCGTTGACGCATGTGCGCGAAATCATGCGCGCCTTGCCGGTCGACCCGGTGCCCGCCATGTCTGATTTCCTGCTGGGGCTGGCGCTGATACGCGGCGTTCCGGTGCCTGTGCTCGATTGCGCGCGCCTGGTGGGCTCGGCGCTGTCGACGCGGGTATCGCGTTTCGTCACGTTGACGCTGGGCGAGCGCCAGCTGGCGCTGGCGGTGGATGGCGTCATCGGCGTGAGGCAACTCCCAGCCGCCGCGCTGGCCGACATCGCCCCGTTGCTGGACGGGAGCGACGATGGCCTGGTGCAATCGATCGCGACGCTCGACGCGGAGCTGCTGCTGGTGCTGCGCGCCGGCCGCATGGTTCCGGAAGACATGTGGGAAGCCCTGGCGGCTGGGGATGGCGAGCCATGAGCATCGAGCCATCGGCCGCCCAGGTGGCGCAATTCCGAGATCTGATCGTCGAGCGCCTTGGCTTGCAGTTCGACGAAACCAAGCTGGGCAATCTGGCGCGGGTGCTGGCCCGGCATGGGGGCCGAGACAACGCGGCCTATCTGGCGATGCTGGAGGCGGAGCCCGAGCCGTCCGAGGCTCTGCACCGGCTCGCGGTCGACCTGACCGTCACCGAAACGTACTTCTACCGGAATGGCGAGCAAATCCAGGCCTTTGCCGAGGTGGCGATGCCGGCCTGCCTGCAGGCGCGCCAAGGCCTGCCGGTGCGCGTGCTGTCGGCCGGCTGCGCCTCGGGCGAAGAGCCGTACACGCTGGCGATCGCCGCGAGAGAGACCATGGGCCTTGGCGCGGGCAGCGTGCAGATACGCGCCGTCGACGCCAATCCGGCCATGCTGGCCAAAGCGAGAGCGGCGCGCTATTCGGTCTGGTCGCTGCGCGAGGTGAACCCCGCGATGCGGACGCGCTGGTTCGAGCGCGATGGCGATCTCTACGCGTTGAGCGACGGCGTGCGCCGGTCGGTGCGGTTCGAGCAGCGCAATCTGGCGCGGGAGGACGCCGAATTGTGGGCGCCCGGCAGTTACGACATCGTCTTCTGCCGCAATGTGCTGATGTATTTCAGTCCGGAGCAGGCCGAGGCCGCCGTGGCGCGGATCGCGGAGGCCATCGCCCCCGGCGGCTATTTGTTCCTGGGGCATGCGGAAACCCTGCGCGGCCTGTCCAGCGATTTCCATCTTTGCCACACCCACGCCACCTTCTATTACCGGCGCAAATCGCAAGCCGGCGAGCCGGCGCCGGCGATGAAATTCAGCCTGCCGGCATGGGAAGGGGCGCCATTCCAGCCATTGCTGCTGAATGATCCCGCGTGGGCCAATGTGATCGCGCGCGCGGCCCAGCGCATCGATTCGCTGGCGGTGGCGGCGCCGCCAGCGGATTACGGCCAGTCCGCGCCGGCGCAGCCGGATTTGCACCATGCCTTGTCGTGCCTGCACAAGGAGCAGTTCGAGCAAAGCCTGGCCCTGATCGAGAAGCTGCCGCAACAGCATGCCGACGATCCGGACGTGTTGTTGCTGAAGGCCGTCTCGCTCAGCCAGAGCGGCGCGCTGGCGGAGGCGCAGAACATCTGCCGCGCATTGCTGGCGCGCGACGAGCTCAATGCCGGCGCGCATTATGTGCTGGCATTGTGCCGCGAAGAGGAGGGCGACAATCCGGCGGCGCTGACCCACTATCGCAGCGCCGCCTACCTGGATCCGGGCTTTGCGTTGGCGCGTCTGCATATCGGCGTGCTGGAGCGGCGGATGGCCGAGCTGGACGCGGCGCGGCGCGATCTGGCCCAGGCCCTGGTCCTGCTGCAGCATGAGGATCCATCCCGGCTGCTGCTGTTTGGCGGCGGCTTCCCGCGCAGCGCGCTGATCGACCTTTGCCGCGCCGAACTGACTGCCCTTGGAGGTCCGCGATGAGTCCCGTTCCGGCGCTGGCCGACAGCGCGGCCAGCTTGCGCGAAGAGTTCGACCGCTCGTTTTCGTTGGCGCCCGCGTCGCCGGCCGCCGGCCGCGTCAATTTGCTGACGATACGGATAGGGGGCGATCCGTATGCGATCCGGCTGGCCGATATCCGCGGTCTGCATGCCGATCGCCGCATTCTGGAGCTGCCTGGTCCGCTGCCCGAGCTGTTGGGCGTGACCAACTTCCGCGGCCAGATCGTGCCGGTGTACCAATTGGCCGCGCTGTTGGGCAAAGCCGCCGGCGCCGCGCCGCGATGGATGGTGCTGGCGCAGGCCAGCGCGCCGCTGGCGCTGGCCTTCGAAGCCTTCGAGTCGCACATCTGCGCCGACGCCGGGCAGTTGATCGCATCGGCCGACTCAGCCGGCCAGGGACGGCCGCGCGAGGGGGTGCGCACCGGGGCCGGCGTGGTGCCGGTGCTGGACATCGGCGCGCTGGCCGCGCAGATCGAAGCGCGCGCAGCCCATGCGTCGCAGGGAGCGCAGCCATGAGCGCGCGCCGCATCTCCATTCCGCGCAGTCCGGGAGCCCGCCATGGCTAAAGATCCCTACCGCTATTTCAGAATCGAGGCGCGAGAACTGGTCGGGCAGCTGAGCAAGGGCGTGCTGGCGCTTGAGCAAAGCGGAGGGGACGAGGAGCAGATCGCGCTGCTGCTGCGCTGGGCCCATACGCTGAAAGGCGCGGCGCGGGTGGTGAGGCAGGCGCAGATCGCCGACCTGCTGCATGGCGTGGAAGCGTTGCTGGCCCCGCTGCGTTCGGCCGGCGCGTCGCTGCCGCGCAGCATGATCGATCAGTTGCTGGCCGCCTGCGACCAAGTGAATGCGCTGCTAGCCCAATTGCCGTCGGCCGAAGCCAATGACGCCGGCGCCGCCGATCAGGCTGGAGCCGGCGACGAGAGCGGAGCCCTGCCGGCGCAGGACGCGCCGCAGCGCATCGTCCGGGCCGATGTGCTGGAGGTGGATGCATTGCTGGAGGGCTTGGGCGAAATCGGCGCCGAACTGGCCGGCATGCGGCGCGCCATCGGCGCGCTGGAGGCCTTGCGCGAGCTGGCGCTGGCGGGCGAGGCGGCGTCTCAGGGCGCGCTGGCGGCGCAACTCGACGCGTTGGAGCGGAGGATGGCCGGCGGAGCCGAGCGGATCGACCGCGAGCTGCGCCAAACCCGCGACGCCGCCGAACGGCTGCGGCTGGTCCCGGTCGACAGTATTTTCACCACGCTGGAGCGCTGCGCGCGCGACGCCGCCCACAGCTGCGGCAAGCAAGTCGCGTTCGATGCCAGAGGCGGGCAGCTGCGCATCGACGGCGAGGTGCTCGACGTGATGCTGGGCGCCTTGCTGCAGCTGGTGCGCAACGCGGTGGCGCACGGCATCGAGACGCCGGAGCAGCGCGCCGCCTCGGGCAAGGACGCGTCCGGCCGCATCGCGCTGGAGGTGTCGCGGCGCGGATACATGGTGTGGTTCCGCTTCCGCGATGATGGCCGCGGCATTGACCGGGACGCGTTGAGAGCGGCGCTCGCCAAGCGCGGCCAGCACGCGCCGGCCGACGATGCCGCCTTGCTGGCCAGGCTGCTGGAAGGCGGAGTGAGCACCAGCGGCTCGGTGACGGAACTGTCCGGGCGCGGCATCGGCATGGACGTGGTGCGCGCCGCGATGGGCAAGCTGGGCGGCAATGCCCGCGTCAGCAGCGATGCCGGCGGCACGACGTTCGAGCTGTGCGTGCCGTTGTCGCTGGCGGCGATGGAGGTGTTGCTGGTCGAAGCCGACGGCCGCGCCATGGCGTTGCCGCTGGATGCGGTGCGGGGCACGCTGCGGGTGCCGCGGGAGCAGGTGGTGCATTCGGAGGATGGCGGCGCCATCGTGTATGAAGGCCAACTGCTGCCTTTATTGCCGCTGGCCATCGGCGCGGCGGGGCGGGCCGCGCACCAGTGGTCGCCGCGCGCGATGACGGCGGTGGTCATCCGCAGCCGGGGCGCGTTGCTGGCGGTGGCGGCCAGCCGCCTGGGCGGGGTGGATAGCGTGGTGCTGCGCGCGCTTCCGCCGCTGATGACGGCCGATCCGATGGTGCTGGGACTGTATCTGGACATCGAGGGCGAGCCGCGCATGGTGCTTGACCCCGAGGAACTGGGCGGGGCGCTGACCCGCCGCAGCGACAGAGAGGCGGCGACGCCGCGCCCGCCTATCCTGATCGTCGACGATTCTCTGACCACCCGCATGCTGGAAAGCAGCATTCTGGAGTCGGCCGGCTACCAGGTGGAGTTGGCGGCTTCCGCCGAGGAGGGCCTGGAACTGGCGCGGCAGAACCGCTACGGCTTGTTCCTGGTCGATGTCGAGATGCCGGGCATGGATGGTTTCGGCTTCATCACGGAGGTGCGCGCCGACCCGCAGCTGTGCGATATCCCGGCGCTGCTGGTGACTTCGCTCGACACGGCGGAGCACAAGCGGCGCGGCAGCGATGCCGGCGCCAACGGTTATATTGTCAAGAACGAATTCGATCAGACGGCGTTTCTGGCGCAGATCGGGGAGCTGGTGCTGCGATGACGAAATTGCGGGTGCTGGTGGTGGAGGATTCGCTGACGGTGCGCATGTACCTGTGCGAGTTGCTGGAGTCCGACCCGGCTTTCGAGCTGGTCGGCCAGGCCGAGGACGGCAAGCAGGCCATCGAGCTGTGCCTAGCCTTGCGCCCGGATGTCATCTCGCTGGACATGATGATGCCCGTCATGACCGGGCTGGCCGCCACCGAATACATCATGGCTTATTGTCCGACCCCGATTCTGGTGGTTTCGTCCTCGGTCAACCGCGGCGAGTTGTTCCGCACTTACGAGGCGCTGGCCGCCGGGGCGCTGGACGTGATCGAGAAGCCGATGCCCGGGCAGGACCATTGGGGCGAGCACTATCTGGCCATGCTCAAGTTGGTGGCGAAGATCAAGGTGGTCACGCATTTGCGCGGACGCCGCGCCGCCCAGGAGGCGCCGCCGGCGGCGCCTTGCGCGCCGGCATCGCCGCGGCAGTCCATGCGGCTGGTGGCGCTGGGGGCGTCGACCGGAGGGCCGAGCGCCCTGGTCGAGGTGCTGGGCGGCCTGCCCGCCGATTTCCCGTTGCCGCTGCTGGTGGTCATCCATATCGCCGAGCCCTTCGGCCATGCCTTCGTCGACTGGCTGGACGACCATTGCGCGCTGGACGTGCGGCTGGCGCGGCATGGCCAGCCGCTGCCGGCGCGCGGCGTGGCGCTGGCCGCGCCCGGGCTGCATTTGCAAGTGCGCGGCGGCAAGATGGTTTGCGAGGCGGGGCCGGAGCGCCTGTCGTGCCGGCCGTCGGTCGACGTGCTGTTCGAATCGGTGGCGCAGGAATACGGCGCCGCCGCCGCCGCCGTGCTGCTGACCGGCATGGGGCAGGACGGCGCGCGCGGGCTGCTGGCGGTGCGCGCCGCCGGCGGGTTGACGATCGCGCAGGACGAAGCCAGCTGCGTGGTGTACGGCATGCCGCGAGAGGCGGCGTTGCTGAACGCCGCGCAGCGCATCCTGCCGCTGGCCGACATCGGCCCGGCGCTGGCCGCGCTGGCCGGGAGGCGCGCGTCATGACGGCCCCGGTGCTGATCGTCGACGACAGCCTGACGGTCCGGGCCGATCTCGAGGAGGCGTTCGCGGAGCGCGGGATGGCCGCCATCGCCTGCGCCTCGCTGGCGGAGGCGCGCGCCGCGATGGCGCGGCAGGCTGTCGGCCTGATGGTGCTGGATGTCATGCTGCCCGACGGCGATGGCATCGACCTGTTGCGGGAGGTGCGCGCCACGGCCGAGGGCGCCAGCCTGCCGGTTCTGGTGCTGTCTAGCGAGGCCCAGGTCAGCGACCGCATCCGCGGCATGCTGACCGGGTCAAACGATTATGTCGGCAAGCCCTATGACCGCGACCGCCTGGTGGCGCGCGCGGTGCAGCTGCTGGAGGCGGCGGGGACGCCGGTCGACGCCGCGCCGCTGGTGCAGGTGATAGACGACAGCCTGACTTACCGCGAGCAACTGGCAAGCTTGCTGCGCGAGCAGGGCTATCAGGTGGCGCTGGCCCATAGCGGGGAGGAGGGCTTGCGCGCGATGGCGTCGCGCCGGCCCGCGGCGCTGCTGGTGGACCGCATGCTGCCCGGCATCGACGGCGCCGCCGTGGTGCGCAAGCTGCGCCTCGATCCGGCCTTGCGCACCGTGCCGTGCATTCTGCTGACCGGGGCCGACGAAGAGGGCGCCGAGCTGTACGCTCTGGACGCCGGCGCCGACGCCTTCGTGCAAAAGGATGGCGACGCCGGCATATTGCTGGCGCGGCTGGCGGCGGTGCTGCGCAATGTCGACGGCGCAAGCGGCATGGCGCCGCAGCAGGCCGGACGGCGCATTCTGGCGGTAGACGACAGCGTGACCTATTTGCACCAGCTGGCCGAGGTGCTCGGCGACGAGGGCTACGACATGATCCTGGCCGAATCGGGCGAGCAGGCGCTGGCGCTGCTGAAGGTGCAAACCGTCGACTGCGTGCTGCTGGACCGCCTGATGCCCGGACTATCGGGCACCGAGACCTGTTCCCGCCTGAAGGGCGACCCGGCCACGCGCGACATTCCGCTGATCATGCTGACCGCGATGGAGGACAGGGCGGAAATGATCGAGGGCCTGTCGACCGGCGCCGACGATTATGTGCTGAAGTCGAGCGAATTCGACGTGCTCAAGGCGCGCGTGCGGGCGCAGCTGCGGCGCAAGCAGTTCGAGGACGAGAGCCGGCGCATCCGCGCCGAGCTGATGGACAAGAAACTGGAGGCGGCGGAGGTGCGCGCGGCGCGCGCGCTGGCGGAAAGCCGCGCCATCCTCCTGGCCGAGCTGGAGCAAAAGAACCGCGATCTGGAGCAGGCCAGCCGGCTCAAGTCCGAGTTTCTGTCCAATATGTCGCATGAGCTGCGCACCCCGCTCAACGCCATCATAGGCTTTTCCGACTTGCTGTCGCGCGGCGTCATCGGCCCGCTCAGTCCCAAGCAGAGCACTTGCGTCGGCCATGTGCTCGCCAGCGGCCGCCACCTGCTGGGTCTCATCAACGACATCCTGGACCTGTCCAAGGTGGAGGCGGGCAAGATGGAGCTGGCGCTGGAATCGATCGACGCCAACGCCGTGCTGCGCGGCTGCCTGTCCATCGTGCAGGACAGTGCGGCGCGGCGCGGCATCGGGCTGGAGTTTCTGCCTTGCGAGCCGCTGCAGCCGGTGAGGGTCGATTTGCGGAAATTTCGGCAGATGACCTACAACCTGCTGTCGAACGCCGTCAAATTCAGCCTCGACGGCGGCCGGGTGGTGCTGTCGCTGCATCGCGCGCGGCGCTGCGACATCGGCTACGGCGAGGATGAAATCTGGGCGAGCCGCCTGCTGCCGCTGCCTGAGGGGCCCGATCAGGAATTTCTGGAAGTGCGTGTGAGGGACAGCGGCAACGGGATCGCGGCCGCCGACCTGCCGGCGCTGTTCCAAACCTTCAGCCAGCTCGACTCTTCCAGCTCGCGCCAGCATGAAGGCAGCGGCCTCGGGCTGGCGCTGGTCAGCCGGCTGGCTGAGCTGCATGGCGGCACGGTCGGCGTCAGCAGCGCGCCCGGCCTCGGGGCGCAGTTCTCGATCTGGCTGCCGCTGCGCAGCGACGCGCAGGCGCCGCCGCCGACAGGCTCGGCGCGCCGGGTGCTGGTGATCGAGGACAACGCGCAAGCCGCCGAGCTGCTCCAGGTTCACCTGGAGAGCATCGGCTTCGCGGTGAGCATCGCAGGCGACGCCGGGACGGCGCTGGCCATGGCGCGCAGCGAAGTCCCGGATCTGATCACGCTCGACCTGCTGCTGCCTGACGCCAGCGGCTGGGTGGTGCTGGACGAGATCAAGAGCAATCCGCGGCTGGAAAGCGTGCCGGTGGTGATCGTCTCGATCGTGGCGGAAGAGATGAAGGCCTGCGCGATGGGCGCCGCGCAGCTGCTGCAAAAACCGGTGTCGTACCAGAGCCTGCGCGACGCGGTGTATGCGTTGGGACTGGGCCATGAGCGCGCGCTGGCTCCGACCGTGATGATCATCGACGATGCGATCACCTGCGCGCGGCTGAGCGCCGATCTGGCCGCGCTGAATTACAAAGTGCAGTGCCACACCGACGGCGCCGGCGCGCTGGCGGCTTTGCGGGATGCCCGGCCAGACCTGCTGATCGTCGGCCTCGTGCTGTCCGATATCAGCGGCTTCGAAGTGCTCGCGGCGCTGCGCAGCCCGCCCGCCGCGGACGTTCCCGTGCTGGTGTTGTGCGATGGCAGCGTCAGCGCGGACGACAGGCGGCGTCTGAGCGGGCAAGCGCTGCGGATTATGGAAAAAGGCAGTTTCGACCGGAGGCAGTTTTTGTTCGAGGTTGGCCGCGCGCTGCAGAAATCAGCGCGTCCTCCGGCTGCCGTGACGCCGACCGACCCGATACGCGAGGTGGATGATGGCACGCATACTGATAGTCGATGACACCCCGGGCAATATGGTGCTCACCAGCATCATGCTGGAAAGCGAAGGCCACACGCTGTTTTGCGCCGAGCGCGCGCTTCTCGGCATAGACATCGCCCGGCGGGAATTGCCGGACCTGGTGTTGATGGATGTCCAGATGCCGGAAATGGACGGCATCGCGGCGGTCGCCATCCTTAAGGACGATCCGCGGACGCGGGCGATACCGGTGGTGGCCCTGACCGCCTACGTGATGAAGGGCGACCGCGAGCGCATGCTGGCGGCCGGCTTCGACGGTTATATCGAAAAGCCAATCGATTATGTCAGTTTCATGGCGGAAATCAGGCGCCTGGTCGGACCGCAGCAGACTTCCGGGCAGGAATAATGCAAGGGCAGGCGGACCGATCCGCCGGTAATGGGAGTGGCTCAATCATGAATAAAAACCGGACCTTTGGCCAAAAGCTGGCATTCGGCTTCGCGGTATCGTCGGCTTTCCTGGTCGTGATCGGCATCGTGGCGTATTGGAGCATCTACGTGCTGATTGCCACCGCCAATTCGGTCACTCATACGCAAAAGGTGCTGGAGCATGTGTCCAGCCTGGTCAGCCTGATGAAGGACGCCGAGACCGGCCAGCGCGGCTATCTGCTCACCGGCGATCCCGCCTATCTGGAGCCGTTCCGCGCATCCGCCGCCGGCGTGCCGACGGTGTTGTCCGAGCTGCGCGCCCTGAGCGCGGACAATGCCGGCCAGCAGGCCAGGATAGGCCAGGCCGAGGCGCTGGTGAACAGCAAGTTCAGCGAGCTCAAGCGCACCATCGATCTGCGCAAGGCCGGCCATGGCAATGAAGCGCTGAAAATCGTTCTGAGCGGGGAGGGCAAGAAGTACATGGACGCGTTGCGCGCCGTGTGCGACCAGATCAACCGCGAGGAGCGCGAGCTATTGAGAAAGCGCGAGGAGGATTCGGACGCCACCTCCGGCGGCGCCAAGATGACCATCGTCGCCGGCACCGTTTTATGCCTGCTGTTCGTGATCGGCGCCGGTTTTTCCATCACCCGTTCTCTGACGGAACGGCTGGGAGCCGCGGTGGGGCATGTGCAGAGCTCATCGGCGGAGTTGCAGGCCGCCGCCACCCAGCAGGCGTCCGGGGCCAGGGAGCAGGCCAGCGCGATGAGCGAGATCAGCACCACCATCAGCGAGCTGGGCGTGACCTCGCGCCAGATCGCCGAAAGCGCCCAGCGGGTGGCGCAGATCGCCGAGCAGACCGCGGCGGCGGCGCGCAGCGGCGTGGGCACTGTGGAAAGAGGCCAGGAAGCCATAGGCGGCATCCGCCGCCAGACCGATCTGGTGGTCAGCCACATGCTTGATCTCGGACGAAAGTCGCAGGAGATAGGCGCGGTGCTCGACATCGTGTCCGAGCTGGCGGAGCAGACCAATATCCTGGCCATCAACGCCACCATCGAAGCTACCGGCGCCGGCGAGGCGGGGCGCCGCTTCGCCGTGGTGGCGGAGGAGATCCGCAAGCTGGCTGACCGGGTCGCGGCGTCCACCAAGGGCATCCGCACCCAGATCGACGATGTGCGCGGCGCGGTCAACACCACGGTGATGGCCACCGAGAGCGGCGCCAAAGCCGTCGATCTCGGGGCGCGCCAGTTTGCCGAAGTGGCCACGGCCTTCAAGCAGATTGCCGATCTGGTCAGCACCACCACCGAGGCGGTGCGCGAGATCGAACTGTCGACCAAGCAGCAGGCCACCGCGGCCGACCAGGTACGGACCGCCGTGTCCGAGGTGGCGCAGGCGACGCAAGAGACTGAAACCAGCTCGACCCAGACCCTGCAAACGGCGTCGCAGCTGGCCGGGTTGTCGATGGATCTGAGGCGTCTGGTTCACCCCCAGGCGGTCTGAGCGAGCAAGGGCCGGGCAGTCCTGTTCCGGCATCGGCGTGACTCAACGGAAAGGGGCCATTGGCCCCTTTGTTCTTTATCGCGGATAGCCCATGGCGCGGGCTCAGGCGTAAGGCGTGCCGGCCATCGCTGCGTTCAGGCCAATCGTCCCTTGGTCAATGATGGCGAGGAAAACGGCGTTGGCTTCCTCCGAGTCCTGTTTGTCTCTAAAGGTCCGGTGCGCCTGGATCAGGGCCACGGTCCACATCGCCAGCAGGAGGTGGGCGGCCAGATCCGCCGCAGGGTCGGGAGCTTCCTGCCCCGCGCATTCGGCCAGCGTCGCGGCGACGGCTCGAGCGATTTCGTCGCGTATCGCGCGGGCCCGCGCCTTCAGCGTTTCGCTGGCCTCCACCGTCTTGATGAAGCCTTGGCTTTCCGCCGAGAACCTGAGGTAAGGGCTTTGCTCCGCAAGCAAGCGGTAGGCGAGCCGGCGCAAGGATTCTATCGGCGAAACGCCTGGGGCGCGCTCTCGCAGCGCTTGCGCCAGGATGGCGCGTCCCTCTTCGTCGCGGTCGAAAAACATGTCCTCTTTGCGCGGGAAGTGGTTGAACACCGTCATCCGTCCGACGTCGGCGGCTGCAGCGATCTCATCGATGGTTACATGCTCGAAGCCCCGTTCCAGAAACAGGCGCGTGGCGGCATTGGAGATGCTTTGCCGCGTGGCGAGGCGCTTGCGGGAGCGGAGCTTGGGTGATGGTGTTGACATGCAGCGCATCATAGCATAGCTTTTTGTGTACTGAGTATATATTGGTACTTGGTATTTCCGTCGTGTGGCTGTCTGTGGGCATGCGCCATGCCGCCGCGGATGCGCGATTTTCGGCGCGAGACCGCATTTTCTTGGCCGGCGCATCGCGCTGGACGGGGAGCGGCGCCCGCGTTTGGCGATGCGTTTCCGCCGGGCCTCGAGCCGGCGGTCGCCAAGCCTGTTTTCAGCCATCGAGAGATGGCTTTCCTAGCGATGCAATCAATTATGAACAGACCTCTTGCCGTCATTTACGCCGCGATCTGCCTTGACGCCGCGGGCATCAGCCTCGTTTTTCCCATTCTGCCGCGGCTGCTCGGCGAAGTGACGCAGAGTCAGAATATCGCGGCGTGCATCGGCGTCATGACTGCGCTTTACGCGGTCATGCAGTTTGTCTTCGCTCCCGTGCTGGGCGCTATGAGCGACAGCCTGGGGCGACGTCCGGTGCTGCTGATTTCCCTGGCGGGCGCGGCGGTCAACTACGCCGTCATGGCGTGCGCGCCGCAGTTGTGGATGCTGCTGCTTGGCCGCGCCATCGCGGGCCTGAGCAGCGCCAATGTCTCCGTCGCCACGGCGTACATCACGGACATTTCGTCCGAGGAGCAGCGGGCGCGCCGTTTCGGCCTGCTCAACGCCATGTTCGGCATCGGTTTCATTGTCGGGCCGGTTTTGGGCGGGTTGCTCGGCGACTACTGGCTGCGGCTGCCCTTCATCGCCGCCGCCGCTCTGAACGCCTGCAATCTGCTGCTGGCCTGTTTCATTCTGCCGGAGTCCCGCGCGTCGTCTCCCGGGCGGATGAGCCTCGCCGCGCTCAACCCGCTGCGGCCATTGCGTTGGGTCTGTTCGATGAAAGGGCTGCAGCCCGTCATCCTGGTGTTTTTCGTGCTGAGCGCCACCGGAGAGGCCTACGGCACTTGCTGGGCTTTGTGGGGCTTCGACGCGTTCAAGTGGAATGGTTTCTGGATCGGCCTGTCGCTGGGCGCGTTCGGCATCTGCCAGACACTGGTGCAGGCGTGCCTGGCGGGACCAGCCGCCAGACGGCTGGGTGAGCGCTGGGCCGTGCTCGCCGGAATCGCTTGCGCCTGCGCCGCGCTGGCCGTGATGGCTTTCGCCAGCGAGGGCTGGATGGTGTTCGCCGCGATGCCGGTTTTCGCGCTTGGCGGCATGGGCACCCCGGCATTTCAGGCCTACGCCACCCGTCTGGTGGATCCGGCCCGACAAGGCCAGCTTCAAGGCGTGCTGGCCTCCGCCGTGAGCCTGGCGTCCATTGTCAGCCCGCTGGCGTTCTCGGCATTCTATTTTTCCGTGCAGAGAGCATGGCCCGGCGCGGTCTGGCTTTCGGTCGCGGCCGTTTACGCCATCGCGATTCCGCTGGTGGTGCTTGGCACCCGGCGCGGCGCGCCTGCGCCGCTGGCTAAGGCGTAGAGCCAGCGCAAAGACATTTCGCGTGCGGCGCTGTTTCTCCGGGGAGTGGTTTGATCAACCGTGCTTGGCAGAGAATGGCGGCTGCAGAAAGATCAGGCCTATCGTTTTCGGCGCGGAGCGGATGCGGTTGGTTTTCGAGAGGAGGGCGGCGAGAGGCATGCCGAATATCCAGGCATTCCGGTTGGGGCGTGGGTGGGTTACGGGTGTTACGGCTGGGGGGTTTTACTGCGGGGTGGATTGTTTATAGATTGCATGGGGCGTGCCTAGGGGCCGGACAAGCCCTGTCGGGATGGCTTGCGGTTGCAAGATATCAGGCCGATCCCGCGGCTTATCGCTGATCAGTCTGTTTACTCCGGGAGAGTTGAAGTGGGAAAGGGTTTGGCATGGGGAAAGATCATCGGCGCGGCGTGCGTTCTGCCTTTCTGGGCGGTTTCCGCCGCGCATGCGTTTGACGCGGATGGCCTGAAAAAGGCCGTGCAGGCGGAGGAAAAGACATTGCGCGCCAGAATCGGCGTGGCGGCGCTGGACGGCGGCGGCGGAGAGGCCTGGAGTTATCGGGGGGATGAGCGTTTCCCGATAAACAGCACATTCAAGGCATTCGCGTGCGCGGCGCTGCTGGCGAAGGTGGATCGGAAAGAGGCGGCTCTGGAGCAGACGGCATCAATCGATCAATCCATGCTGGCGGGCTGGTCGCCGATCACGGAGAAAAGGCTGGCGCCGCAGCGCATGACTCTGGACGAAGTTTGCCAGGCGGCGGTGAGTTATAGCGACAACACGGCGGCCAATGTCGTGCTTGAGACGATTGGCAGTCCGGCGGGCTTCACTGCTTTCATGAGGCGCATCGGCGACGAGCAGACCCGCTTGGACCGCACCGAACCCGACTTGAATGAGGGGACCCCCGGCGATCCGAGGGACACCACCACGCCCAATGCCGTTGTCGTCAGCTTGAGAAAGGTCATGCTGGGCGATGCGTTGTCGGCGGCATCGAGGGAAAAGCTGGGCCGATGGATGCGGGAGGACAGGGTCGCCGACGAGCTGCTTCGCTCTTCGCTGCCGGCAGGCTGGGAGATCGCCGACAAAACCGGGGCGGGAGGTTACGGCTCGCGGAACATCATCGCGGTGATCTGGCCGCCGGGAAGAGCGCCATGGCTGCTCGGCGTCTACGTGACGCAGACCGAGGCCTCCATGCCTATGCGCAACCAGGCGATTGCGAGGATAGGCGCGGCGTTGACGCAAGCCATCGGCCGCTGAGGGCCTTGAGCGGCCTCTGCCCGGCGGCGGCCGCTCAGGCGGGCCGCTCCAGTTGCTCGCGGAACAGCGCCGCGATCAGGTCGCCCTGCGCCACCAGGCCCAGCAGGCGTCCCTCGCCGTCCACCACCATGCTGTGCGCCACGCCGCGGTCGGCGAACGGATGGATCAGCCTCTCGATCGGATCGTCCGGGCGCGAGGTGTGCGGGCTGGTGTCCATCAACTGGCCGACGAGCGGCGCAGGATGCATGCCCGCCGCGGCCAGCAGCTCGCGCAGGCTGATCTCGCCCAGCAGCCTGCCGTCGGATGAGGTGACCGGCAGGGCGTCGAAACGGTGGTCGCGCAGCAGGGCCAGCGCCTTTTCGCTGCTGGCGGCCGCGCCCACGCTCAACACCTCGCTCACCATGAAGTCGGCGCAGCGCAGCGCGCCGAAGCGGCGCTGGTGCGATCTTTCCTCGGCCCGCTGCAGAATGTCCTCCAGATCGTCCTCGCTGATGTCGACCACCTCGCCGCGCTCGGCCAGCGCGGCGTGCAGATCGGCGCGGCTGACGCCGATGCGCTCGCTCGGCGTGGGGGCGGGCGCGGCGGGCTGGCTGTGCGGATAGCGCCGCCCGGCCAGGCGGTTGAACAGCAGCGCCGCCGCCAATAGCAGCAGCGAGTTGAGCAGCACCGGATGCCAGACGAAGCCATAGCCCAATCGGGCCACGGCCGGCCCGCCCAGCACTGCGGTCAGCGCCACCGCGCCGCTGGGCGGGTGCAGGCAGCGCAGCGGAAACATCAGCGCGATGGCGATGGCCGCCGCGATGCCGGCGGCGAGGACCGGATTCCCTATCAACCGGGCGCAACTGACGCCGACCAGCGCGGCGCAAAGATTGCCGCCGATGAGGGAGCAGGGCTGGGCCAGCGGGCTGGCGGGCACGGCGAACAGCAGCACCGCGGAAGCGCCCATCGGCGCGATGAACCACGGGTTGGGCTCGCCCAGCGCGCGGTGGCAGACCCAGGCGGTGGCGATCAGGCCGAAAGCCGCGCCCAGGCTGCCGGCTAGCCGATCGCGTCGGCTGGTGACGATGGCCTGCGGCCAGAAGCCGTACAGCCAGGCGCGCAATTGTCGATGCGGGTTTTCCATTGCGTGGCTGCCGGGAGCGTCCCGGCGTGGTGGGGGTGGCCGAATATATATCATATTGTGATGTATATTGCCGAGCCCGCCGGGCTCAAGTATAAATATCATGTTGTGATATATATATTCGAGACCAGACATGATGGAGCAAGTCGCCGAGCCGGCCGCCGGCATGGACAAGCGGCAGTACGAAGCGTTGTCGGAATTCCGCTACCAGTTGCGGCGCTTCCTGCATTTCAGCGAGAACGCGGTCCGTGCGGAGGGACTGACCCCGCAGCAATACCTGCTGCTGCTGCACGTGCGCGGCGTGCCGGGCCGGGATTGGGCGACGGTGGGCGAACTGGCCGAGCGGCTGCAGATCCAGCATCACGGCGCGGTGGCGTTGCTGACCCGTTGCGAGGAGCAGGGCTTGGCGGCGCGGCGCAAGAGCGAGCATGACCGCCGCCAAGTGGAAGTGCATCTGACCGCGGCCGGCGAGCGCTTTCTCGCGCGGCTGGCGGCGCGGCACGAGGCGGAGCTGCGCTCGCTGCGCGACGTGTTCCGGGTGTCGCGCATCACCGCCTTCAATGACGGGGACGGCGGACGATGAACGCGGCGAAGCGCGATTACTCGGTGGACCGGCGGCTGTTGCCGATGTCTGGCATGGCCTTGCTGATCGGCGCGGTCAGCACCGCCGGCGCGGTGGTCCTGCTGGACCTGATCCGCCTGTGCACCAATCTGTTCTATTACCAGACCCTGTCGCTGGCCGAACGCGCGCCGGCCGGACACGCGCTGGGGCTGTGGGCGATCGCGGCGCCGGTGGTGGGCGGCCTGCTGGTGGGCCTGATCGCGCGTTACGGCAGCGACAAGATCCGCGGCCACGGCATTCCGGAAGCGATGGAGGCCATCCTGTTCGGCCAGAGCCGGATGTCGCCCAAGGTGGCGCTGCTCAAGCCCTTGTCGTCCGGCATCGTCATCGGCAGCGGCGGACCGTTCGGCGCGGAGGGCCCCATCATCATGACCGGCGGCTCGCTGGGCTCGCTGCTGGCGCAGCGCCTGCACCTGACCGCGGCGGAGCGCAAGACGCTGCTGGTGGCCGGCGCCTGCGCCGGGATGACCGCGGTGTTCGGCACGCCGGTGGCGGCGGTGCTGCTGGCGGTGGAGCTGCTGTTGTTCGAACTGCGTCCGCGCAGCCTGCTGCCGGTGGCGCTGGCTTGCGCTTGCGCCGGCTTCCTGCGCACGCTGTGTTTCGCCGCCGGGCCGCTGTTTCCGCTGCACACGCCGCCCGCCACGCTGGCGGCGCTGGGCTCCTGCCTGCTGGCCGGCCTGGCCTGCGGCGGCCTGGCGGCCTTGCTGACCTGGGGCTTGTACCGGGTGGAGGATGGCTTCGGCAAGCTGCGCCTGCACTGGATGTGGTGGCCGGCGCTGGGCGGATTGGTGGTCGGCATCGGCGGTTGGCTGCAGCCGCGCGCGCTGGGGGTGGGCTACGACGTGATCGGAGACCTGCTGAACAACCGGCTGCTGCTGGAGGCGGCGCTGGCCCTGCTGGCGGTGAAGGCCGCGATCTGGCTGCTGGCCCTGGGCTCCGGCACCTCGGGCGGGGTGCTGGCGCCGCTGCTGATGCTGGGGGCCGGCCTGGGCGCGGCGCTGGCGCCGGCGTTGCCGGGCGGCTCGCCGGAACTGTGGGCGCTGGCCTGCATGGCCGGGGTGTTGGGCAGCGTGCTCGGCGCGCCCATCACCGCCATCGTGTTCGCCTTCGGCCTGACCGGCGACGGCTCGGCGCTGCTGCCGCTGACGCTGACCACCGTGGTCGCCTGCGGCGTGACGGCGCTGACGCTGAAGCGGTCGATCATGACCGAGAAAATCGCCCGCCGGGGCCTGCACATCCACCGGGAATACGGCGTCGATCCGCTGGAGCGGCTGCATGTGGCGGACGTGATGACGCGTGAGGCGGTGGCGATAGACGGCGCGATGCCGGCGGCGGACGCCTGGGAATCATTCTTCGGCCCGCGCAGCCACAACGGCTATCCGGTGCTGCGCGACGGCAGGGTGGTGGGCTTGCTGCTGCGCAGAAGGCTGCAGGGGGCGGAGGCCAGCCGGCAGCCCTGCGTCATCTGGTCCGAGCCCTTGTCGCCGTTCCAGGTGTTGCTGGCCGGCATGAGCGCCCGCCACGCCGCCGGGCGGATGGCGCAGCTGGGGTTCAGCCGGTTGCCGGTGGTGGACGGCCCGGACAGCATGCGGCTGATCGGCGTGGTGTCGCTGCGCGATCTGCTGGCCAACAGCCATGTGCTGCTGCATGAGGAAACGGTCAGGGAGCGTCTGCGGTGAGCGGCGGCGAATGGTTTTCGCTGCCGCTGGGCGACGCGCTGTGCGCCCAGCCGCTGCTGGACGACCTGTTGGCGGACTTCGCCGCGCGGCCGGCCGTTGACGGGCAGGCGCTGTTGCTGCTCAGGGAGACGGACGGGCGGCTGCAGTGCGAGCTGACGGCGTATTTCACTCCTGCCGCGGCCTCACTCGCCCGTGCCTGGGGCGCGCGTCCCTGTCTTCGTCCCAGCCCCGACAATCTGGAGCGGCTGGCGGGCGATGCCGGCTGGCGCGCGCGCTGGTTCGGATAGCGCGGGCCGGATAATCAGAGGATGGAGCGGCGCCGGGATGGCCCGCGCTCAAGCGGCGCGCGCCGATGCGAGCCCGGCCCGGCGTCCCCGCCGCAACGCGAGGATGGCGGCGGCCATCAGCAGCGCGGACACGGCGAAGACCGCATGGGTGGCCCAGGCGACGGCTTCCGGCCGCGCGTCGGCGATCGGCCCGCCGGCCGCGGCGGCGAAGACGGCGCCCAGCGCCGCCGCGCCGGTCACCAGGCCGAGATTGCGTGCCAGATTGAGCAGGCCGGACGCCAGGCCGCGCCGGTCGGCCGGCTGCCCGGCCATGACCAGAGTGTTGTTGGCGGCCTGGAACAGCGCGTAGCCGATGGTCAATGCCGCCAGCGGCGCCAGATAGCCGGCGAGGCCCAGCGAGGCGGGCAGGGCGGCGAGCAGAGCGGCGCCGGCCAGCATCGCAGCCAGGCCGGCCAGGCTGACGCGGTCCGCGCCGAAGCGGTCGGCCAGACGTCCGGCCGGCACGCCCGCCAGCATGGAAATCGCCGGCCCCATCGACATGGCCAGGCCCGCGCCCATCGCGTCCAGCCCCAGCGCGCGCGACAGATGGAAGGGGCCGACCACCAGCGTGCCCATCATCACCGTGGCCACCAGCGCCGCGGCGATCAGCGGGCCGCCCAGCGCCGGATCGCGCAGCATGTCGATCCGCACCAGCGGGGCCGCGCCGCGCGCCTCCATCCGGAGGAAGGCGGCGACGCCGACGGCTGCCGCCAGCAGCCAGGCCAGGTTCTGCGGGCCGAAGCGGCCGCGCCCCAGCGTCATCGCCAGCGCGTAGGCGGACAGCGTCAGCGCCAGCAGCAGCGCGCCGGCGCAATCGAAACGGGATGCCCGCGCCGTCGGCGCGTCGGCCGGCAGGCTGCGCCGCGCGAGCAGGAAGACGGCGGCGCCCAGCGGCGCGTTGAACAGGAAGATCGCCGGCCAGCCCCAGGCGGCGATCAGCGCGCCGCCCAGCGAGGGGCCGAGCGCGGTGCCGACGGCCGACATGCTGCCCAGCCAGCCCATCGCGCGGCCGGTTTGCGCCTTGGGCGCGACGTCGGCGACGAAAGCCATCGCCAGCGCCAGCATCGCCGCGGCCCCCAGGCCCTGCAGCGCGCGCGCCGCCAGCAGCCCGCGGAAGGAGGCTAGCCCGGCGGCCAGCGAGGCGAGGCTGAACTGCAGGATGCCGGCCAGCAGCAGCCGGCGCTTGCCGATCAGATCGCCCAGCCGGCCGACGCCGACGACCAGCGAGGTGACGGCGAGCAAGTAGGCCAGCACCACCCATTGCACTTGCTGGAAGGAGACGCCGAAGGCGCGGGCCAGCTCCGGCAGGGCGACGTTGGCGATGCTGGTGCCCAGCGAGGACAGCAGCACGCACAGCGACAGGCAGGCCAGCGCGCCGCGCTGGCTGGAATGCGTGATGTTCAATCGAATGCTCCATGAGGTTTGCGATGGCGCGGGCGGCGGTTGGCCGTCCGCGCCTTGTCCATGTCTGCAGCCTAGGCCGGCGCGAGGTATGGCGGAAGACGCGCGTCATGCATTCGATAGCTGCATGTGACGCCATGCCTGGCCGTGCTATGGTGGACGGATGAGCACACCCGATCTGAACCTGCTGATCACCCTGAACGCGTTGCTGGCGGAGGGCAGCGTGGCCGGCGCCGCGCGCCGGCTGGGCCTGAGCCCGTCCGCGATGAGCCGCGCGCTGGCGCGGCTGCGCGCGACGATGGGCGATCCCTTGCTGGTCCGCGCCGGACGCGGCCTGGTGCCGACGCCGCGGGCCCTGGCGCTGCGCGGGCGGATAGGCCCGCTGCTGGGCGAGGCGGAAGCGGCCCTGACGCCGGCGCGGGAACTGGACCTGTCCGCGCTGGAGCGCACCTTTACCTTGCGCACCAGCGACGGCTTCGTCGAGAACTTCGGCCCCCGCCTGCTGGAGCGGGCGGCGCGGGAGGCGCCGGGCGCGCGCTTCCGCTTCGCGCTCAAGGCCGACAAGGACAGCGCGCCGCTGCGCGACGGCAGCGTGGATCTGGACACCGGCGTGGTGGGCGCGTCGGCTGGGCCGGAGCTGCGGGTGAGGATGCTGTTCCGCGACCGCTTCGTCGGCGTGGCGCGCGCCGGGCATCCGCTGCTGGACGGCGAGATCAGCGCTGAGCGCTACGCCGCGGCCCGGCATGTTTGCATGTCGCGCAGCGGCCAGGAGCGGGGGCCGATAGACGCGGCGTTGAAGGCGCTGGGTTTGCGGCGCAACGTCGCCACCCTGGTCGGCGGTTTCACCGCGGCGCTGGCGCTGGCGCGGGCCACCGATCTGGTGGCCTCGGTGCCGGAGCGGCATACCGGCTTTCTGCGCGACGGCATGCAGAGCTTTCCGCTGCCGGTGGCGGTGCCCGGCATCGTCATCTCCATGATCTGGCATCCGCGGCATGACGCCGATCCCGCCCACCGCTGGCTGCGAGGCTGCGTCAAAGTGGCATGCGGCGAAGAATGGGAGGAAACCGGGGACGGCGGCGCGGAGGAGTAGAGGCCGGAACGCCGCCAGCGCCCCGGCCGCCGTCAGCGAGAGGCTCGGCTGTGCACGTCGTGGGTGACGAAGGGCCGTTCCGGCGACGGCATGCTCAGCCATTCCGGATGGGCGAGGGTGGCGCGGATGTCGGCCAGGCCGCTAGCCCAGTGCTCGCGCATGGCGCGGGCGCCGAACTGGTAGTCCTTGTAGTGGCCTTCGCCGGGCTTGTCCTGGTAGATCAGGTGGATCACGTTGAACAGACGGTCGCAAGCCTGGCTGGCGGCATGGCGGTAGGCCGGGCTGCCGCGCGCCGCTTCCGGCACCAGCTCCATCACCTCGCGCAGCAGCTGGCGGTATTGCTGGCTCTCCCGCATGTAGTCGGTGATCATCCGCGTGCGGCTGGAGAACTGGATGTCCTTCTGCCGGAGCGCGACCAGGGACAGGTCGGACGGCAACTCGCCGCGCGCGCTCCACAGGTCCACCTGGAATACCAGCGAGTGCTTGCGCGGCCGCTCGCTCAGCACCGGCTGCAGCGGCGTGTTGGACACCATGCCGCCATCCCAGTAGTAATCGCCGTCTATCTCCACCGCAGGGAAGCCGGGTGGCAGCGCGCCGGAGGCCATGAAATGCTCGGCGCGCAGCCGCTGGCGGGTGTTGTCGAAATAGACGAAGTTGCCGCTTTTCACGTTCACCGCACCCACCGACACCCGCATCTCGCCGCTGTCGTTGATTCGGTCGAAGTCGGCCAGCCGCTCCAGCGTGGCCTTCAGAGGCGAGGTGTCGTAGAAGCTGGCAGTGCCGCCGTCATGGGGCGGCAGCGGCGGACGCGGCTGGAAGAAGCCATTCTGGCCTTCGATCAACGCGCGCCATGCTTCCAGGCCGTTCAGCCAGCCCAGCAGCGGCGGCGGCAGCGCCTGGGCGTCGTCCAGCAGATTGTGCGGCGTCGGCGGCAGCAGCGGCTGGCGGCTGATGGTGCGCCAGAACTGCTCCAGCCGCTCGGCGCGCTGGTGCGGCGGATTGCCGGCGATGATGGCGGCGTTCAGCGCGCCGATCGAGATGCCAGCCACCCAGTTGGGGTGCAGATCCGCCTCCGCCAGCCCTTGGTAGACGCCGGCCTGGTAGGCGCCGAGCGCGCCGCCGCCTTGCAGCACCAGCGCCACCACCTGATAGCGGTGGCCCGGCGGCAAGGCCGGGCTGCGGTAGGGCGCGGCGTCGACATGGCAGGCCGGATTGAGCTTGTCCTTCGCCATGCGCGCTCCTTATTGCATGAACCAGCCGTGGCTGACGACGAAGGACTGGCCGGTGAGGGCCGCGCTGGGGAAGGCGGCCAGGAACAGCGCGGTCTGGGCCACGTCGTCCACGGTGGTGAACACGCCGTCCACGGTATTGCCCAGCATCACCCGCTTCACCACTTCCTCTTCGCTGATGCCCAGCTCTTTCGCCTGTTCCGGAATCTGCTTGTCCACCAGCGGCGTGCGCACGAAGCCGGGGCAGATCACATGGGAGCGCACATTGTAGGGCGCGCCTTCCTTGGCCAGCACCCGGGCCAGGCCCAGCAGCGCGTGTTTGGCGGCGACATAGGCCGACTTCAGCGGCGAGGCCTCGTGCGAGTGCACCGAGCCCATGTAGATCACCACGCCGCCGCGCTTGTCCTTGTACATGTGCTGCAGCGCGGCCTTGGTGGTGAGGAAGGCGCCGTCGACGTGTATCGCCTGCATCTTCTTCCAGTCGGCGAAGCTGTAGTTGACGATGGGATTGACGATCTGGATGCCGGCGTTGGACACCAGGATGTCGAGATGGCCGAAGGCGTCGACTACTTGCTGGGTGCCCTGGTTGACCGCATCCTCGCTGGTGACGTCCATCGCCACGCCTAACGCCTTGCCGCCGGCGGAGGCGATCTCGTCGGCGGTCTTGCGCGCGGCGTCCAGGTTGATGTCGGCGATGGCCACCGCCGCGCCGGCGCGGGCGTAGACCAGCGCGATCTCCTTGCCTATGCCGCTGGCGGCGCCGGTGATCAGGGCGACTTTTCCGTTCAATTGCATGGCGCTTCTCCTGTCGTTTCTGGAAGGGGAACAACTGGCAAAACCGGGTCGGAGCGCGGCGTCTGGCCGCCCTCCGGGCAATCGAGGCTTACTGGTACGAGGCCGCTCGGCGGGATGAGTTCCCCCGCGGACCGGCGGAGGCTTTTAGATATAGCCGAAGCGGCGGACGGCGTCGAGCATGACAATGGACTTGTTGAGGATGGCCAAGTTCAGACTGGGTCCGCCTGTTCCAGCCAGCGGCAGAAGGCGGCGACGGCCGGGTGGCCGTCGCGCGTTTCCGGCACGTAGGCGAAGTAGCGCCAGTCTTCCAGCCGCGGTCCGGCAAACGGCTGCACCAGCCGGCCGCTGGCTAGATCGTCGGCGATCAGCCGGCTGGGGCCCAGCGCCACGCCCAATCCGTCCAGCGCCGCCTGCAGCGTCAGGTAGAAGTGCTCCAGCGTCAGGCTGGCCGCCGGCTGCAGGCCGGACGCGCCGGCGGCGTCCAGCCACTGCGGCCAGAACTCCGGGCTGCCGGCGGTGTGCAGCAGGGTATGGCGGGACAGGTCGGCCGGCGAGGCGATAGGCAGCCGTTCCAACAGGGCTGGGCTGCACACCGGCAGCCGGCTTTCCTGCAGGAACTCGTGGGCGATGAAGCCGGGCAAGGCCTGCGGGCCGCCGCGTATCGCCACCTCGAAGCTGTCGGCCAGTTGGGAGACGGGCTCGCTGGAGGTGGTCAGCTTCACCTCCACGTGCGGGTGCTGCAACTGGAAGCGGGACAGCCGCGGAATCAGCCAGCGCAGCGTGAAGGTGGCCGGCGCGTTCACCCGCAGCGGCATCGGGCCCCGCCGCAACCGGGCGCTGGCGGTCTCTATCCGCTCCAGCGCCGCGCGGACGTCGGCGAGGTAGTCGCGGCCGGCGTCGGTGAGCCGCACCTGGCGGTGCTGGCGCTCGAACAGCGGCGTTCCCAGCCATTCCTCCAATAACCGGATCTGCCGGCTGACCGCGCCGTGGGTGACGTGCAGCAGCTCGGCGGCCTCGCTGAAACTCTGGCGGACGGCGGCGGCCTCGAACGCGCGCAAGGCGTTCAGCGGCGGGAGGTCTCGTTTCATTCGTGTGAGTTTTTCTGACATGAAGAGCCAGAATAAGTCGTTTGTCGGCCTGCGGGCAAGTTGCGTAAGGTGTTGTCGCAACAGCATCAATTTTCAATTTTGGAGAAACGCATGAACAAGGTGATCGTGACGGGCGCGCAATGGGGCGACGAGGGCAAGGGGCGGATCGTCGATCTGCTGGCCGAGACGGCGGACTGCGTGGTGCGTTTCAACGGCGGCCACAACGCCGGCCACACGCTGGTGGTGGGCGGCAAGACCTGGAAGCTGGCGCTGCTGCCCTGCGGCCTCCTGCGCGGCAAGCTGGGCGTGATCGGCAATGGCGTGGTGGTGGACCCGCAGGCGCTGCTGGCCGAGATCGACCGCATCGCCGCCGAGGGGCTGGCGATCGGGCCGGACCAGCTGGCCATCGCCGACAACGCCACCTTGCTGCTGCCGTCCCACATCGCGCTGGATGCGGCGCAGGAGGCGGCGCGCACCCAAGCCATCGGCACCACCGGCCGCGGCATCGGGCCGGCTTTCGAGGACCGGGCCGGCCGGCGGGCGATCCGGCTGGCGGACCTGGCCGATCCGGCGGTCTTGCGCGGGCGGCTGGAGGAGACGCTGCGCTACCACAACGCGGTGCTGGCGGCGCTGGGCGGGCCGGTTTTCGAACTGGAGCCGATGCTGGCGGCGCTGCTGGAGCAGGCGCGCCGCATCCTGCCCTATCTGCGTCCGGCGTGGAAGCTGTTGAACGAGGCCGATGAGGCGGGCCGGCGCATTTTGTTTGAAGGCGCGCAGGCGATGCTGCTGGACGTCGAGCACGGCACCTATCCCTTCGTCACCTCGTCCGGCGCCGGACCGGCGCAGGCGGCCTCCGGCTCCGGCCTGGGCAGCGCCGCGCGCGGCCACGCGCTGGGCGTGTGCAAGGCCTATGCCACGCGGGTGGGCGGCGGGCCGTTCCCCACCGAACTGGACGACGCCGTCGGCGACGGCCTGCGCGAGCGCGGCGGCGAGTATGGCACCAACACCGGCCGGCCGCGCCGCTGCGGCTGGCTGGACGCGGCCTTGCTGCGCCAGAGCGTGCGGGTGGGCGGCATCGCCAGCCTGGCGCTGACCAAGCTGGACGTGCTGGACGGCATGGACGAACTGAAGATCTGCACCGGCTATCGGCTGGACGGCGTTCTGCGGGACGATTATCCGGCGGGGCTGGCCGAGCGCGGCCGGATCGAGCCGGTGTACGAGACGCTGCCGGGCTGGCAGGAAAGCACCCGCGGCGCGCGCAGCCTGGACGCGCTGCCGGAGCAGGCGCGCGCCTATGTGCGGCGGATAGCGGAATTGGCCGGCGCGCCGGTGTCGCTGATCTCAACCGGAGCCGAGCGCGACGACGTGATCCGTCTGGCGGATCCGTGGACGCTGGGCGCCTGATAACCTGTTCAAAGTCTCGGGAGCAAGAGCGAGACAAGGCGAAAACAAGCGAAAAAGCGGAATGTACAAGTGGTACATGAGCATTTTGAGCTTGTTTTCAACGCCGTATCGCCGAAGCGCAGCAGACTTTGAACAGGTTCTGAGCGCGGAGGCTCAGTCGCCGGTGTCCAGGTAGAAGCGGATGCGCCGCCGGGTCAACTCGTCGCGCTGGGCGGCGATGGCGCTCCACAGGCAATCCACCTGCCTGGGATGGCTGGCGGCGTAGCGGCGCGAGACTGGCAGGAAGTAGGGTTTGGTGCTGATGGGCAGCGCCAGCTTGCGCACCGGCAGCGTCGGATTGCGCGCCAGATAGGCGTCGCCCAGTGTTTCATGCACCGCGTAGGCGTCGATGCGTTTGCCTGCCAGCTTGTCGAAGTTCTGCGCCACGCTGTTGGCGGTTTCCGCCGGGATGCCCAGCCGCTGCAGATCGGTGTTGATCGACCAGCCGGCGTTGGCGCCGACGCTGCGCCGCAGATTGGACAGCTTCTTGCCGTCCCAGCCCACGTCGCTGTCGCGGCGCACGTAGAGCGCGTAACTGAGCGTGGCCAGCCGCCGCGCCTCGTCCGGTTTGCCGCCTTGCAGCGGAAAGGCTGCGTAGGCGGCGCGGTCGGCGGTGTAGGAAAGCATCATCACGGCGTCCAGCGAGCCGTGCTCCAGTTCCTTCAGCAGCCGCGCGCCGGGCAGCAGGCGAATATCGGTCTTCAGCCGGCAACTGCGCGCGGCCGCCTGCACCAGCTCCACAGATAGGCCGGGGCGGCGCGGGTCCAGCGTGTCGTTGCCCATCTTGTAGGGCGGAAAGGCCTGATCGCCTATGCCCACCGTCAGCGTTTCCGCGGCGGCGGCGGCGCTGAGGCCGCAGGCGAACAGCAGAATCAATGGTTTCATGCCGGGAAGCCTACTCTTCGGACATTATCGTCAATGTAACGTTTTGGGTCTTGTTAGGATAGTCCGCCAGGCTGGAGGGCATGGCGGCTGGCTTGCGGCGGCTTGCTCGGGTAGGCTGGACGCTTTCCATGCTGAGGGCATGAGCGCATGCCTCCGGCCTTAATTCAAATAAGGAAACGCATCGTGCAAATGCCGAAACTGGGAGTGGGCACCTTCCGCCTGAAAGAACAGCAGGCCGAGGAGTCGGTGACGATGGGCCTGGAGCTGGGCTACCGCCACATCGACACCGCGCAGATCTACCGCAACGAGGCCGATGTCGGCCGCGCCATCGCCAAGGGCGGCGTGCCGCGCGGCGAGCTGTACGTCACCACCAAGATCTGGACCGACAAGTTCGGCCCTGGCCTGCTGATTCCCAGCCTGCGCGAGAGCCTGGACAAGCTGGGCCTGGACCGCGTGGACATGACGCTGATCCACTGGCCCTCGCCCAAGGACGAAGTGCCGATGGCGGTGTACATGGAGCAGCTGGCGGAGGCCAAACAGCTGGGCCTGACCCGCGAGATCGGCGTGTCCAACTTCACCATCGCTCATCTCAAACAAGCCATAGACGTCGTCGGCGCAAGCGCTATCGGCACTCATCAGCTGGAAGTGCATCCCTATCTGCAGAACCTCAATGTCCGCGCCTTCTGCCGCGAGCGCGGCATCGCGCTGACCGGCTACATGCCGCTGGCCTACGGCCGCGTGGTCGGCGATCCGGTCTTGCAGGGCATAGGCCGGAAGCACGGCGCGACTGCGGCGCAGGTAGCCTTGGCCTGGCAGCTGCAGCAGGACATCGCGGTGATCCCGTCCTCCACCAAGCGCGCCAATCTGGCGGCCAACCTGGACGCGTTGAAGCTGCGCCTGGACGACGACGACATGGCGAGCATCGCCAAGCTGGAAGACGGCGGCCGCATCGCCAAGCCGGACTTCGCCCCGGCCTGGGACGCCTGATGGCGGTCCGGCGCGCCGCCGCGCTACACTGAAAACGCGCGGCGCGCCGGAATCCTCTGGCCGCGCGGCAATTTCGTGCAAAACGCGCGGCGGGAACGGCAAGACATGAAGGACGGGATGGGCGAGCAGGCCAGCTTCTATCATCTGGAAGCATTCGATGGCCTGGAAATGCTGGACGCGAAATACCACAGGCACCGGTTTTCGCGCCATGCGCACGAGAACTTTTGCGTAGGCGTGATCGAAGAGGGCGTGCAGCGCATCCAGTTCAACGGCCGCGACCGCCTGGTGCCCAAGGGCGGCATCTTCCTGGTCAACGCCGACGAGGTGCACGCCGGCTCCGCCGGCATCGCCAGCGGCTGGTCTTACCGCGCCATCTACCCGTCGCCGGACATGCTGCAATCGCTGTCGCGCGATCTGGTCCGGCCGCAGGGCGCGGTGCCGTGGTTTCCCGAGGCGATGATCCACGATCCCGGCCTGGCCGAGCAGCTGCGGCTGGCCTTCACGCTTTTGGCTGAAGACGGCAACGCGTTGTTCAAGGAGACGCTGCTGCTGTCGTCGCTGGCCTGGCTGATGGCGCGCCACGGCCAGAGCCGCTTCGAGCCAACCTTGCCGGCAGAAGCCGACAGCCGCATTCTGCGCGCCAAGGACTATATGGACAGCTTCCCCGAGCGCGACAGTTCGCTGGCCGAGCTGGCGGCGCTGGCCGAACTCAGCCCCTGGCATTTCCTGCGGCGCTTCAAGCAGCGCGTCGGCGTGCCGCCGCATGCCTATCTGGTGCTGGCGCGGCTGCGCAAGGCGCGCAATCTCTTGCTGGCCGGCTGCCCGATACCGGAAGCCGCCAGCGCTTGCGGTTTTTCCGACCAAAGCCACTTCCACCGCCATTTCAAGCGCGCGCTGGGCATCACGCCCGGCCAGTTCGCGCAGCGGCTGCCGCGCCGCTGAGCCGCGCAATTTCGTTCAAGACGCTCCCCCTGTCTTTTGCCTAATCTGCTTGGCGACGGCCGGTGCAGACCGGATCGGCCGCGAACGCAATCGAGAAGGCAAGGTATGGATCATTCGCAATCTTTGGTTTTGGAAAACCGGCCCGGGCGCGACTTCGCCGCCGGGGCCGCGCAGATGGTGCCGCTGTGCCTGCCGGTGCTGCCCTGGGGCGTGCTGGCCGGTTCGATGGCGGTGCAGGCCGGGCTGACTACGGCGCAAAGCGTGGGCATGTCGGCGCTGGTGTTCGCCGGCGCGGCGCAGCTGGTGTCGCTGGGCATGGCGATGGCCGGCTCGGGCGCGCTGGCCATCGCGCTGACGGTGTTCTTCATCACCGCCCAGCATTTCCTGTACGGCCTGTCGATGCGCGGCCGGGTGTCGGGCTGGCCGACGCGGCTGCGCCTGCCGCTGGGCTTTTTGCTGACCGACGAGTTGTTCGCGCTCAGCTGCGCCAAGGGCGGCGCGCAGAGCCCGGCCTATCTATTGGGCGCGGGCTTGATGTTCTACCTGAGCTGGCTGCTCAGCAGCATCGCCGGCATCGCGATGGCGAACACGGTGCCGGACCTGGGCCGGCTGCATCTGGACTTTTCCATCATCGCCACCTTTGTCGCCATCGTGGTGCCGATGGTGAAGCGGCGCAGCGCGCTGTGCGGGGCCTTGTTCTCGCTGCTGGCGGCGATGCTGCTGGGCCGGTTGGGCGTGGAGGGCGGCATCGTCATCGCCGGCGTGGCCGGCATGCTGGTTGCGGTGTTGGTTGCGCGTTTGGGAGGGGAGAAAGCATGAGCTGGGGATTGATTCTGCTGCTGGCGGCCATCGTGTTCTGCAACCGCTACGTTTTTCTGGAGCCCAGGGTGCCGGTGAAGCTGCCGGCCTTGCTGGAGCAGGCGCTGCAGTACGCGGCCCCCTGCCTGCTGACCGCGATCTGCGGACCCATCATCCTGCTGGATCAGGGCGCGGTGCGGCCGTTTCCGGACAATCCCTATCTGTGGGGCGCGCTGGCCAGCGTGGTTCTGGCCTGCCTGGTGCGCAATATGGTGCTGAGCGTGCTGGCCAGCCTGGCGGCGTTCTACGCGCTGTGCGCGTGGCTGTGAGCGGGCGGTTACAATAGGGTTTTGCCGCCCGCGCGGGCGCGTTTGGGATGAAAGAGCATGAGCGAAGAACTGAAGATCGAGGACCTGGTGGTGGGCGAGGGCAAGGAGGCGGTGCGCGGCGCGCTGATCACCAGCCACTACACCGGCTGGCTGGAGGATGGCACCAAGTTCGACTCCTCGCTGGACAAGGGCCGCCCGTTCCAGTGCGTGATCGGCACCGGCCGCGTGATCAAGGGCTGGGACCAGGGGATGATGGGCATGAGGGTGGGCGGCAAGCGCAAGCTGTGGGTGCCGGCGCATCTGGCCTACGGCGAGCGCCAGATCGGGGACCGTATTCCGGCCCACTCCAATCTGGTGTTCGAGATCGAGTTGCTGGAAGTGCTGACGCGGGATGATTGAGTGACATTTTTGCTCGGGATGTCGAGTCCGCTGCGCGGACGGATTGTGCATGGCGGTTCCGCCCGCCGGACGGGTCAGGGAGCTGCTTCGCCAGCCCCCTGACCACCCCAGGCGACCCCTACGGCCCGAGAAACCCCGACAAAACAGTCTGGCTCCAGGCTCCGCCGATTAAGAAAACGGCGGCTTAACGCCCCTGGAGCCAGACTGTTTTGCCGGCACGGTCCAAAGGGGAAGGGGTGGCTGCCGACGGACTATTCAAGCCGCGTAGCGCGGGTTCGCCTGCGGCGGGATGATGCGCGGTATCGGAAGTTGAAAGTGAAAAAGAGGCCCATCCGGGCCTCTTGTCGTTTCAGACGTAGCGTAGGCAAGTGGCTATCAATAGCCGATGTTCTTCACGGCCTGCGGGCCCAGCCGCTGGCACAGCTGCATCAGGTACAGGCTGTCCGGGCCGACGCGGACGTTGGCCGAATCCACTGAGCCCAGCTTGGGCGGCACCGGCACGCCTTGGGCGTCCGGCACATTGGGCGTCAGCGCGCCGCTGCTGCCTATCGCCCAGTTGGTGGCGCCGGGAGGCGCGGCGATGGCCAGTTGGTCCGCCTTGGAGTTCCACGCCACGCCCCAGCCCATGCTCCAGCCGTGGCCGCTGCCGTCGGCGCCGCGGTTGCCCAGCGCGATCGCGCCGCTGACGTCGGCGTTGTCCACCAATAGACCGGTGGCCCAGCGCTGATGCGGCTCGATATTGCCGCAGGCCTCGGCGCGGCCGGTGAAGTTCAGCAGCACGTTGGGGCCGCCGGCCTGGGCCTGGGTGGCGTAGTAGAACGACTTTTTGCTGCCGGTGGACGCGCTGCGGTTCACCAGCACCTGGCTGCCGGCGATGCTGAATTCGAAGGCCTTGGCACCGGTGCAGTCGACATTGTTGTGGTCGTGGTTCAGCGCCACTTTTTCCAGCGTCAGCCGCCGGCCTTGCTTGCCGACCACCACGCCGTTGGTGAAGTTGCGGGCCTGGATGTCGTTGAGCCAGCCGTCGGTCAGATTGTCCAGATTCGCCACGCCGTAGTCGGCGCTGCTGCCGTTGGGCAGGCCTTCCAGCGCCAGGTGTTCGGCGCCGATCTGGCTGGCGATGCCGCTGGCGGCGTATTTCTGCACGCTGCCACCGTTGCCACCCAAGTAGCCGCTGTCGAAGGAATCGGACAGCGGGATGTCCAGCGTCAGCTGGTTGCCGCTGACGGCGGCGACGGTGCGCAGCCAGGTTTCGCTGTTGTTGCCGGCGTTGATCCAGGTTTGCGGTTTGCCGTCGCGGACCAGCTGGTCCATGTTCATGGAGTGGATCCACTCGGCGCTGGCGCGGCGGCGGATCATCACGGCGTCGCCGGGCTTGAAGCCGGGCGCGTTGGAAACATGGATGACGCTGCCGCCGGAGGGCGCATAGTTGTCGCTGATGGCGGCGGCCGATCCAACCGGCGTCAGGCTGGCGCTGGTGCCGCCCAGGCTCAGCATCGCGTGGCCGGAGCCTTGCGCCTTCAGCACGGTGCCGCCGGCGCCGGACCCGCTGCCGCGCAGCACCACGCCGTCGCTGGCCAGCTGGATCGGCGACTCGAGCAGGAAGACGCCAGGGGCGAGCAGCACCGCGCCGCGCACGCCGTTCACCGCCGGCAAGGCCGCCACCTTGGCGATGGCGGCCTGGATGTTGGCGAGGTCGCTGGAGGCATTGCCGCTGGGCTTGACCGTCGCCTTCACCGGCGCGGCCGGCAGCGCGACGCCGCCGCCCATATAGCCGGCGCTGGAGAAGTCCATGATGCGGTCGCCGTTGCCGTTCAGCGGCGCATAGGCGAGGCCGCCCTGGCCGTCGTCCTTCACCCAGCGGCTGCGCGCGGTTTCCTTGCCCCACAGCGCCTGGCAGGACTGGGCGAAGGCGTCATGGCGGATAGGCTGGAGCGGCGCGGCTGCAGCGGCCTGGCCGGCGAGCGCGGCGGCCATGGCCAGCGCCAGCCGCTTGATCGGATGGTTCATTGCTGAGGGTTTCCTGTCTGCGTTGAATGGAAAGCGGAGGCGCGGGTGGTCTTGGTTATTGTTACGGCATATTGATAGCACACGGCATATGTAAAGGTCTGTTACGAGATGGTGGCTGTATGTAAAGGCTGTCCTTGAATACAGGACGAAAAAAGGCCCCGGCCACAAGGGCGCGGGGCAAGTGGTGAAACACGGGTTGAGAAACTCAGTGGGCTTGGCTGGTGTCGGCGACGCGGCTGGGCCGGGGCGCCAGCCAGATGGCGCAGGCGGCCACGACGAAGGACAGGCCGGCCAGCCAGAAGATCTGGTTGGTGGACAGCATGATGCTCTGCGCCTGCAGCGTCTGTTCTATGGTGCCCCAGGCCACGCTGTCGGACAGTCCGCCGCCGGTCAGCGCGCGCAGCGCGTCGCCGCCGCCATCCACCATGCCGACCAGCTCGGCATGGTTGTAATTGGCCTTGTCGTCCCAGGCGGTGGTGACCAGCGAGGTGGCGAAGGCGCTGGACAGCGTGCGCATGAAGCTCATCAGGCCGGCCGCGGACGCCACTTCCGCCGGCTCCACGCTGGCCAGCGCCAGCCCGGTCAGCGGCACGAAGAAGAAGGGCATGCCCAGACCCTGGAACAGCAGCGGCAGCGCTACCTGCCAGAAGCCCATGTCGGTGGTGGAGAAGCTGCGGTACAGGGTGACGCAGCCCAGCCACATCACGCCGCAGAACACCAGCTTGCGCGGGTCCATCCGGGTGGATAGCTGGGCGGCGATCGGCGCCACCATCACCGCCAGCACCCCGCTCATCGCGGTGGCGTAGCCGGCCTGGGTGGCGGTGTAGCCCATATAGGCCTGCAGCCATTGCGGCGTCAGCACGGTGGCGCCGAAGAACGATCCGAACGCCACCGAGATGGTCAGCACGCTGGCCCAGAAGCCGCGGTGGCGGAACACCCGAAGGTTGACGATGGGCTGGGCCTCGGTCAGCTCCCAGATCAGGAAGGCGGCGAAGCCCACCAGCGCGGCGATGGCCATGCCGACGATGACCGGCGAGCCGAACCAATCCAGCTCCTTGCCCTTGTCCAGCATCAGCTGCAGCGAAGCCACCCACAGCATCAGCAGCGCTAGGCCGACGACATCGATGCGCAGCTTGGCCGTTTGGCTCTGATAACGCTTGAGCAAGTTCCAGCCCAGGAAGCCGCAACCGAGGGCGATGGGCACGTTGATGTAGAAAATCCACGGCCAGCTGGCCTGATCGCACAGCGTGCCGCCCAGAATCGGCCCCATGATGGGCGCCACCAGCGTGGTCATGCTCCATAGTCCTATCGCCGCGCCGGCTTTCTGCTTGGGGAAGATCTGCAGCAGCAGGGTCTGCGACATCGGCATCAGCGGGCCGCCGGCCAGGCCTTGCAGCACGCGGAACAGCACCAGGGTTTCCAGCGAGCCGGCCAGGCCGCACAGCATGGAGAACAGGCCGAACAGCAGCATGGAGCCGACGAACAGCCGCACGGTGCCGAAGCGCGCCGCCAGCCAGCCGGTCAGCGGCACGATGATGGCCTCGGCCACCGCGTAGGAGGTGATGACATAGGTGCCCTGGCTGGACGACACCGCCAGCCCGCCGGCGATATTGGGCACCGACACGTTGGCGATGGTGGTGTCCAGCACCACCATGAAGTTGGCGGCGGCCAGCACCAGCGCCGCCAGCCACAGCATATTGCCGGTCAGCGGCCGCTGGATTTCTCCGGCCGCCGGATTCGCGCTAGACATGATGGCCTCACTCGCTGACGTCTATGGTGGCTTCCATCGACAGCCCCACCTGCAGCGGATGGGCCTTCAGTTCGGCCGGGTCCAGCGCGACGCGCACCGGCAGCCGCTGCACCACCTTGATCCAGTTGCCGGTGGCGTTCTGCGCCGGAATCATCGCGAAGGCGGAGCCGGAGCCGCCGGACAGGCCGGCCACCTTGCCGTGGTAGACCACCTTGTTGCCGTAGAGGTCGGCGGTCAGCTTCACCGGCTGGCCGACGCGCACCTTGTTCAACTGCACTTCCTTGAAGTTGGCGTCGACGTGGGCGTTCTGCAGCGGCACCACCGACATCAGCGGCGTGCCGGACTGCACGCGCTGGCCCACCTGCGCCTGGCGCTTGGCCACCACGCCGTCCACCTGGGCGCGGATCACCGTGCGTTCCAGGTCCAGCCTGGCCTGGTCGCGCTTGGCGCGGGCCAGCGCCACTTCGGGATTGTCGTCCACCGTGGTATCGGCGGTCAGCGTCTGGTTGGCTTTCAGGCTGCCGACGGCGGCGCGGTAGTTGGCTTCGCTCTGGCGGCTGGCGGCCTCGGCGGCTTTCAAGCTGGCCGAGGCGGTGGCGTAGGCGTTCTGCGCGTTGCTCAGCTCTTCGCCGGACACCGAGCCGCTTTTCGCCAGCGCCTGGCGGCGCTGCAGGTCCAGCCGGGCGCGCTCCAGGTCGGCGCGGGCCGAGGCCAGCTGCGCGGCGGAGCGGGCTTCGTCGGCGCTGCGCGCCTGGGCCTGGGCCGACAGGCCCTCGTCGTTGGCGAAGTAGCCCTTCACCCGGCGCTCGGCGCGGGCGAGGTCGGCTTCGGCCTGGGCCAGCGCCAGCTTGGCGTCGCTGTCGTTCAGCACCACCAATACGTCGCCGGCCTTCACCGGCTGGGTGTCCACCACTTTGACTTGTTTGATGGTGCCGGCCACCTCGGGCGTCACCTGGGCGATCTCGGCGGCGACATAGGCGTTGTCGGTGCTGACATGATGGGAGCCGATCAGCGTCCAGTAGCCGGCATAGCCGGCGGCGGCCGCGGCCACGACGCCGAACAGCAGGGTGAACAGCTTCTTGCGCTGCAGGGGATTGCCGGCGGCGGCGGGCGCCGCGGAGGCCGGCAGGGCTTGTGCGTTTTCGCTCATGGCGGGTGTTCCTTGCGTGTATGTTCCCCGGCCGCCTCAGCGGGCGGCCTGTTGTTCGGTTTGCTGGTAGCCGCCGCCCAATGCCTTGACCAGGGCGATATCCAGCGAGAAGCGGCGGGCTTGCAGCGCGGCCAGGCTGCGGCGGGCGCTGATCACGCTGTCTTCGGCGGTCAGCACGTCCAGGTAATTGGCCAGGCCGCCGTCGAAGCGGTTTTGGCTGACCCGGTAGGCCTCGTCGGCGGCTGTCAGCGCCTCCTGGCGCTGGGCCAATTGCGGCGTCAGCGCGGCCTGGCTGGAGACTGCGTCGGCCACTTCGCGCAGCGCCTGGCTCAGCGTGGCGTCGTAGCTGGCGACGGCGGCGTCGTAGTCGCCGCGCGCGGCGCGGTACTGGCCCTGCAGCTGGCCGCCGCGGAAGATGGGCAGGTTGATCGCCGGGCCGACGCCGGCCATGCCGGAACCGGCCTTGTCGAACAGGCCCAGCCCCAGCGACTGGGCGCCGACGAAGGCGGTGAGGTTGACGTTGGGGTAGAACTGGGCCTCGGCGACGTCGATGCGCTTGGCCGCGGCTTCGGCGCGGAGCCGGGCGGCGGCCAGATCCGGTCGGCGGCCCAGCAGTTCGGCCGCCAGCGCGGCCGGGAGCTTCTGCTCGCGAAACAGGCCGGAGCCGGGACGGGCGATGGCCAGGCCGCGGTCCGGTCCGGCGCCGATCAGCGCCGCCAGGCTGTGGCGTTGCAGGACGATGCTTTCGTCGGCGGCGGCCAGGTCGGCGCGGGCGGCGGCTTCGCGCGATTCCGCCTGGCGCAGCACGCCGCGGGTATCCATGCCTTGCTGCCAGCGCTGCAGCATCAGCTTGGCAGTGTGTTCGCGCACATCCAGCGCCTGGGCGGCGGCGTCGCGCTCGGAAAACAGCCGCGCCAGCTCGGCGTAGCCGGCGGCCAGCGAGGCGGTCAGCAGCAGCCTGGCCTGGGCGGCGTCGGCACGGGCGGCGGTCAGGTCGGAAGTCGCGGCGGCCAGCGACGCGCGGTTCTTGCCCCAGAAGTCCAGCTCGTAGCTGAAATCCAGCGTGCCGCGGGCGCTGGTGTTGAAGCCGGCCGGCGCCGGCATCCCGTTGTTGTAGCTTTGCTTGTCGCGGTTCAGCGAGGCGTTCAGGTCCACGCCGGGCAGCCTGGCGGCGCCGGCTTGTTGCGCCAGGCCTTCGGCGCGCTCGATGCGGGCGCGGGCGGCGGCGAGGTCCGGCGCCTGGCTCAGCGCCTCGTCCATCAGCGCGTTCAACTGCGCGTCGCCGTATTTTTTCCACCATTGCTCATTGGCCCAGACGCCGTCCGAGGCGGGCAGGCTTTGCGTATTCTGGTATTGTTGCAGCGGTTTGATCTGCGGCGCCGGGCCCATGTCCGGCACCATCGCGCAGCCTCCCAGCAGCGTCAGCGCTGCGGAGAGGCCGGCTGCTGGCAGCGGCCGCCAGCGAAAATATGCGGTTCTCATCGTCTCTGTCCGGTAATGGTTTGATTTAACTGTACGGTACGGTATAGTTATATGGCGGAGCGAGATTTCTTGTCAAGAAAATTGAACCGTACGGTTCAGTTTTAAGGATGGATATGCGCACAAAAAGCGAAAACAAGCGCCAGGGCTTGGTGGCGGCAGCGACCGAAGTCTTCGTCGAACGCGGCTACGAGGCGGCGTCGATGTCCGAGATATCGGCCCGGGCCGGCGGCTCCAAGGCCACGCTGTACAACTATTTCCCGTCCAAGGAGGCATTGTTCCTGGACGTGATGCGCTCGCTGACGGCGGAGCTGTCGTCGGCCTATGTCAAGCTGCAGCCGGGCGGCGATCTGGAGGAGATGCTGCGTACTTTCGGCATCGCCTTCCTCGACAGCCTGTTCAGTCCCCAGCTGCGCGCGCTGCACGCGATCGTGATGGGCAGCGGCAGCCGCAGCGAGGTGGGGCGGCTGTTTTACGAGAACGGGCCGAAGACCGGCTGGACCCGGCTGTCGGAATTCATGGCCGCGGAGATGAAGGCCGGCCGGCTGCGCGAGGCGTCGCCGTGGACCGCCGCCATGCATTTCCACGGGCTGCTGCAGTCGGAATGCCAGGCGGCGATGATGACCGGCCTGATCGACGAGCTGGCGCCGGCATCGGAGCGGCCGGGCAGGGTGGCGGACGCGGTCAAGGTGTTCCTGGCGGCCTATGGCGTGAAATGACATCGGAAAGTCAGCCGTGAGACAATGGGAAACTTATCCCACGCAGGCGCCGTCCGGCGCGAAAGGCCGCAAGATGAGTCTTCCCGATCTGTTTCCCTCGCTGTTCCGCTACAAGGCCTGGGCCGATGAAGAGCTGCACGCGCTGACGGCCCAGCTGGATGGCGAAGCCCACCCGGACAAGCGCCATCTCGTCGTCCGCATCCTCAACCACATCCACGTGGTGGATCGCATCTTCGCCGGCAATCTGACTGGCCGGCCGCATGGCTACGCCGGCACCAATACGCCGGACACGCCGGCATTGGCCGACCTGCTGGCCGCGGCGCGCGAAACCGACGCCTGGTACATCGGCTACGCCAGCGGCCTGAGCGATGCCGAACTCGCCGAGAACGTCGACTTCACCTTCACCGACGGCGGCCATGGCCGGATGAGCCGCGCCGAGATGCTGATGCAGGTGATCACCCACGGCGGCTATCACCGCGGCGCGGCGGGGCGCGTGCTGGCCGAATGCGGCCTGCAGCCGCCGCGCGACCTCTACACCCGTTTTCTGCACGACACCCAGCCGGCGCGTCGGCAGCCCGGCTGAGCTGTGGCAATTACTCCACATGAAGATGTGTCGCTGAAAATATTCTTCATGGCGAAAACATAAGGGCTTGTTACAATTGCCGCCGCCATTACGGCGGCATGCTTTTCAGATAGAGACGGAATCCGCTCCGGCTCGCGCTGCCGTCGTTTGGCGGGCGCAGCGTGCGCGGATATGCGGTCCGGCGGCGCCGGACATTTTTCGTCTCTTCCTGGAAAGCCAGCAAGCATGTTCAAGAACTGGTCGGTCAAACAGAAAATCCTGGTCAGCGTCGCGCTGATCCTGCTCATCGCGCTGGCCATCGCCGGCACGGTGTCCACCCGCATGTTCCAGTCGGCGCTGACCGAGCGCCTGGAGCAGCATGAACTGAAGGCGACGGTGGAGGGCATACGCAACGAGCTGGACGCCTCCATCGCGCTGCCGCTGAGCCAGACCCGCCAGCTGGCCGCCAACACCTATCTGTTGGACTGGACCGCCGCCGGCGAGCCCGAGTCCGGCGTCGGCCCCTGGCAGCGCTACGCCAAGGCGCTGATGCAGACCTCGGGCGCGTCCATCATCTCCTGGACTTCCGAGGCCACGCTCAACATCTACATCGATCACACTACCGTCAAGGCCGATCCCAAGGGCAACGACAAGTGGCTGGCCGACTTCCTGGCCTCCGGCCGCGACAGCCAGTTCACGCTGGGCTCGGAAACCGGCAAGCAGCAGGTGATGATGTTCGTCAACGTGCTGGCCAACAAGGGCCAGGCCGGCCACCGCGCGGTGGCGGCGCTGGGCTTCGACGTCACCCAGATGGCCGAGCGCGTGCGCAAGATGGCGGTGGGCGAGCGCGGCCAGGTCTACGTGGTGGACGCCTCCGGCCAGGTGAGGCTGCACCGCGATCCGGCGGCGATGCAGAAGAAAACCCTGCTGGCCGATCTGCCCGGCCTGTCGGCGATCGCGCCGCAGCTGCTGAACAAATCCGGCTTCAACCTGGCGCATTTCGACGGTCCCAACGGCCCGACCATCGCCGCCTCCAGCTATATGCCCAACGCCGACTGGTTCGTGGTGGTGGAGATGGACGCCAATGAGGTGTACGGCGCGGTGACGCGCACCATCTGGTGGGTGGCGGCGATTGACGCGGTGGTGCTGCTGCTGTCGCTGCTGGTGATCTGGCAGGTGTCCGGCTTCATCAGCCGGCCGCTGGTGCAGCTGCGCGACGCGATGCGCGCGCTCAGCTCCGGCCACGGCGACCTGACCATGCGGCTGCCGGCCGACAGCCGCGATGAAACCGGCCAGGTGGCGGCGGCGTTCAACCAGTTCATGGAGCAGCTGCGCGCCATGTTCCAGCAGGTGCGCGAACAAAGCGGCCAACTGCACCGCAGCGCCGGCGAGTTGGCGCGGATGACCGAGCGCTTGTCGGCCGGTTCGCGCCACAATGCCGACCTCAGCGAAACCACGGCGGCCACCATCGAGCAGTTGTCGGTCAGCGTCAGCCACATCGCCGGCAATTGCCACGGCACCGCCGAGGCGGTGCAGCAGGCCGGCGCGCTGTCGTCGCAAAGCGCCGAGGCGGTGGGCAAGGTCAGCGTGGAGATCGGTTCGGTCGCGTCGTCGATGGACGAGGTGAAGACGGTGATGGAGGAGCTGGAGCGCCGCTCGGCCCAGGTGGGCAGCATCGCCGGCGTGATCAAGGACATCGCCGATCAGACCAATCTGTTGGCGCTGAACGCGGCAATCGAGGCGGCGCGAGCCGGCGAGCAGGGCCGCGGCTTCGCGGTGGTGGCGGACGAGGTGAGGAAGCTCGCCGAGCGCACCAGCCAGGCCACGGTGGAGATCGACGACATGGTCGGCGGCATGCAGCAGGGCTCCGGCCAGGCGCGCGAGCGCGTGGCGAAGACCTATGGTGCGGTGCAGGGCGGCGTGGAACTGGCCGAGGAGGCGCAGCGCCAGATTTCCGAGATCCAGTCCAGCATGCAGCTGGTGGTGCGCCAGGCGGCGGAGATCCGCGACGCCGCCAGCGAGCAGTCCAAGGCCACCGAGGACATGGCGCGCACCGCCGAGCAGATGTCGTCGCAGGCGCTGCAGTCGGACGCCGAAATCGGCCGCGCCGGCCAGGTGGTGGCCGACCTGGAGCGTTTGTCGCAGTCGCTGGAGGGCGTGGTGTCGCGCTTCAAGCTGTAAGCGTGTTGCGCTTTCATATGCTCGTTCACGGTTTGTAGGTTTTGAATCCGCTGCGCGGATGATGATTTTCATAGCCGGGGCTGCCCGGCGAGCAGGGAGGGGATATTTGCTTGGCCAAATATCCCCTCCACCCCTAAAAGCCACCCTGCAAGCCTGGCCTGCGGCTTCCCTCCGGGGGCCGTCAGGCCCGAGGCGCGGCTGAACTCTCTGCGTGCGAATCTTCCAGATTCGCTCAGCGATGCGCGCTAGCGTCGAGGGGCTGAAACAGACAGCCGCTTAGAGCTGCTAACAAAACCGCGCAGTGTACCTGAGCCAAGGCGCGCCGACGCAGGCAGTACAAGTAGTACGACAAGGAGGCGCAACGCAGGATCAGGGTTTTGTTAGCGGGTCTTAAAACCTCGGGCCTGCCACCCGGCGGCAGGCTTGAAGGGATCCGGGCGCATCGGATGCGCGGCTTTTTGCCAGCGACTTTTAAAGCTGCCGCGAAAAGATCGCAAGCAGGTTCTGAGAGCCGCGGCTGGCTCAGTCCTCCCCTTGCCGCGCCGCGAGGTAGTCGGCGAAAAAGTCGATGAAGGCGCGTACTTTTTCCGGCAGGTGGCGGGTGTCCGGGTAGACCGCGTACACGCCTTGGCGCGGAAATTCCCAATCCGGCAGCAGGCGCGCCAGCGCGCCGGCGGCCACATCGTCTTTTACCTGCCAGTCCGGCAGCAGCGCCACGCCGCAGCCCTGGCGCGCGAAGTCCAGCAGCGCGCCCGAGGTGTCGGCGACGATGCGCGGCGCGTCGCCCGCGTCCAGCATCGCTTCCCCATCTTTTCCCGTCAGTTTCCAGCGCAGCGGCGCCGCCAGCCGGCTGTGCACCAGCCAGTCGGCGCGGGCGAGCGCGTCCACGCTTTCCACTTGCCTTCCCGGCTGCGCCAGATAGCCGGGCGAGGCCACTGGCCAGATGTCGAATTCCTCCAGCAGTCGCGCGCGGTAGCTGGAGTCGTTCAGCGAGCCCAGCCGGATCGCCACGTCCACCTGCTGAGAAATCAGGTCGGCATGCCGCGACGATGATTCCAGCCGCACCGCCAGCCGCGGATGCAGCCGGGAGAGGGCCGCCAGCGCCGGTATCACCCGTCGGCGGCCGTATTCCGGCGTGGTGCTCACGCTCAGCGTGCCCTGCAGGCCGCCGTGGCCGCGGCGCGCGTCGTCCATCGCCGCCTGCGCCATGCGCAGCACATGCAGGCAGTCCTGATAGAAGCGCCGGCCGGTTTCGGTCAGCTGCAGCCGGCGCGTGCTGCGGGTCAGCAGCGCCACGCCCAGCTCGGCCTCCAGCTGTTTCAAGTTGAAGCTGACTACCGCCTTGCTGTGGCCCAGCGCCTCGGCGGCGGCGGTCAGCGAACCGCTTTCCACGATGGCGGCGAAGATGCGGAAGCGTTGCAGGCTCATGTCCGGGTGGGCTTTATTGTCAAAATTATTTTGACAGTTTAATCGATTGCCGGTGGTTTTTCCGGCTATCGAGCGAGACTAAGCTGGCCTCCGTCAAGCAAGGAGGTTGGATGCATGGAGTATCGCAAACGCGTGGCCGCGGTGTACCTGTTGGGGTTTTTCATCGATCTGGCCAATCTTTTCGTCGGCAATGTCGCCTTTCCCGACATTGCCCGCACCTTTCATCGCGACGTGGCGGAGCTGGCCTGGGTGAGCACCGCCTACATCCTGGGGCTGACCGCGGTGATTCCGCTAGGCAACTGGCTGGCGGCGCGCTGGGGAGGCAAGCGGGTGTTCGTCGCCTCGCTGCTGCTGTTCATGGCGGGCTCGGCCGGCGCGGCGCAGGCCGGATCGCTCGGCGCGTTGATCGCCTGGCGCGCGCTGCAGGGCCTGGGCGGCGGCTTGCTGATCCCGCTGGGCCAGACCATGACCTATCGCTTGTACCGGCCGGCGGAGCGGCCGGGCCTGACCGCGCTGATCCTGCTGGTGGGCCAGCTGGCGCCGGCCTTGTCGCCGACGCTGGGCGGTTTGGCGCTGGATGCGCTGGGCTGGCGCTGGATTTTCTGGCTCAACCTGCCGCTGGCCGCCGTGCCGCTGGTGCTGGCGCTGCGCTGGCTGCGGGACGAGCGCGAGCCGGAGCCGTCCGCCGGCCTGGATTGGCTTGGCCTGCTGTTGGGCAGCCTGACATTGCTGCTGGTCTTGCAAGGGCTGGGCGATCTGGCGCAGCCGTCCACTTGGGCGCGCGGCGGCGCGTTGCTGGCGGCGGGCCTGGCGCTGGGCGCGGCTTATGCGCGGCACAGCCGCCGGCATCCGCGGCCCATTCTGCGGCTGGAATTGCTGCGCGATCCGCTGCTGCGGATGTCGATGCTGATGTATCTGCTGGTGCCGGGCGCCTTCATGGGCGTCAGCCTGGTGGCGATGCTGTATCTGCAGCAGGTGCTGGGCGTGCCGGCTTCCATCGCCGGCTTGTTGATGCTGCCGTGGTCGCTGGGCTCATTCGCCGCGATCGCGCTGACCGGGCGCGGCTACCGCCGGCTGGGGCCCAGGCCGCTGCTGATGGCCGGCGCGCTGGCGCAGGGGATCGGCTTTCTGAGCCTGCTGGCGATAGACCGGTCCGGGCAGCTGCCCTGGCTGGCCGGCAGTTACGCGCTGATGGGCCTGGGCGGCACCTTGTGCAGCAGCGCCAGCCAGAGCACGGCTTTCCTGAGAGTGGAGCCGGCGCGGATGGGCGAGGCCAGCGCCTTGTGGAACATCAACCGCCAGGTGAGCTTCTGCGTCGGCATGGCGTTGGCCTGCGTGCTGCTGAACCTGCTGTTGGCCGGGCAAGGCATCGCCGATCCGGCGGCGCCTGCGGCGCGGGAATTGTCGGTGCGGGCTTTCCATCTGTGCTTTCTGGCCGCCGCCTTGGCCATGTTGCCGCCCTTGTGGCTGGGCAGCCGGATAGGCAATGCGGAGGTATTGCGTTTATTGAATCGTCCTCGAATGGGAGAAGCATGATGAAGCATGATGAATTGGCGGTATCGGCGCAGGTTCGCGACACTTTGGCGCAGATCGCGCGCTGGCTGGGCGACGGGCCGCATGGCGAGGAGGCGCTGGCAGCGCTGATGGCGGGTTTCGATGCCGACTTCGCCATGGTGGCGCCAAGCGGCGCGCGGCTGGGTTGGCAGGGACTGCGGGCATTTTTCCAGGACGCGGCAGGCAGCCGGCCGGGGCTGGAAATCAAGTTGGAGCGGATGGCGCTGTTGGCAGGCGGCGAAGACGCCGCGACGGTGGCTTACTACGAAACGCAGACCTTGGGCGACGGCAGCGGCAACGGCCGCCATGCGACGGCCGTGCTGCGCCGGGACGGCGCCAACTGGCGCTGGCGCCATCTGCAGGAAACCGGCGACGGCTGGTGACGCCGCCGGGATGGCCTATCAGTAGCCGACGGTGAAGCGGCTGCGCTGGTGCTCGCCTTTTTCCAGCTCGTCGATCATGGCGACGGCGTAGTCTTCCACCGAGATGTGGCTGTTGCCTTCGGCGTCGACCAGCAGCTGGTCCTTGCCCAGGCGGAACTGGCCGGTGCGCTGGCCCGGCTGCAGCATCGCCGACGGGCTCAGCAGCGTCCAGTTCAGCTCGGTTTCGGCGCGCAGCAGGTTCAGCGCTTCGCGGGCGCCCAGCGCCGAGGCCTTCCATTGCTCCGGGAATTCCGGGGTGTCCACCAGCTGCACGCCGGGGGCCACTTCCAGGCTGCCGGCCCCGCCGACCACCAACAGGCGCGGCGCTTGCGCGGCCTTGGCCGCGGCGATGATGGAGCGCACGCCCTTGACGAAGTAGTCGAACTGCTCGGCCTGGGCGTGGCCGCTGAAGGCGCTGACCACGGCGTCGAAGCCCTTCAGTTGTTCGGCTAGCTGGGCGCTGTCCTGCACGTCAACCTTGGCGGCGGCCAGATTGGCCTGGACTTCGATGCGTTCCGGGCGGGAAACCAGCGCGGTGACGTGGTGGCCGCGGGACAGGGCTTCTTTCAACAGGGCGGAACCGACATAGCCGCTGGCGCCGATCAGTGCGATTTTCATGGTGAGACTCCTTGTTTGATATCGGATGGGGCGCCGCGTCGCAGCGCTGATGGAATGCATGATGCGCTTTTCGATTGATTCGATAAACGGCTGAAACCATAATTGATTGTTATTGAAAAATTGACAGTTGATATGGCGAGAGGCGTTGAGGGCAATCTGGAAGGGTTGCAGATATTCGTGGCGGTGGCGGAAGCCGGCGGTTTCACCGCCGCCGCCGAGCGGCTGGGCATGACCAAGGCCAACGTCAGCCTGCAGGTGGGCCGGCTGGAGGCGCAACTGGGCGCGACGCTGTTCACCCGCACCACGCGGCGGGTGAAGCTGACCGAAGCGGGGCAGGCGCTGTATCTGGACGCCCAGCCGGCGCTGGCAGCCTTGCGCGACGCGTTGCTGCAGGCCGGCCACGGCGCGGCGGCGTTGTCCGGCACGCTGCGGCTGACCGCGCCGGTCAGCCATATGGCGGAGTCAGTCGCGCCGGCGGCCACCCAGTTCATCCGCCAGCACCCCGGTTTGCAGCTGGAGCTGCACGCGATAGACCGCATGGTGGACCTGGTGGCCGAGGGCATGGACCTGGCCATCCGCCTGGGCACGCTGCGCGACTCATCGCTGCGGGCGTTGAAGCTGGGGGAGTTCGCCCAGCAGCTGGTGGCGTCGCCGGCCTATCTGCGCGAGCGGGGCATGCCCGGCCACCCTGGCGAGCTGGCCGGGCATGATTGGGTGGCGCTGACCTTGCTGAAGACGCCGCTGACCTGGCGCTTCGCCGGCGGGGGCGGCGAGGAGGAGACGGTGAGGATGCGCGCGCGGATCAAGGTGGATTCCGCCGCCTCGCTGCGTTCGCTGTTGCTGGCGGGGGCGGGGATGTCGGTGCTGGATTCGTTCAGCGTGCAGGAGGATCTGCGCCAGGGCCGGCTGGTCCATCTGTTGCCGCAATGGACCTTGCCCAAGGGCGGCGTCTACGCGGTGTTCCCGCCGGGCCGCCACGCGCCGGCGGCGGCGCGCGCCTTCGTCGAGTTTTACCGGGTGATGCTGGCGCGTCCGGCCTGATCCATCTGGTTTTCCGGCAACGCGGCGGCGACGCGCGGCAGCACGAAATCGATGAAGGTCTGGTATTTGCGCGTCAGCGGCGCGCGGAACGGGTGGACCAGGTAGATCGGCCAATAGTCGCAATGCCATTCCGGCAGCACCCGCGTCAGTTCGCCGTCGCGCAGATGGCTTTGCACCGCGTAATCGGCCAGCATCGTGATGCCGTGCCCTTTCAGCGCCAGGTGGGTTCGCAGCGGATAGTCGTTCAGGTAGAAAAGCGCGCCGACGGGCTGGGAAAGCAGCTGCTCGCCGCGCGTGAGCTTGAGTCCGTCGCGCTGCTCGGACTCCATCACCAGCAGCCGGTGCGCGGCCAGGTCGGCTGGCTGGCGGATGGCCGGGTGGCGGGCCAGGTAGGCCGGCGACGCGTATAGATTCTCGCTGGCGTAGCCGGCCAGCCGCGCCACCAGCCTGTCGTCGTGAATGGCATGGGAGCGCGCCGAGCGCAGGCAGAAGTCCAGCACGTCGGCCACCGGGTCCTGCAGCCGGTTGTTCACTTCCAGCGACAGCTGCAAGCCGGAGTGCGAGGCGGCGAGCTCGCTCAGCGCCGGGCCCAGCACGTGTTGGGCCAGCGACGAGGTGGTGCTGACCGTCAGCGGGCCCTCGACGTCGCTTTGCGTTTCATCCACCGCCATCCGCGCCTGAGCCACGGTCTCCCGCAGCCTGGCCGCGTGCGGACGCAGCCGTTCGCCGGCCTCGGTCAGCGCCACCTTGCGCGTGGTGCGCAGCACCAGCGCCGCGCCCATTTCCCGTTCCAGCTCCTTGATCCGCGCGCTGACCAGGCTTTTGTGGCAATCCAGCAGATCGGCGGCGGCGGTGAAGCTGCCGGCGCGCGCCAGGGCGTCGAAGGCCAATAGGTTGTCTGGCGACGGCATTGTTTTCATATCAGGACAATCTTTCCGAAATTGCGCGTTTATTCGCAAGGATTCGAAAACTATCCTAACACGCATCCCAACCGTACTCAGAAAGCGAGCCGTGCGATGCGTTACCTCTACCGTTTATACCCGTGGCTGTTTCAACGCGAGATCGCCTTGAGTTGCCGTTTCAGCCGGCGTCGGCATTGGGAGGCGGAGGCGAGGCGCGTGATGTTTTGACGCCGGCGGTCAGCGCGTCGCCGCGAGCGGCGACGCCTCCCGTTCCGCGGCGGGAATCCGGCTGGCCGCCCAGGCCGCGCCCAGCGTCGCCAGCGCGGCCAGGCCGAGGCCAAGCGGCAGCGCCTGGCGCGGATCGGCGCTGTGGCCCACCACTAGCGCCGCGCCGGCGGTGCCGACCAGGGCGCCAGTCTGGCGGATGGCGTTCAGCACGGCGGATGCGGTGCCGGACAGCTGCGGCGGCGCGCTTTCCAGCACGGTGGCGGTCATAGGCGCGATGGCGAGCGCGGTGCCCAGCGCCAGCGGCAGCATGGCCAGCAGCGACCAGGCCAGCGCATGGCCGTCGGCGAGGGCCAGCAGCAGATAGCCGGCGGCGGAGAGCAGCAGGCCGCCGCGCATCTGGCGGCGGGCCCCCAACCTAGGCAACAGGCGTCCGGCGGCGACGTTGCCGGCGATCAGGCAGGCGGCTAGCGGCAGCATGGCCAGGCCGGCATGCAGCGAGTCCAGGCCCAGCCCCTGCTGCAGATAGAGGCTGAGCAGCAGCAGGCTGCCGAAATAGGCGACGCCGATGGCGAAGCCCACCCAGTTGGCGGCGGCGAAGGCGGGATGGCGGAACAGCGCCGGCGGCACCATCGCCTGCGGGTTGGCTTGCTCCAGCCGCCAGAACAGCCGGCCGCTCACGGCTACGGCCAGCAACAGGGCGAGCAGGATGGGCGGCGGCAGGCGCGGCCCCTCGATCAGCGCGTAGCTGGCCAGCGACAGCGTCAGCATGCCGGCGGCCTGGCCCGGCAGGTCCGCGCCGCGGGACGGCGACGCCTCCCGGAAGGGCACCACGAAGGGGATGGCCAGCAAGGCGGCGAGGCCGATGGGCACATTGATCAGGAAAGCGCCGCGCCAGCCCAGCGGCCCCAGCAGCAGGCCGCCCAGCACCGGGCCCGCCGCCGCGGCGCTGGCGGACAGGCCGCCGTACAGGCCGACGGCGCGCGCGCGTTCGGCCGGATGGGGGAAAGCGTGGCGCAGCAGGCCGAGCGAGCTGGGGATGAACAGCGCGGCGGCCATCCCTTGCAGCAGCCGGAAGAGGATCAGCGTTTGCGCGCCGGGCGCGAATCCGCACAGCAGCGAGGCCAGCACGAACAGGGCCAGCCCCCAGGCCAGCATTCGTCTGGGGCCGAAGCGGTCGGCCAGCCAGCCGGCGCTGAGCATCAGGCCGGCGAAGCCGAGCGCGTAGGCGTCCACGATCCAGGTGAGCTGGCTGAGGCTGGCGTTCAGGCTGCGTTGCAGCGCGGGCAGCGCCAGGTTGACGATATTGGTGTCCAGCACTGCCATGAACATGCCGGCGCTGAGCGCCAGCAGGGTGGGCAGGCCGGTCTGGACTGGCTTGGAGTGGGACATGGATGAAGTCTGCGGAAGAAACATGCCGGCCATGCTAGGCGAGAATTTGATGCGTAAAAATAGACAAATATGATGAATGGTGATGCAATTTCGCATCCACTCAATGGCAGGCAGGCGCAACATGAACTGGGACAACGCCCGTTTCTTTCTCACCCTCGCCCGCGCGGGCACGCTGCGCGCCGCCGCCCAGCAACTGGGCGTGGACCAGGCCACGGTGGGCCGGCGGCTGCAGGCTTTCGAGGCCGAGATCGGCGGCCGGCTGTTTTTGCGCACGCCGCAGGGCTACCAGCTGAGCGAGTCCGGCGCGATGCTGCTGGCCGACGCCGAGCGGATGGAAGCCGCCGCCGACGCCTTCAGCCGCAAAGCCGCGCACAGCGACCGCCAGCTGGCCGGGCCGGTGCGCATCGCCGCCACCGACACCGTGGCCGAGGCTTTCGTCATCCCGGCGCTGGCCGAGTTGTCGCGACGGCATCCGGAGCTGGAGTTCACGTTGCTGACCGGCTTGTCGCTCAGCGACGTGGCGGCCGGCGAGGTGGATTTCGCCATCCGCAGCCTGCGACCGGACAAGGGCGAGGTGCTGGTGCGCAAGCTGGCCGCCATCGACATGAGCCTGTACGCGTCGCCGGACTACCTGGCGCGGCGTGGACGGCCGCTGCCCGGCGACGGCTTCGCCGGCCACGAGCTGCTGATGTTTCCGCGCGACACCGTGCCGCGCCACTGGCAGCGGCTGTGCGGCGAAAGCGTGGACCAGGCCCGCATCGCGCTGCAGGCCAATTCGCAGCTGACCCTGCGGCAGGCGGCGCTGGCCGGCATGGGCATCGCCATGCTGTCCTGCTTCATCGCCGATCAGGACGCCGGGCTGGAGCGGGTGTGGCCGGATCGGGTAGATCCGGTGGACATGTGGCTGGTGCTGCATCCGGATCTGCAGCGGGTGGCGCGGGTGAGGGCGGCGATAGAGGCGGTGGCCGGCTGCTTCGCGACGAAAAAAGACGCCCCGTCGCCGGGGCGAGGGACGTCAGCGTGAGGGCGGGACGGGAATCAGCGCATGAAGCTTTGCAGCACGGTCAACAGGCTGGTCAGGTTGTCGGCGATGCCGCCTTGGCCGACTTTTTCGGTGGCGGCGGCGCCGGCCATGGTATTCAGGCTGTAGATCTGCATGATGCCCTGGTTGGCCGCCGCTTGAGCCAGCGTGTTTTGTTGCTGCTGGGCCGCCACGGCGTTCTGGAACAGAATGCCGGTGGAGTGGGCCATGGTCTGGTAGATGGAACCCATCGCCATGGCGGGCGCTTCGCCGAGCACTTTCACGTTGGATTGGGTGACGGCGTCGGTGATTTGGTCTAGTGCCATTTCACTGCTCCTGGTTTATGGGTGAGGGTTAGCGTTGGTAGCTTTGCAGCACGGTCAGCAGGCTGGTCAGGTTGTCGGCGATGCCGCCCTGGCCGACTTTCTCGGTGCCGGCGGCCCCTGCCATGGTGTCCATGCTGTAGACCTGCATCACGCCCATATTGGTGGAGCTTTGGGCCAGCGTGTTTTGCTGTTGCTGCGACGAGATGGCGTTTTCGAACAGGATGCCGGTGGAGTGGGCCATGGTCTGGAAGATGGAGCCCATCGCCATGGCGGGCGATTCGGCGAGCACCTTGACGTTGGTTTGGGTGACGGCGTCGGTGATCTGCGGATTGACGGTGGTTGCCATTTACGTGACTCCTTGTTTCGGGAAGAGGGCGATTAGCGGCGGAAGGACTGCAGCACGGTCAACAGGCTGGTCAGGTTGTCGGCGATGCCGGCCTGCGCCATTTTTTCGGTGCCGGCGGCGCCCGCCATCGTATCCAGGCTGTAGATCTGCATCACGCCCATGTTGGCGGCGCTTTGCGCCAGCGTGTTTTGTTGCTGTTGCGCCGAGGTGGCGTTCTCGAACAGGATGCCGGTGGAGTGGGCCATGGTCTGGAAGATGGAGCCCATCGCCATGGCCGGGGACTCGGCCAGTACCTTGACGTTGGTTTGGGTGACGGCATCGGTGATTTGCTCGTTCACGATAGTGGCCATGTGTTGCCTCCTTCAGGTTGGATTGAGAGCGCGCGAGGATCGGGGCGGGATTATCGACTGGCCGTCGACCGCTCGCGCTGCTGAATGGACGCCTAGTCGATCGGCTTGTGAATCTCTTGCGCGTCAGGCGGCATGCCCGGGAATGGGGCGGGCGGTTCGATGCCGGGGGCGGCTGTGGCGGGCGCGTTGAGGGCGGCGGCGCGCTCTTTCGCCTCCATGCGGGCCACCAGCATCTGCAGTTGCTGATTCAGCGGGCCGAAGTATTGGTCGAAGCATGTTTTCACTTCCGCGCGCGCCAGCTTGGCCAGTTGTTCGCCGATCTGCGCCATGACCAGCTGGGTGCTCGGCCGCAGGCCGGCGCCGCCCTGCTGCAATGCCGCAGGGCGCAATTCGGCCAAGGTCTTGCTGCTCTCCAGCAGCTTCAGAATCGCCTGCTCTTCGGTTTCCTGCACTTGCAGCGCCTTGGCGGAGCCGGTCTGAATCGCCTGAAGGATCTCTTTCACGCTGGATCCGGCCCTGGCCTGGTTTTGGGTGATCGCCAGCTGCGCTTGCTGTTTCGCTTGCTGGGCGGCGCCCAGAGGCGCGGGAGGCTGGCTTTGAATGTTTTGCTGCAGGGCGAGCAGCTGTTCCATTTCCTCCGCTTGCAGCGTCCTGCCCAGATATTGTTCCGAGATCTGGCGCAAGTCGGGGTGGAGCGTGTCGTCAGCCATTGCGGTCTCCTCGGACTTGGACACGCGGCGCGGGGGCGCCGTTGCAACGGCGGCGCGAAGCGGCGCTGGCGAGTCTGGTCTTGCCCTGGCAGCGGGCAGGCGGGGATTTCGGATGGCGAGGGGCGTCATGCATGGCGTTTCTCCGGACAGAATGGATGGGAAATCGGCGCGCGAGGCGTTGCCGGCGAGCTGACAGCAGGACGAGCGGGAAGGCCGCTTGTGAAGCGGATGGCGGAAACCGGCCGCGGGGGAGGGCGGCCGGCGGTGCGGATCAGTTTGTCGGCGACTCGGACTTGGGCGCCAGGAATTGCCGCAGGGAATCGAGCAAGGCGGGGGAGAAGCCGGTCAGCAGCTGTTGCAGATCCTCCTGGTGCACGCCCATGTTTTGCCGGGCGCGCTGGTGCAGCGCGTTGACGGCCAGCAGGTCGTCGGCGCCGCCGCGGGAGTCCAGCAGATTGCGCAGCAGTTCGTAGCTTTGCTCCCGCCACAAGGTGATCAGCTTCAACTGCCAGTTCAGCAACTGGTGGCCGAATTGCTGGCTGATGTCCTGGCATTGCTGGCAATAGTCGAGCCAGCCGTCAGCGTCTAGATGCTGACGCCATGCTTGCCGCCATTGGCTGCTTTCGCTTTGCTGCCATTCATCCAGCCGCTGGCGCTGTTCCAGTCCGGTTTGCAGCCTGCCTTTCCAGTCGCCGTGGGCGGGAATGCCGGCGAAAAAGAATTGGCGGAACATAGGGTGCCAGGCTTGCCAGCCGGCTTCGCCGTTTTGCAGCCAGGCGTTCAGCGGATGCGCTTCCATATCGAGTTTCCTTTTCATTGGAGAGGGCTTTCCAGACGCTCCACCATCGCGCGGATGGCGGACATCTGCGGCGCGGTTCGGGCGTAGAAGTCGGGCCGGACCGGATCCTTGCTGCTATAGCCCCAGAAGTCCCAGCAGCCTTGCGGGTTGCGCTTGGGGTCGGTGCGGATCTGCGGGTACAGCACGATGATGCGGTTGCGGTCGGCCATCTGGTTGTAGCCGGTGCTGGTGTAGTAGCGGTTGCCGATGCGGCTGTCTTCCTGAGTGCAACCGTGGAATACCACGTGCACGCGGCAGCTCTGCTTGCGGCAAGCCGCCGGGACGTAGACATGGCCGATGTCGGACAAACCGGTGTAGCGGCTCTGGGAGAATTCGGTCTGGTCGAAGTCCAGCAGTTCGCCGGACAATTTGGTCGCCGGCGGCTTCAGGTCGTTGCCGTACAGTTGGCGCAGGATGTCTTGCGATTGCATGAAGCCGCAGTTGTTGAGATTGGTCTTGGTGCTGCCGGCGGCAGGGGACACGTTGACGGGGCAGGCTTCATCCCCCGGGTTGGACGTGAGCAGCGCGTGGCCGGCATTGACGTTGTCCACGTAGCGTATCTGCGATTCCGGCACGCCCGCGTTCAGGTAGAAGGCGCGCGTCTGGGCCACCACCTTGGGATAGACCACGCTGTCGGACGCGCCGGTGAAGATATACAGCCGCTGGCGCTTGATGTTGTCCACCGGGTCGATGGCGCCGTCCCGGGCGAACTGCTGCGCCTCCTTCCAGGCGGCCGCGCCGGAGGGGGCCGCGCCTTGCGGCCGCATGCATTGAGTGCTGGCGGTCATCATGAAGCGGTCTGCGCCGCCCAGCTTGTTCAGCCCGGCGCAATAGAACGGGCCGCCGGCGACGATGCCGGCGCCGGCTACGCTGGCTGAGTAGGTGACGCTGTATTGGGCCGCCATGAAGGCGCCGGATGAGAGGCCGGACACCGTGTTTTGCTTGGGGTCGGCGCCCAGCGCGGGCAGGGGCGGCGCGCTTGCCGCCAGCGCCTGGCCTGAGGCCAGCGCCGCCAGCAACACCGCGGCGCGCGACAGGCGGCTGAACGCATTGCGTGTCGGATGCATGGTTTGACTCTCCAGGGGAACGATGAGGTTCACTGCTCAAACTTCTGCAATTCGTTGATGCCTGACCAGCCGATGAAGATCAGCCCTAGTGCGGTGGAACCAAATGAGTATGGCAGACCGGCCAGGACGCCCATGGCTAGCCCTTTGGCCAGGGCCACGCCCAGTCCATCCCTGTCCACCCAGCGTTGGGTCAGGGTGGCGCTGAGGGTGATTAGGCCCAGCAGCAGGCCGGCGCACAGAAAGAACCGTTCCTTTTCCTGCGGAGGCAGAAGTCTGGCCATGTCCGGCAGCATCGTGTCCCACAGCTTGTCCGTAGCCAGCGCGACGAGGGCGGACAGCAGATGCACTGGACTTTTGCTCAGTCCAGGAAGAGGGCCGCGGGGGGCGTCCGTTGGGTCTGGCAGGCTCATGGCGGTTTGGCGGAAGAAGGCATTCATGGCGGGACGCGCAAACCGCCGGTTTGTGAGGCGGGGCAGGACGGATGCGCGCCGCGGAGCGGCGGGGGGACGCTCCGGATGCGGAGGCCGTGGGCTGGCCGCGCCGGCGTTGAAGCCGGCCGGAGGGGCGCCCTCAACCGCCGCGTTTGTCCAGCAAGTCCTGATATTTGCTCAAACTCTCGTCTATCCTGTCCAGGGCGAAGTGCGCCGCTTCGGCTTCTATCGCGCCGGCGGCGGCCGCTGCCGCGGCGGCGGTGCCGACCAGGAGGTCGGTGATCAGTATGCCCAGCGCGTCTTCCGCGGCGCCCTTCAAGTCCTCCGCGGCGAACTTTTCAGTCATGTTTTTCAACAGCACGCTTTTGCTGGCGAGAGCCAGCTTGCTGGCGCCGTCGAAGTAGTTGGCGCCGGCTTGCGCCACCAGGCCGCTGGCCTGGGTGATCATCATATTGGGCGCGACCGCGATCTGGTTGCTGGCATAAGCGGCGGTTTCGCTGTTGGTCAGCTGCACCGCCTGCACGATTTGGCTATTCAACGCCGAGGTGTCTCCGCTTCCGGCCGGAGAGGTGCCGAGCTTGGCGGTGAATTCGCGCAAGGGGTTGGCGGAGGGCGGGGCGGAAGCCTGCCCGCCGGAGGGGGAAGCGCCTGCCGGCTCTTGCCGTGGGCTTGGCGCCGCGCCGCTGTCCGACGCGGATTTCGCGCCGGCATCCGTCTGGGGCGGCGGGCCGCCGCTGCCTTGCGGGCTCGGTTGCGCCGCGTCGGCAGCCGGCGTTGCGGGTGTCGCCGGTTTTTTCAAACCGAATATTCCTTTCCAGTCCATGGTTCAGTTCTCCTTGACGCGGGGCGTCAGACCTTCTCTCCGACGGAGAGGATCATGGACACCGCCTTGGAAATCACCGCGCTGTTGATCTGGTTCAGCGCCTGCTGGCTGTGCACCGAGTTTTGCAGCGCCAAACCGGCCGAGTGGCTGGCGACTTGGTACAGCGCGGCCATGGCCTGGGCAGGAGCTTCGGCCACGACTTTGACGTTGGTCTGGGTGACGGCGTCGGTGATTTGTCCATTGACTGTGGTGTCTGCCATGATTGCTCCTGAATCGCGGTTGATGGGGAAGAGGCGCCATGCGCTTGCCATACGGACGCGCCGCCATGGGCCCTGTGAAAATTTCCCTGCGTTACAAATCCGGGTTGTCGCCGGAATGGCGCCGCGCCTGTCCCGCGAACGCGCGGGATGGAGAATCAGGATCGCCTTGCGGGCAAGGCGCGGCGCGAGAATTACCGCTCCATCCGCTTGCGCAGCGATTTGCGCAGCAGCTCCACCCGTTTGCGCGCCAGCGCTTCGTTGATTCCCAGCAGCGAGGCGATCTGCGAATAGGACAGGTCTTCCTCGAACTTCAGCTTGAACAATAACTGCTGTTGCGGCTTTAGCCCAGCCAGCGCCGTGTCCATCCAGGCGAGCTGCTGTTTCAAAGACAGCTGCTGTTCCGGGGTGGGGGCGCCGCCGGCGTGGGCATGGACAGGGGCGCTATCCAGGTCGGAATCCGGATCGATCACCCGTCCCTCCCGGCGTTGGCTGCGGACAAAATCCAGAAACGCGTGATTCAGGGCCAGGAACAGGAATCCGGCCAGGTTTTGCACGCGCTCCGGAGAGTGCTGCAGGTAAAGGTGGACCTTGAGGGCGGTGTCCGACAGCAACTCGTCGGCGCGATGGATATCTCCTTTGCACAGGTGGCGGGCGCGGCGCTGCAGCTTGGCGTGGATTTCTCGCCAGACCGGCTCGAAACAGTGGCCAAGATTGGAGGAGGAAACAACGTTTTGGTTAAGCATGTCGCCATCCGTTCATGACAATGGGGATTGCAGGATGGCGAAGCTGGGAAATCCGCTCAGTTACCGATGTGACATTTAAATATTTTTATCATTTAAAATATTTAATTTGCCTATCTGGGTATTGGGCGATCTGTCTGAGTCGGACCGGGTCGCAGACTTGCAGCATGTGGCGGGACAGCTGGATCAACCCATTGCGCTGCCATTGCTTAAGCTGCGCGTTAAGCCGAGGGCGGCTGGCGTTGAGCATGGAAGCGAGTATGGCCTGGTTCATGTTCAGCGGCAGGATGGGGCCATTGGGGCCGGGATGGCCGCGAAGATCGATCTCCATCAACAGATGCCTCGCCAACCGGGCCTCCAGCCGATAAAGACAAACGGTTTCGACGAAGTTGCTGATGTGTTGCAGCCGTCGGCACAGTTGCTGCTGGATGCGGGACATCAGTTGAGGCGCGTCTTGCAAGGCACGGAAATGCTTCTGATCCAGCAGCAGCAGACGGCAGTCGCGGCTCAGTTGCGCGGTGCAGTTTCGGCGGCTCAAGTGCAGCAGCGCGCTTTCCCCGACTATTTCTCCGGGGCCGGAACGGTCGATGATGACCTCGTGGCCGTCCGGTTCCTGAAGGGTATGGTAGACGTTGCCCTGCAGCACCAGCGCGATGAACTCTTCCGTGTCGCCTCGCAAGAACAGCAGCTTGCTCTGCCTGCCGCTGACCTGCGTGGCATGGCGTTCGATATGCCGCATCAAATCCTGGGGCAGGTTCTCGAACAGCGGAAAGCTGTCGAGCCTGGCGGGCTGAGGGGCGGGACGTGAAACGGGCTTGGGAATATGCATCGTTTTTCCGCGGTCTGGCATCCGATTTGAAGCCGGCGGCGGAGGGGAATCAGCCGATGGCGACGAAGCGATGCATCAATGTTGCTGACATTGGCCTTGAATAGGGTGTTCCATGGAGAAAACGGCGCGGGCAAGCGTCTGTGAAGGGCGGGAACGGGCATCGCGCCCGAATCGCGTTTGCCGCAAATCTCATCGCAATGGCATGCCGATGCGGATTGCGGTTTCGATGGTGGACCGGGAAAGGAGGCATCGATCGGGAAGCCGCGATGGCCTGAGATCCGGCGCGAAGCGCTTCCACGCGCCGCGAGGTGTTGACAGTTATATTGCGAGCCGATAAGATGCGCCGCTCTGGAGGGGTTACCCCAGCGGTCAACGGGTCCGGACTGTAAATCCGGCGGCTAAGCCTTCGAAGGTTCGAATCCTTCTCCCTCCACCAAACACAAACAAAAAAGCCAGGCTCTCGAGCCTGGCTTTTTTGCGTCCTGAGTCAGCCTCAGGCCAGCAGGTGGCGGGCGTGGAATCGCAGGTGCTCGTCGATGAAGCTGGCGACGAAGTAGTAGCTGTGGTCGTAGCCGGCGTGGCGGTGCAGCTCCAGCCGCGCGTCGCCGCGGCGCGCCGCCTGCTGCAGCGCGTCCGGACGCAGCTGCTCGGCCAGGAAGGCGTCGGCCAGGCCGATGTCCACCCTGAGCGGCAGCGGGCAGCCGCGCTCGGCCAGCAGTAGGCTGGCGTCCCACTCGGCCCAGGCCGCCTCGTCGTCGCCCAGATAGGCGGCGAAGGCCTTGCGGCCCCACGGCGCCTGGGTCGGCTGGCAGATCGGGCTGAACGCCGATGCCGACACGTAGTCCTGCGGCCGCCGGATCGCGCAGACCAGCGCGCCGTGGCCGCCCATTGAATGGCCGGCGATGGCGCAGCGGCCGTTCAGCGGGAAATGGCGGCGCAGCAGCGCCGGCAGCTCCTGGCTGACGTAGTCGTACATTCGATAGTGGCGGAGCCACGGCTCGAGCTCGGCGTTGAGATAGAAGCCGGCGCCCTGGCCCAGGTCGTAGGCCGGATCGTCGGCCACGCCCTCGCCGCGCGGGCTGGTGTCCGGCATCACCAGCGCGATGCCGAGCTCGGCCGCCAGGCGCTGAGCGCCGGCCTTGTGGCTGAAGTTCTCGTCGCTGCAGGTGAGGCCGGACAGCCACAGCAGCCACGGCAGCTTGCCGTGTTCGGCCGCCGGCGGCAGGAACACGCTGAAGCGCATCCGGCAGCCCAGCGTGGCCGAATCATGCAGCCATTGCTGCTGGCGGCCGCCGAAGGCCAGGTTGTCGGCTATTTTCTCCAGCCCGCTCATGCCGTCTCCGGCGCGTAATGGATGACGGAGCGAATGCTCTTGCCCTCGTGCATCAGATCGAAGGCCTCGTTGACCCGCTCCAGCGGCATGGTGTGGGTGATGAAGTCGTCCAGGCGGAATTCGCCTTTCAGGTAACGCTCCACGTATTCCGGCAGCTCGGTGCGGCCGCGCACGCCGCCGAAGGCGCTGCCGCGCCAGACGCGGCCGGTGACCAGCTGGAACGGGCGGGTGGAGATTTCCTGGCCGGCGCCGGCCACGCCGATGATCACCGATTCACCCCAGCCCTTGTGGCAGCATTCCAGCGCCGCGCGCATCACCTTGACGTTGCCGATGCACTCGAAGGAGAAATCGACGCCGCCGTCGGTCATTTCCACGATCACGTCCTGGATAGGCTTGTCGAAATGGCTGGGATTGACGCAGTCGGTGGCACCCAGCTTCTTCGCCAGTTCGAATTTGCCTTCGTTGATGTCGATGCCGATGATGCGGCCGGCGCCGGCCATGCGCGCGCCGATGATGGCGGACAGGCCGATGCCGCCCAGGCCGAAGACGGCCACGCTGTCGCCGGCCTTGACCTTGGCGGTGTTGACCACCGCGCCCATGCCGGTGGTGACGCCGCAGCCCAGCAGGCACACCTCCTCCAGCGGCGCGGCCTTGTTCACCTTGGCCAGCGAGATTTCCGGCAGCACCGTGTATTCGCTGAAGGTGGAGGTGCCCATGTAGTGGTAGATGGGCTGGCCGTCCTTGGAGAAGCGGCTGGTGCCGTCCGGCATCAGGCCCTTGCCCTGGGTGGCGCGGATCTTCTGGCACAGATTGGTCTTGCCGGACAGACAGAACTTGCACTCGCGGCATTCCGGCGTGTACAGCGGGATCACGTGGTCGCCCACCGCCACGCTGGTGACGCCGGGGCCGATCGATTCGACGATGCCGCCGCCTTCATGGCCGAGAATGCTGGGGAACACGCCTTCCGGATCCGCGCCGGACAGGGTGAAGGCGTCGGTGTGGCAGACGCCGGTGGCCACCATCTTCACGCGCACCTCGCCGGCTTTGGGCGGATGCACTTCGATTTCTTCGATGCTCAACGGCTGGCCGGCGGCCCAGGCCACGGCGGCCTTGCAGCGAATGATGTCCTGGCTCATCAGCGATTCCTTTTCCACGTTGACGGGTTTCTGGGTAATCGGCCATTGTATTTTTTTGCTGGTTGTCGATAATCGGCCAGATTGGTAAATGATTTTTTCCGTGGAGAAAAAATGGCCAGCTGGGAAGGAATGCAGGAATTCGCCGCCGTGGCCGATAGCGGCAGCTTCACCCGGGCGGCCCGGCGGCTGGGCATCTCCATCGCCCAGGTCAGCCGCCAGGTCGGCCAGCTGGAAGAGAGGCTGGGCGCGCGGCTGCTGTACCGCACCACCCGCCAGCTCAGCCTGACCGAGGCTGGCGAGTTGTATTTGACGCACTGCCGCCAGTTGCTGGAATCGCTGGCGGATGCCGAGCAGGCGGTGTCGCAGCTGCAGGCAGAGCCGCAAGGCCAGCTGAAGCTGACCGCGCCGCTGGCCTATGGCCACAGCCACATCGCGCCGCTGGTGCTGGAGTTCATGCAGCGCTATCCACTGCTGGAGGTGAGCCTGGATCTGTCCAACCAGGTGCAAGATCTGGTGCACGACGGCTACGATCTGGCGATACGGATAGGCCGCCTGACCGATTCCTCGCTGATGGCGCGTAAATTGGGGCAGCGGCGCCACCATGTCTGCGCGTCGCCGGACTATCTGGCGCGCCACGGCGCGCCGCGGCGGCCGCAGGAGCTGCTGCAGCACCAGTGCCTGCAGATCGGCAATGACGGCTGGCATCTGCAGGTGAACGGCCGCCGGCAGACCTTCCGCGTGCAGGGGCGGATGCGCTGCAGCACCGCCGCGCCGCTGGCCGAGGCCGCGATGCGCGGCATGGGCCTGGCGCAGCTGCCCGATTACTACGTGGCCGCGCATCTGGCTAGCGGCGCGCTGGTGGAGGTGCTGGCCGACTATGCGGAGCCGGAAGAGGGCATCTGGGCGCTGTATCCGCATAACCGCCAGCTCAGCCCCAAGGTGAGGCTGCTGGTGGATTTTCTCGCCGACAGTCTGGCCGGCGGCGCTTGCCAAGCCGGCGGGGCGCGACAATAATCGCGCATTCTTTTGCGGGAGCGCGGCGATGGTGATAGCGGAATCTAGAGTGGAATGCATGGTGGTGCACCGGGTGGGCAACCCGACGCGCGGCGAGCCGCTGCAGCTGTCCGAGCGCACCACGATGGTGGACGAGGCGGTTTCCGGCCTGTTGCTGGACGGCTATCTGAAGGGCATTGTGTCCGACCGCAAGAAGCACCAATTCGTCCACGAGACCGACCTCAACCTGAACGAGGTCTACCATTACACCCGCCAGTTTTTCCGCGGCGAGGTGGATTTCCTCGAGGTGTCGCAGCGCATCGCCAAGCATTTGTACGGCCGCTCGCAGCATCCCAACATCAGCGCCGGCGACCTGCTGGTGATCCAGTTCGCCGGGCTGTCCGACGGCGACCGCGAGATGCGGGCGCTGGGCGTGTTCAAGTCCGAGATCCGCGACGACTTCCTCACCATCATCGACGGCGCCGGCGTGTTCGACATCAGCCACGCCTCCGGCATCAATCCGCGCTTGATCGACAAGGGCGCGTTGATCCTGGAGCACGGCCCGACGGTGTACGCGGTGGATCGGCTGAGCCGCGAGGCCAAGTTCTGGCTGGACGATTTCCTGAAGGCGCTGCGCGTGCCGGACAAGGCGTCCAGCAGCAAGATGCTGGCCAGCGTGGTGGAGCAGCTGTCGGGCGAGATTGAAGACCCGATGCAGCAGGCGCGCTTCAAGGATGAGCTGCTGCAGCTGGTGGAAAGCCAGCCGGAAGAGGTGCAGGCCAAGGCGCTGACCGCCGCCGCCGAGCGCTTCGTGCCGCGCGAGCAAGTGGAAGTGGCGCTGGGCAGCGCGGCGGAGTCGTACGGCTTCGAGCTGGACGACGAAGCCAGGCTGCCGGCCAAGGGGGTGGCCAAGCAGCTGGAGAAGACGCTGTCGCGCTACGGCGTCGGCCACGGCATCAGCGTGCTGCTGCCGTCGGGCATCACTTTGAAGAACATCCAGTCGCAGAACGACGGCGAGGGCGGGCTCAGCCTGACGCTGTTCCTGAACAAGCGCGAGCTGTAAGCCGGTTCCGGCGACAGCAAAAACGGCGTCGGTCGCGAGACCGTCGCCGTTTGCGTTGGTTCGGCTACGCGCTTCAACGCATGGTGAACTCGACCGACCACTCCAGCGTGGCCATGTTGTAGTAGGTGATTTCGGCATTGCAGAACGCGCCGCCGCTGCCGGAGGCGGTCTTGTTCCACTGCGGCACTTTGGGAATCACGCCGTTGTTCAACAGGCCGCCCGGCTTGGGCACATTGACGAAGGTGGTGCGGAATTCGCACTGGCGCGCGCCGTCGGTGTAGCGAACGAAGGCGTAGTTGACGTCGGGGCTGAGCGGGCTGGCGATATAGTAAGTGTCGCTGCGGCCCGCCGGCACGACGGAGACGGGTTTCGGCGAGGCGTTCGCCTGGGTTTCGATTTCATTTTTGCCGATCACCTGGTATCGGACATCGGTTTTGCCCTGGTTTTTGAAGGTGACGGTAACGGTGGGGCCGGCAAGGGCGATGCTGGAGCTTAATCCAAGCAGTGCGGCGGCAAGCGTGATCTTGTGCATATCGTCTTTTGTCAGTGGGTTAGGTGGGGGTCTTGTCGCCGGCGGCTAGGGGAAATTTTTGGTACCAGTCGAAACTGTCGTTTTCGATGGCCGGCTCTCTCTGGATATGGGCCTGTAATTTCTGGCTGTAGCTTGCCGGATAGAGGGATTGTTCCAGCGGGGGCAAGGCCTGGTAATGATTCAATATTTCTTCGTAGAAATGACGCCGGGACCCCGTGGCCTCGCGCTCAGCCTGGCCCGCGGCCATGACTTGCCGGCGCCAGGCCTGTTCCATGTCATAGGCCTCCAAATAAGCGGCGCGTCGTTCATTCACGGTGTAGCGGCCGCTGTCGTCCGATGCCACCGCATCCAGCTCATCGCGGTTGAGCCCGGCAAACGGGTTCAGCGCGTGTTGGCTGTTTTTTCCATCCGCCTCGAGAAATGCGTTGGCGTCGGCTGCCAGCTTTTGCCTGGCCGGATCGGGATCGGATGGTTTTTGCTGGTAGTGGACCGACTTGAGCGCGTCGTAGCCTGGGCCGCAAATCGCATTCAGCGCGGAGTCGGCGATGCTGGCCATTTCGCCGCGGCTCAGCGTGCTTTCACGCTGTTTCATCAGGGACATGCTCTCGCCGAGCAAGCGGGCGAGCGGAGAGATCTGCGTCTCCACGCTGCTTGGGCTTGAGGCGTTCGCCGGATTGGCGGCGGCGGGCTTGGCCGCTTCGCTGCGCGAGCTTGTCGTTATCGGGGAAGACGATGGGCTGATCGCATTAAGCATGTGCATGCTCCATCAAGAGTGGCAAGCTAAAAGAATATTTTATTTTTAATAATTAACCCATGTAAATATTTGGATGGCCCGGAGCCGCGATGGGTATGACATGGAAGTCCATGAATGTGGGAGCTGGCCAGCCTGGCTGGGGGGGGGCGAACGGGTTGGCGGGACATGGCCCGGTATCGGCAGCAGGAGTGCCAAGAAAGCGGCGAGGCCTGGAGCCGCTAGTCAAACCCGGAATTGGCGCAGCATCGCCATGGCGTGCTGAAGCTACAGCCTGTGTCGGCGCGTATTGATCCTGATGTCTGTGAAATGACGTATTTCCGACTCCGCCATCGAGCGGCAGGCAAGCGTCGGGGATGATGGAGTTTATTGGATGGAGGCGGGCTTCAGCGCGCCGTCAGCCACAGCGCCAGCAGCGGCGCCAGGTTGAACACGAACACCAGGATCTTGTACAGGCCGATGCCGCCGTAGTTGAGCAGGTCGAACGCCGGCTCGGATAGCCTGAACCAGCGGCTGTGCAGCCGGTACAGCCAGCCGCGGCAGAAGAAAAACAGACAGAACCAGAGAATCAGTACGGCGTAGTGGAAGGCCAGGCTGGCCAGCAGCAGCCGTTCGGCGTAGGAGATGTCCATGGCGGCGTTTCCGACAGGAAGAGACTTTCAGCATAGCCCTTCCATGCAAAACGCCCCGCGCGGGCGGGGCGTTCGGGAGGCGGATCAGGCCTGCAGCGCCAGCGTGCCGCTGCGGCCGGGAATCTCTCCCATCACCACCCGGCCGGACGGCAGATTGGCGAGATCCTGGCTGTCGAACAGATCGACGCAGCTGACCAGCTGGTAGCCTTGCCGCTTCCAGCCGTCGAGCAGGCGGTCGAACACTTCCATCAGCCGCATGCCTTCCAGCTCCGCGTGCAGCGTGTAGACGTGGCCGGTGGCGGTCTCGGCCTCGGTCAGTTTCAGCAGATGCTCGTGGACGTTGTCGTTGCTCAGGCCGTCCAGGCCGATCAGTTCGTCCAGCGTCGGCAGCGTGGTGGGCAACTGCGGCACGCCCAGCGGCCGGCCAGCGGCGTCCAGCGGCTGGAACGGGTGGCTGCCGCGGCCGTCGGACGCGTAGCGCATGCCCAGCTCCTGCTGGTAGGCCAGCGCCGCGTCGTTGATTTGCCAGCCGGCGGCGCCGTGGGTGCGGGCCTCTTCGCCGAAGATTTCGCGGAAGCGCCTGGCCGCCTTGTGCATCTCGGCGCGGGTCCAGGCCGCGTCCTTGCCGGCGACGTAATCCTGCCACTTGATGTGGTCCCAGCAATGGATGCCCACCTCGAAGCCGGCGTCGCGCACGCCGCGGAGCAGGGCCGCTTCGCGGCGGCCGATGTCCGGGCCCGGCAGCACGGTGCCGTACAGCAGGGTGCGGATGCCGTAGTGTTCGACGACGGAGGTGCGCGACACCTTGGACAGGAAGCCGGGACGGAACACGCGCTTGATCGCGCGGCCGGTGTGGTCCGGGCCCAGGCTGAACAGGAAGGTGGCGCCGGCGTCATGCCGCTTCAGCGCCTCAATCAGCCGCGGCACGCCTTCGCGGGTGCCGCGCCAAGTGTCGACGTCTATCTTCAGGGCGAGTTTTTTCATTGTTATGGCAGGTTCAAGTATTCGGAATCGCTGGCGAGTTTACCGCGCGACGGGCTTGCCGTGCGGTTTTCCGGCCGCCATCGCCAACACGGAGGCGATAAAAGCGCTCTTCGCGCGGGCATAGCCGGCGCGGTCGCCGCCGTGGCACTGCGCCAGTCGCCGCTTCAGATCCGCATATTGCCCAGCCAGGCGCGCATCGGCGCGCAGCGCGTCGCGGAAGGCCAGTTTGTCGCGCCAGAAGGCGCTGCCCAGCGCCACCGCGTGCAGATGGACTTCGCGGATGGGCGGCCGGTTTGGCGAAGTCATGCCGATCCGGCATGGCGGCGGCCATCTGCGGTTGAAGATGGAAACCTGCCGATTTCAGCGCCGGGATATACGGCTCTATGTCGTTGAGAGCGGGCAGTCCCAGCATGATGTCGATGATGGATTTGGCGGCGAGGCCTGGCACGGCGGTGCTGCCGATGTGTTCGATCGCGCTGGCGTCGGCTAGCGGGCCAAGCGCCGCCAGTATTTGCAGGCGCTCGGTTTGGAAACACTGTGGCCAAGTCGGGTTGTAGGCACGGATGTCTATATGGGTAGTCATGGCGGACTATCGATGTTTTTCGTCAGGATTATCTGCAGAGGCTCGAGTGTAGCGAATGGTTTGTCGAGCGCCGCCATGATCCCCTTCTGCCCGTGCCGGTAAAACAGCCTGAGGCCAGGGGGGGTTAAGCCGCCGTTTTTTCGATCGGCGGCGCCTGGACTCTGGCTGTTTTGCCGGGGTTTCTCGGGCAGAGGGGTCGCCTAGGGGTGTCGGGGAGCTGGCGAGACAGCTCCCCGACCTGCTTGGCGGGCAGCCCCGCCATGCAAATATCTGTCCGCGTAGCGGACACAATCAGGTTGGCCGGGCATTTAAAATGCCGCCCACCCTTTCGGGAATGAGCGGCATTTCGACGGGCCGAAACTCAGCCTGCGCCGATATTACTCCGACAGATCGCGGCTGGCCGCCACCTGGTCGCGGTAGTAGTCGTAGATGCCCTTGAGGGCGTCGGCCATGGAGACGGTCGGCTTCCAGTCCAGATCGGCCATGGTGTTGGCGATCTTCGGCACGCGGTTCTGCACGTCCTGGTAGCCGTTGCCGTAGTACTGGCCGGAGGTGGTTTCCACCACTTGCACCTTGTCGGCGTTCAGCTGGTATTCCGGGTAGACGCGGGCGAGGTCCAGCATCATCTGCGCCAGTTCGCGGATCGAGTAGTTGTTGACCGGGTTGCCAATGTTGTAGATCTGGCCGGAAGCCTTGCCGTCCTTGTTCTCGATGATCTTCATCAGCGCGCTGATGCCGTCGTCGACATAGGTGAACGCGCGCTTCTGGTGGCCGCCGTCGACCAGCTTGATGGTCTCGCCGCGGACGATGTGGCCCAAGAACTGGGTGATCACGCGGCTGGAGCCTTCCTTCGGCGTGTTGATGTTGTCCAGGCCGCCGCCGATCCAGTTGAACGGACGGAACAGCGTGTAGTTCAGACCCTCTTCCATCGCGTAGGCGTGGATCACGCGGTCCATCAGCTGCTTGGAGCAGGCGTAGATCCAGCGCGGCTTGTTGATCGGGCCGTAGATCAGCTGGGAGTTTTCCGGGTCGAATTCGGCGTCCTGGCTCATGCCGTACACTTCCGAGGTGGACGGGAACACCAGGTGCTTCTTGTACTGCACGCACTGGCGGACGATGGGCAGGTTGGCCTCGAAGTCCAGCTCGAACACGCGCAGCGGGTTGTTGACGTAGGTGGACGGGGTGGCGATGGCCACCAGCGGCAGCACCACGTCGCACTTCTTGACGTGGTACTCGATCCACTCCTTGTTGATGGTGATGTCGCCCTCGAAGAAGTGGAAGCGCGGGTGGTCCTTCCACTCGGCCACGCGGTCATCGTGCATGTCCATGCCGTAGATGTGCCAGTCGGTGGTCTCGATGATGCGTTTGGTCAGGTGGTGGCCGATGAAGCCGTTCACGCCCAGGATCAGTACTTTTTTCATTGGATGTCCTCAACCGCCCGCGGGCGGAAAATCGAATTCGGTAATCGGTTCACAGCGCCAGCGCGTCGGCGGCGACGCGGGCGGCGAAGTTGTCGGCGGTCAGCGGCTGGCCGGCCAGCTCGGCCTCCAGCACCGCCAGGCGGCCGCCGTCGGCGCAATGCAGCCACAAGCGGCCGTCGGCGCAGCGCAGTTCGGCGCGTTCAGTCGGCGCCGCGCGGCCCGCCCGCAGCGTTTTCCACAATAGCAGGCGGCCGGCGGCGGTGTCGGCGAAAGCTCCGGGGAACGGCCGGGTCAGCGCGCGGGCGAAATCATGCAGCCGCTCGGCCGAGGTCCGCGCGTCGATGCGGCCATCCTCCGGCTTGCGGCCGCCGAAGTAGTCGCCCAGGCTCAGGTCCTGCTGAACGTGCGGCGCGTCGCCGGCGATCAGGCCGGGCAGGCTGCGCCACAGCACCATTTCGGCGGCGACGGTCACCTTGGCGAACACCTCGTCGGCGGAGTCGTCCGGCAGGATGGGCACCGCCATCTGGTCGACGATGGGGCCGTTGTCCGGCTTGACGTTCATCTGGTGCAGCGTGGCGCCGGTTTCGGCCTCGCCGTGGATGACAGCCCAGTTGATCGGCACCCGGCCGCGGTACTTGGGCAGCAGCGAGCCGTGCATATTGTACGCGCCGCGCTGCGCGGTCTCCAAGAGCGGCGCCTTCAGCATGTGGCGGTAGTAGAAGGAGAACAGGAAATCGGCCTGGCAGGCCTGGACCTGCTCCACCACTTCCGGCGCGTTGGGATCGTCCGGCGTGATGACCGGGATGCCGTAGTCGCGGGCGACTTGGGACACGCTGGCGAACCAGATGTTTTCGTTCGGGTTGTCCTGGTGGGTGACCACCAGCGCGACCTCGACGCCGCGGCCGATCAGCGCCTTCAGGCAGCGCACGCCGACGTTGTGGTAGGCGAAGACGACGGCGCGGCTCATGCCTGGCCTCCCTTTTGCTCCAGCACCGCCTGGATCACGTAGCGCGGACGCGAGCGCACTTCCTGGTAGATGCGGCCGATGTACTCGCCCAACAGGCCGATGCCGAACAGCGCGAGGCCGATCAGGAAGAAGGCGAGGGCGAACAGCGTGAACACGCCGCCCACTTCCGGCCCCAGGATCAGCCGGCGCAGCAGCAGGTAGACCACCAACAGGCCGGAGCCGGCCGACACCGCCATGCCCATCAGCGAGAACCATTGCAGCGGAACGATGGAGAAGCCGGTCATCAGGTCGAAGTTCAGCCGGATCAGGCTGTACAGCGAGTACTTGGATTCGCCGGCAAAGCGCTCCTCATGGCCGACGACGATCTCGGTCGGATGCTGGGAGAACTGGTAAGCCAGCGCCGGAATGAAGGTGTGCAACTCGTTGCACTGGTTGATGGTGTCGATGATGCGGCGGCTGTAGGCGCGCATCATGCAGCCCTGGTCGGTCATCTTGATCCGGGTCAGCTTCTCGCGCAGGCGGTTCATCGCCCGGCTGGCCAGGTGGCGCCACATGCTGTCGTTGCGCTGGCGGCGGATGGAGCCGACGTAGTCGTGGCCCTTGTCCATCTCGGCCAGCAGCAGCTGGATGTCTTCCGGCGGATTCTGCAGATCGGCGTCCAGCGTCACCACGCGCTCGCCGCGGCTATGTTCGAAGCCGGCCAGGATGGCGCGGTGCTGGCCGAAGTTGCCGTTGAACAGCACCACGCGGGTGACGTCGGGCCGCAGGCCGAACTGGTCGGCCAGCATAGCCGCGCTCTTGTCGCGGCTGCCGTCGTTGATGAACACGATCTCGTAGCGCAGGTTCAGCGCGTCCAGCGCCGGGTACAGGCGGTCGAACAGCGCCTGCAGCACGTCCTGCTCGTTATAGACCGGGATGACGACGGAAAGGTTGATGTCGGTATTCATGTATCTCAGTGTAAAACGGCGCGCAGCGCGGCGCTGAAGGTTTGGCAGACGCGGAGCACGTCTTCGTCGCGCATCGCGGGGAACAGCGGCAGCGTGACGGTGCGGGCGCCGATGTCTTCGGCTACCGGATATTGCCCTTCGGCGTAGCCTTTGTCTCGGAACAGCGCGAACAGGTGCATCGCCGGATAGTGGACGCCGACGCCGATGTTCTCCGCCTTCATCCGGGCGATGAACTCGCCGCGGGACACGCTCATCCGCGCCAGCGGCAACAGCGGCTGGAACATGTGCCAGTTGCTGTTCGCAAAGTCTTCCGGCGGCAGCTCGCAGCCCAGCGAGCGGTCGAAATGCTGGAAATACAGCCGGGCCAGCTCGCGGCGGCGGGCGTTGAAGCCGTCCAGCTTTTTCAGCTGGCCCAGGCCGATCGCCGCGGCGATGTCGGTCATATTGGCCTTGCCGCCCAGCACGTCCACGTCCATGGTGCCGTCCGACAGCCGGGTGACGCCCTGCAGCCGCAGCTTCTCGAACAGCCGCGCTTCTTCGGCGTTGTTCAGCACCAGGCAGCCGCCTTCGCCGCTGGTCATGTTCTTGTTGGCATGGAAGCTGAACGACACCAGGTCGCCGCCGCGGCCGATGGCCTCGCCGTTCCAGCCGGCGCCCATGGATTGGGCGGCGTCTTCCACCACGCGCAGTTTGTGGCGGAGGGCGATGTCGTACAGCCGGTCGCGGTCCACCGGCAGGCCGGCCAGGTCCACCGGGATGATGGCGCGGGTGCGCGGCGTGACCGCGGCTTCGATTTTGGCCAGGTCGATGTTGCGGGTGGCCGGGTCGGCGTCGACGAACACCGGCGTCGCGCCCACCTTCATGATCACGTTGGCGGTGGCGATCCAGCTCAGCGGGCAGGTGATGACCTCATCGCCGGGGCCGATGCCGGCGATCTGCAGCGCCATTTCCAGCGCGGCGGTGGCCGACGCGGCCAGCCGCACCGGACGGCCGCCGCAGAAGGCGGACAGCTCGGCCTCCAGCTGCTGGCAGCGCGGGCCGGTGGTGATCCAGCCGGAGCGAAGCACTTCGCCGACGGCGGCGATGGTGTCCTCGTCTATCGCGGGACGGGTAAAGGGCAGGAATTCCATATCGGACCTTTGCGAAAATCAGCTGCGGGCGACCAGCACCACGCCGACGATGATGACGGCGATGCCGATGAGCTTCTGCGCGGCCAGCGCTTCGCCGAACATCCAGTAGGCGAGCAGGGCGTTGACCACGTAGCCGATGGACAGCATCGGGTAGGCGACGCTGACCTCCACCCGCGACAGCGCCATGATCCACACCACCACGCTGATCGCGTAGCAGGACAGGCCGCCGATGATGGGCAGGTTGGTGGCCAGCGACCAGGCCGTCGGCCAGGCGTTGGCCAGCGAGAAGTCGAAGTGGCCGATCTGGCGCACGCCGGCTTTCAAACACAGCTGCGCGGCGGCATTGAGCAGCACGCCGAACAGTATCAATCCGAATTCAATCAGTTTCATGTTGTCATCTTAATTAGCCACGCAATCCACGAAACAACACGAAGCAAATTCGATGGCCGCAACGTATATTTCGTGTCTTTTGTGGGTTTCGTGGCGAAAGTCTTAAGGCTTCGCCACCACCATCCGCCGCGGGTCCTGGTAGATCACCTTCATCGGCAGGCCCTGCTTTTGCAATTCCCGATAAGTGTCGTCGCCCAGCATCGCCACCGCCTCGGGCGCGGCGCGCCAGCGCTCGGCGAATTGCTCGAGGCGCGGCAGCCAGCGTTGCGGCTCCTGCCCCTCGCCGAATTCGAACTCGTCGACGAAGTCCACCAGCGTCACCGGCCGGCCGACATAGTAGGGGAAGGTCTGATCGTAGTAGCGGACCGAGTAGATTTCGCTGTCCGGCGTCAGGTAAGGCTGGATCCGCGCGACGATGTCCTTGCTGCCCTTCAGGCGGCCGTAGCTGTCGTGACCGCAGGCGGCCAGCGTCACCGCGATCAGGCTGCCGAAGGACAGCGCGGCGACGGCGGCCAGCATCCGTTCCTTCCCCAGCGCGCGCCAGGAGAACACGGCCGCGATCAGGAAGGCTGCGGCCCCGGCGGCGATGAAATGCGCGAAGGGCTGTATCACCTCAAGCGGCGAATCTTGATTGGCGAAGCGGCCGGCGAACGGCCAGGCGGCCAGCAGCGCAAGCCAGAGCAGCGCGGGCAGGACGATATGTTTTTTCAGCTCGCCCGGCGCCATCTGCGACAGGTTGTGCGCCAACATCAGCGCCAGCGCCGGGAACATCGGCAGGATGTAGGACGGCAGCTTGGAGCTGGACTTGCTGAAGAAGGCGAAGATGAACACGCACCAGATCAGCAGCAGGCGGCCGATGCGCAGGCCGGCGGCTCGGTCGGCCCAGGCGTCCTTGACGATGCGGGGCAGCAGCGTGGTCCACGGCAGCAGGCCGAGAATCAGATAGGGCACGAAGTACCACGGCGCGCCGGTGCGCTTGTGCTCGGTGGTGAGGAAGCGCTCGAAGTGTTCGCGGATGAAGAAGAAGTGGGCGAAGTCCGGATTGCGCTCCGAAACCAGCACGAACCACGGCGCGGTGAGCGCGAAGAACAGCGCCAGGCCGCTGAGCCAGTGCATCCGTTTCCAGAACGCCCATTGCCAGTTGACCAGACTGTACAGCACCAGGGTGGCGCCGGGGATCAACAGGCCGATCAGGCCCTTGCTCAGCGTGGCGCCGGCCATCGCCGCCCAGGTCAGCCACATCGCCCAGCGGGTTTCCTCGCGGCCGGCCTCTTCGCGTTGCGCCAGCAGGAAGCCGCACAGGGCCACGGTCAGGAAAAAGCTGACGCCCATGTCCAGCGACAGGAAATGGCTGTTGGCGACGATCCAGGCCATGCCGCCGGCGGCCAGCGCCGCGTGGCGCCCGGCGTCGATGCCCCACAGCCGCCGCGCGGTCAGCGACACCGCCGCCACGCTGAGGAAGCCGGTGAGTCCCGGCCAGAAGCGGGCGGCGAATTCATTGACGCCGAAGGCGGCGAAGCTCAGCGCGCCCATCCAGTATTGCAGGATGGGCTTCTCGAAATAGAGCAGGCCGTTGAGGCGGGGCGTGATCCAGTCGCCGCTGTGCAGCATGAACAGCGAGATCGTCGCGTAGCGGCCCTCGTCGGCATGGATCAGGCCGCGGTAGCCCAGGCTGCCGAACCAGATCAGCGCGAACAGCAGCCACAGCGCGATTTCCTGCGCGCGCGGCACGACGGTGGCCTTGGTGGTGTGCATCGGTATTCCGGAATCGTCGATCGAAATCGGTCAAAAAAGCGAACTGGCTAGGATAACCGATCCGCCAGCCCCTGTGCGTTGCCCGTTTGTAACCGGCAGCGGCTCACACCCAGTCGCGCGGCGGCAGGAAGTCGGTGTACAGCCTGGCTTCCGGGCTGCCCGGCTCCGGCTGGTAGCCGTATTCCCAGCGCACCAGCGGCGGCATCGACATCAGGATGGATTCGGTGCGGCCGCCCGACTGCAAGCCGAATAGCGTGCCGCGGTCCCAGACCAGGTTGAACTCGACGTAGCGTCCGCGGCGGTATAGCTGGAACTGGCGTTCACGGTCGCCCCAGGCCTGTTCCTTGCGCCGGGCGACGATGGGCAGATAGGCGTCCAGATAGCCGTCGCCGACGGCGCGGGTGAAGGCGAAGCTCTTGTCGAAGCCCCATTCGTTGAGGTCGTCGAAGAACAGGCCGCCGATGCCGCGCGCCTCGTTGCGGTGCTTCAGGTGGAAGTATTCGTCGCACCATTTCTTGTAGCGCGGGTAGACCTCGCCGCCGAACGGCGCGCACAGGTCGCGCGCCACCGTATGCCAGTGCACGGCGTCTTCTTCTTGCGGGTAATACGGGGTCAGGTCGAAGCCGCCGCCGAACCACCACACCGGCGCCTCGCCGTCCTTTTCCGCGATGAAGAAGCGCACGTTGGCGTGGCTGGTGGGCACGTGCGGATTGGACGGATGAATCACCAGCGACACGCCCATCGCCTCGAAGCGGCGGCCGGCGAGCTCCGGCCGGTGCGCGGTGGCGGAGGCGGGCAACGCATCGCCGTGGACGTGGGAAAAATTGACGCCAGCCTGCTCGAACACCTCGCCATCCTTCAGCACCCGGCTGCGCCCGCCGCCGCCGGCTTCGCGGCTCCAGGCGTCCTCGGCGAACTGGGCTTTGCCGTCGGCCTGTTCCAGCGCCGCGCAGATGCGGTCTTGCAGGTCCAGCAGGAAGGATTTGACGGCGTCGCTATGCGGGTGGCTCATGGTGGGATCTGTCTCGCAAGGAAGTTGGAGCAGATTGTAGCAGAGGCGACATCGCGAAGATGAGGCGGAGGGGCAATGAAAATTGCCCGCCGGGAGGCGGGCAATCGGCACGGCTTAATTAGAACTGGTAGCTCAGGCCGGCTTTGAACAGATTGATGCCATTGGTTTTCAGGCCTGCATCGTCCCCTGCCTGGTAACGGGCGGCGATGTATTCGTATTCGCCGCGCACGGACAAGTTCTTGTTGACGGCGTAGCTGGCGCCGAAGCCGATGCCGGCCTTGACGTTGCTTTTCTTTTCGGAGCCTGACCCTTCGGAGTTCTGGAACTTGGCGTTGGCATGAACATTGTTCAGGCTGAGTTTGCCAAACACTTCCAGATTGTCCGCCACCGGCAGAATGCCGAGGACAGCCACGCGCTCGGCGCGCAGAGCAATCGACGCAGTGGTTTTGTCGCTGTTGTTGGAGATATCACCTTGCATCTTGCCGAAATCGGCGTAGGACAGTTCAGTCGCCAGGTAGGGGCTGATGCGGTAGCCGGCGCCGATTTCCCAGCTGGCGCCGCCCGCTTTGTTGTTTTGCAGTTGCACGCCTCCGGTATCGCCGAACATTTTCATTTTGCTGGAGTTGTATCCCAGATTGCCGAACACGTAGGCGCCGTTGTCGGCGGCGTGGGCGGTTAGGGCGGACAGGCTCAACACGGATGCGATAATGATGTGTTTCATTTTAATCATTAGGTTTTATTAATAGAGCAAACATTCTCTAGGAAGAGCGCGGCTGATTTGTCTGGCTTGTGATGGGGGTGAGAGTAGGTTCTGTAACTAAATGTAAAACAGGACTTACATGAACAATCTGTCATGGCCAGGTTGGCCGGGACTTGTTTCTAGGATCCGGGCGCAAACAAAACCGCCCGCGGACGGCGGGCGGTTTGATTGATGGGTAGGAGAGGCCTCAGGCCGCCGCGAATGCGGTCCAGCCGCAGGCCTGTTCGACCGGTTGCGTCGGCTTGGGCTGGCTGTTGAAGAACTTCAGGCTGCGCTGCAGCACTTCGGCGCGCTCGTTGTCCACCATCACCATGTGATAGCTGTTGGACAGCGGCATGAAGTCCACCGGGCCGCCCAGGTATTGCATCAGGTGGTGGGCGGAGCGCGGGCTGGTGATGTCGTCCTCGTCGGCGTGGACGATCAGCGTGGGACAGGTGATCTCGGCCAGGCGCGGCAACAGCTGGCGGCGCAGGCGGTCCACTTCGCGGATGCACATCAGCGGGATGTAGGCGTAGTGGAAGCGGTCGCCGCGCTCGAAGCGCTGCTGGATCGCCTTGCGGATGCGGGCGTTCTTGATGCCGAACGGCGATACCTCGGGCACGCGCATTTTCTTGGCCAGACGGGGGATGTGATACACCGCGTGGCGCAGCCAGGTCAGCTTGGGCAGGCTCCAGCCGTCCAGGAACACCGGCGGCGCGTAGAGGGCCAGCTTGTCCTGGTGCTTCTCGCGGCGCGCCACCTCCAGCGCCACCAGGCCGCCCAGGCAGACGCCGGCCAGGTGCACCACTTTGTGCTTGGCCTTCAGCGCGCGGTATTCGGCGCGAATGCTTTCCACCCAATCCTCCCAGCCTACGCCGAGCAGGTCTTCCGGCGAGCCGCCGTGACCGGGCAGCACCGGGGAGTGGGTAACGATGTCGGCGTCTTCCAGGGTGCGGCCCAGCGCGCCCAGATCATAGGCCGTGCCGCCGAGTCCATGCACCAGCAACGCCGCCGGTCGTGAGGAAACCATTCTGCATATTCCTATCATTTCTAATGATGGGGATTATCGGCAAATGGCGGCAAGCGGTCTGTGGGCTTCCTGTCGATGCTTTGTGACAATGAGTGACTTATTGCCCGCAAGGGGCCGGCTGCGCAATGATCATGCGAAAACGCGCGCCGCCCAGCTCGCTGGAGCCGGCGCTGGCGTGGCCGTGGTGGTGCTCGGCGATCAAGCGCACGAAGGACAGGCCCAGGCCGTGGCCGCCGGTGGCGCGGTCGCGGCTGCGGTCCAGCCGCAGAAAGGGCTCGAACACTTTGTCGCGGTCTTCCTCCGGAATGCCGCAACCGTCGTCGTCCACTTCCATGATCAATTGAGAGCCTTGGTGATAGACCCGCATCCGCACTTGCGAGTGGGCGTACTTGAACGCGTTCAGCAGCAGGTTGCGGGTGGCGATGTACATCAGCTTGCGGTCGAAGGCGCCGTCTTCGCGCGGACATTCCAGCGACAGCGACAAGTGCGGCGGCTTCAGCGGCGTGACCAGGTCGATCAGGTCGTCGAACCAGTCGAACAGGTCGACGGTTTCCAAATGCAGCGGCACTTCGCTGCGTCGCAGTTTGGCGAACTCCATGCTGGTGCTGATCAGCTCTTCCAGCTCCAGCATGTCGCGCTCCATGCCGTCGCGGTAGCGCTTCCACTCTGTCGGGTCTTCTTCCTCTTCCAGCATGGTCAGGCCGAAGCGCAGCCGGGCGATGGGCGTGCGGATCTCATGGGCGATGGCGTGCGACAGCGCCTGGCGGGTTTCCAGCTGGCGCTCCAGCCGCGAGGCCATGCTGTTGAAGGCCAGCGGCAGCGGCGCGAACAGCCGGCTCTTGGCCGAGCGGGCGCGGGCGCTGAAATCGCCCTCGGCGAACACTTCGGCGGTGCGCCGCACTTCCAGCAGGTCGGTCCACAGCGGGCGCAGGATGAAGTACAGCAGGGTGCCCAGCGTGGCGCCGGACAGCAGCATCCAGATCAGCAGCACCTCGATGTCTTCGCTGATCCAGGTGTTGTCGCTGGACTGCATGTCCAGCGGGCCCAGCGCCAGCAGCCCGGGGCGGGACGGCGTCGACGCGTACAGGATTTGATTGTCCGCGTCGAGATAGGGCTGGCCGTGGCCCAGCACCGCCAGCGCCTTGTCGTCCAGCTCTGCGGGCGGCTGGTCCAGCAGCCGGATCGGGTAGCTGAAGCGGCTGGCGATGGAGGCCAGCTCCGCGCTCCAGCGCTGCGGCGGCTGCTCCCGCAGCCTGTCCTGGATCAGCGCCACGGTGCCGCGCATGAACAGGGTCTTGCCGGCCTGGTCGCTTTTCTCGTACAGCTTGGTCACCAGGAAGCCGAAGCCGATGATGATCAACAGCTGTATCAGCATGGTGATCAGGAAGTAGCGGGCGAACAGCGTACCTAGCGATGGGCGCAGCCAGCCGCGCAGGTTCTTGGACGGCATGGCTTATTCCCAGTCGCTGCGCGAGAACAAGTAGCCCTTGCCGCGCACGGTCTTGATCCGCGCCGGCGCGTCCGGATTGTCGCCCAGCTTGCGGCGCAGCCGCGAGATGCGGGCGTCGATCGAGCGGTCCAGGCCGTCGAAGCCTATGCCCCGCAACTCGCTCATGATGTCGTCGCGAGACAGCACTTGGCCGGCGTGGGTGGCCAGCAGCCACAACAGGTCGAACTCGGCGGTGGTCAGCTCGATCTGCTCGTCGCCCAGCAGCGCTTCGCGGGTGGCCTGGCTGATGCTGAACTGGCCGAAGGTGATGCCGTCGTTTTCGATGGCGACGCCGCCGCTCTCCTGGCGGGCGCCGCCGCTGCGGCGCAGCAGCGCGCGGATGCGGGCCAGCAGCCGGCGCGGCTCCACCGGTTTGGCCAGATAGTCGTCGGCCCCCAGCTCCAGGCCCAGAATCTCGTCCACGTCTTCGTCGCGCGCGGTCATCATCAGGATGCGGCCGCCGTAGTGGGGGCGGACATCGCGGCAGACGTCGAAGCCTTCCTTGCCCGGCAGCATCACGTCCAGCACCACCAGGTCCGGACGGGTTTCCAGGATGAAGGCGGGCGCGGTGTCGCCGCGTCCGTGCAGGCTGACCTGGTAACCGTGCTTGGTCAGGTAGGCGGCGATCAGTTCGGCCAGTCTGGCGTCGTCTTCGACAATCAGAATGTGTTGTGGCATTGCGAGGTATCCCGATTTCCCAGCAAAAATAGTAACACGGGCCGTTCGGGCTGGCAGGCTTGTGTTTCGGCTGCTATGCCGACAGAATCAAAGCAGCAGTACCCAAGCCGGATCGCGGCGGACAGATGGGCTGCCGCCGCAAGCGCCGGGAGAAATAGAGAGAGAACAGGGACTTCCTTATGCAACAGGTCAAACAGTGCGTGGTCTGGCTGCTGGTGGCGCTGGCGGGGGCGACGGCCTTCGCCATGGTGGCGCTCAACCGCGGCGAGACGATCAACGCGGTGTGGCTGGTGGTGGCCGCCTTGTCGGTCTACGCGATCGCCTACCGCTTCTATGGCCGCTTCATCGCCGACAAGGTGCTGGAGCTCGACGCGCGCCGGCTGACGCCGGCCGAGAAATTCAACGACGGGCTCGATTACGTGCCCACCAACAAGTGGGTGGTGTTCGGCCACCACTTCGCCGCCATCGCCGGCGCCGGCCCGCTGGTGGGCCCGGTGCTGGCCGCGCAGATGGGCTACCTGCCGGGCACCTTGTGGATTCTGGTCGGGGTGATGCTGGCGGGCGCGGTGCAGGACTTTCTCACCCTGTTCCTGTCGATGCGCCGCGACGGCAAATCGCTGGGCGAAATGATACGCCAGGAGATGGGCGACATCGCCGGCGTGATCGCCTCCATCGGCGTGCTGATGATCATGGTGATCCTGCTGGCGGTGCTGGCGCTGGTGGTGGTCAAGGCGCTGGCGGACAGCCCGTGGGGCACCTTCACCATCGCCTGCACCATTCCGATCGCGCTGTTCATGGGCGTGTACACCCGCTTCATCCGTCCGGGCAAGATCGGCGAGGTGTCGGTGATGGGCTTCATCCTGTTGATGCTGGCCATCGTCTACGGCGGCGACGTCGCCAAGAGCGCGACGCTGGCGCCGCTGTTCACGCTGAAGGGCACCACGCTAGCCTGGACGCTGATCGGCTACGGCTTCATCGCCTCGGTGCTGCCGGTGTGGCTGCTGCTGGCGCCGCGCGACTACCTGTCCACCTTCCTCAAGATCGGCACCATCGTCGGTCTGGCCATCGGCATCCTGGTGGTGGCGCCGCCGCTGCACATGCCGTCGGTCACTAAGTTCATCGACGGCAGCGGCCCGGTGTTCGCCGGCAACCTGTTCCCCTTCCTGTTCATCACCATCGCCTGCGGCGCGGTGTCCGGTTTCCATTCGCTGGTGGCTTCCGGCACCACGCCCAAGCTGATCGAGAACGAATCCCACGCCCGCATGATCGGCTATGGCGCGATGCTGGTGGAAAGCTTCGTCGCCATCATGGCGCTGATCGCCGCCTGCGTGCTGGACCCGGGCGTCTATTTCGCGATGAACAGCCCGGCGGCCCTGATCGGCAAGACCGCGGCGGAGGCCGCCCAGGTGATCTCCGGCTGGGGCTTCGTCATCACGCCGGACGCGCTGACCCAGCTGGCGGCCGACGTCGGCGAGCATACCGTGCTGTCGCGCGCCGGCGGCGCGCCGACGCTGGCGGTGGGCATGGCCCACATCCTGTCCGGCGTGATCGGCGGCAAGACCATGATGGCGTTCTGGTACCACTTCGCCATCCTGTTCGAAGCGCTGTTCATCCTCACCACCGTCGACGCCGGCACCCGCGTGCTGCGCTTCATGATCCAGGACCTGCTGGGCGTGTTCATCAAGCCGATGGCCAACACCGAGTCTTGGGCGGCCAACTTTGTCGCCACCGGCCTCGCCGTCGCCGCCTGGGGCTACTTCCTGTACCAGGGCGTGGTGGACCCGCTGGGCGGCATCAACACCTTGTGGCCGCTGTTCGGCATCGCCAACCAGATGCTGGCCGGCATCGCGCTGACGCTGGCCACCGTGGTGCTGGTGAAAATGCAGAAGACGCGCTACGTGTGGGTGACCGCGCTGCCCACCGTCTGGCTGTTGCTGGCCACGCTGACCGCCGGCTGGCAAAAATTGTTCGACGCCAGCCCCAAGATCAGCTTCCTGGCCCACGCCGACAAGTTCTCCGCCGCGTCCGCCAAGGGCGAGGTGTTGGCGCCGGCCAAGAATATGGCGCAAATGCAGCAGATCATCTTCAATGATTATGTGGACGCCACGCTGACCGCGCTGTTCATGGCGGTGGTGCTGGCGATGCTGGTGTTCGGCATCCAGGTGATCCGCAAGTCTCTGGCGGTGAAGTGGGTGACGGCCAAGGAAGTGCCGGCGGTATACCGGGAGGGAGGAGCCAATGGTTGAACTGTGGCGGGCGGTGGTGCATACCGCCCGGTTGATGGTGGGGCAGCGGGACTACGACGTCTATGTCAGCAGCCGTCGCCGTTTCGACCCCGAGGCCCAGGTGATGAGCCGCGAAGCGTTCTTCCGCTACTGCCAGGAGCAGCGCTATGGAGGCAAGAGCGTGAAGAAGTGTCCGTGCTGAGCCATCGCGGCTCGGCATAGAAAACGCCCGGCTTGGCCGGGCGTTTTTCATTCATCCAGTCGCTCTCGGCGCGGGGTCAGTGCAGCAGCGCCGCGACGCCGGCGTTGATCAGGCCGCCGCCGACGATAAGCCAGCCGAACAGCGCGCTGGCCAATAGCAGCGGCTTGGCGCCGGCCTGGCGGATGGCCGAGATGTGGGTGGTCAGGCCCAGCGCGCCCATCGCGGCGGCCAGCAGCAGGTTGTCCAGCGAGATGATTTGTTGCAGCAGCGCGCGCGGCAGCAGGTCGAAGGAGTTGAAGCCGGCCACGACGAGAAAGGCGACGGCGAACCAGGGGATGGAGATCGGCTGCTTCTGCGTTTTGCTTCCGCTGTGCTTGGCCGCAAGCCAGGCGGACAGGGCGATCAGGAACGGCGCCAGCATCATCACGCGGATCATCTTGGTGATCACCGCGGTGTTCATCGCCGCGTCGCTGACCGATTTGCCGGCGGCGACGGCCTGCGCCACTTCGTGGATGGTGGAGCCGGCGAACAGGCCGTAGCTGAATTCCGAGATGCCGAGGTGGCGCACCGCGTCGTACATCAGCGGCCACAGGAACATCGCGGCGGTGCCGAACACCACCACGGTGGCCACCGCGACGGCCACTTTCTCCGCGTGGGCCTTGATCACCGGCTCGGTGGCCAGCACCGCGGCCGCGCCGCAGATCGAGCTGCCGGCTCCGATCAGGATCACGCTCTGCTCATCCAGGCCCAGTTTTTTGCGGCCCAGCCAGAAAGCCAGCAGGAAGGTGGAGGTCAGCACCAACGCGTCGATCAGCACGCCGGAGAAACCGACTGCGGCGATGTCCTGGAACGTCAGCTTGAAGCCGAACAGGATGATGCCGGCGCGCAGCAGCTTCTGCTTGGAGAAGGTCACGCCGTGGTGGCTGGGCTCGGCGATGAAACGGTAGACGGTGTTGCCGACGATCATGCCGCCGACGATGGCGAGAGTGAGGGCCGACAGGCCCAGGCTTTTCATCGCCGGCAGCTCCGCGGCCCAGATGGCCGCGCCGGCCAGGCCCAGCGACAACGCCAGGCCGGGAATCAGGTTGCGATAATTGGCCATATGCTAATGCCTCTTTAGTATATGTCCAAGATACGCTACTGTTTATAAGTAAAAAAACGGATAAAATTAATAGATATCATTAATAAAACTGCTTAGGAGCCGGCATGAGCCTGCGTATCAGCCTGAGGGAGCTGGAGGTGTTCGTCGCGGTGGCTGAACTGGACACGGTGACGCGCGCGGCGGAGCGGGTGGCGCTGACGCAGTCTGCCGCCAGCCAGGCGCTGGACAAACTGGAGCAGGGGCTGGGCGCCAAGCTGTTCGACCGCGTCGGGCGGCGGCTGCTGATCAATGAGCATGGCCGCCTGCTGTTGCCGCGCGCCCGCGCGCTGCTGGACGCCGCCGGGGACGTCCAGGGACTGTTCGACGGCGGCGGGCTGGCCTTGCGCATCGGCGCCAGCACCACCATCGCCAACTACCTGCTGCCGCCGCTGCTGGCCGCTTTCCGCCGGGATTGGCCGCAGGCACGGCTGGAGCTGGAGGTGGCCAATACCCGCGACATCGTCGAGGCGGTGGCGGCGTTCCGCGTCGATTTCGGCCTGATCGAGGGGCCATGCCACCATCCGGAACTGTTGGCCAGCCCCTGGCGGCAGGATGAGTTGCTGGTGTTCGCCGCCGTGTCGCATCCGCTGGCCGGACGCAAGGTGGCGGCGGCGGAGCTGGCCGAGGCGGAGTGGATATTGCGCGAGGCCGGTTCCGGCACCCGGGAGGAAGTGGAGCGGGTGCTGCTGCCGCACCTGATGCGGCTATCGATCAGCATGGAGCTGGGCCATTCCGAGGCGATCAAGCACGCAGTGGCGGCGGGGCTGGGCGTCAGCTGCCTGTCGCGGCATGTGGTGGCTGATCTGCTGGCGGCCGGCAGCGTGGTGGAGGTGGACGCCGATCTGCCGCGGCTGACCCGAACGCTGTACCGCGTTCAGCACCGGGACAAGGCGATCGGCCGCGGGATGGCGGCTTTCGACCGCCATCTGAAATGAAAACGGGCAAGACCGCTAGGTCTTGCCCATTTTTCAGCCGGAACCGGATAGGCTAAGAAAGCCCCGAGGCAAGGCGGCGTCGGCCTGTCCTAGTGCGCGCCGCTGTCGCCGCCGGCCGCCGTGAACGGCGGCTTGGCGAACCAGACCAGCGCGATCAGCAGCACGAACAGGATGCCGGAGACCCAGAAGATCTCGTTGGCGGCCATGATGTAGCCCTGCTTGGTGATCTGCAGCTGGGTCAGCGCGTGCTGTTGGCTGGGGCCCAGGCCTAGTTTGCCCATGGTGTCGAACCACGACACCGAGGCCGGATCGTACTGCGTCACATGCTCGGTCAGCTTGGAGTGGTGCTGCGCTTCGCGGCGGTCCCACATCGTCGTCGTGATCGAGGTGCCGATGCTGCCCGCCAGTATGCGCAGGAAGTTCGACAGGCTGGACGCGCTGGCGATCCGCGACGGATGCAGGCCGGACAGCGTGATCGTCGTCAGCGGCATGAAGAAGCAGGCCACGCCTATGCCCTGCACCACCTGCGGCCACACCACGTAGGAAAAGTCCATGTCGGTGTTGAAGTTGCTGCGCCAGAAGAAGCAGATGGCGTAGACGCTGAAGCTGACCGTCACCACCCAGCGCATGTCCCAGCGGTGCGCGTTCTTGCCGATGATCGGCGACAGTACCACCGGGATCAGGCCGATAGGCGCGGCGGCGAGGCCGGCCCAGGTGGCGGTGTAGCCTAGCTGGGTTTGCAGCATCAAGGGCAGCAGCACCACGGCGCCGAAGTACAGCATGAAGCCCAGGCTGATGGCGACGGTGCCGACGGTGAAGTTGCGCTGGCTGAATAGCGACAGGTCGACGATGGGGTGCTCCTCGCCCAGTTCCCAGATCACCAGGTAGGTCAGCGCCAGGAAGGCGATCACGGCCAGGGTGACGATCTCGGCGGAGTTGAACCAGTCCAGCTCCTTGCCGCGGTCCAGCACCATCTGCAGCGAGCCGACGCCGATCACCAGCAAGGCCAGGCCGAGCTTGTCGATGGGCAGCTCGAAGGTGTCGGTCTCGCGGCTCTTCAGGATGCGCCAGGAGATGAAGGCGGCCGCGAGGCCCACCGGCACGTTGATGAAGAAGATCCAGCCCCAGTGCCAGTTGTCGCTGATCACGCCGCCCAGAATCGGGCCGAACACCGGCGCGACGATCACCGTCATCGCCCATAGCGCCAGCGCCATGCTCTTTTTGGCCGGCGGGTAGCACGACAGCAGCAGGCTTTGCGACAGCGGAATCATCGGACCGGCCACCGCGCCTTGCAGCACGCGGAAGAAGATCAGCATTTCCAGGCTGCCCGACATGCCGCATAGCCAGGAGGTCAGCACGAACAGCAGCGTGGAGGCGGTGAACAGCTTCACCTCGCCGAAGCGCTTGGCCAGCCAGCCGGTCAGCGGCACGGCGATGGCGTTGGCGACGCCGAACGAGGTGATCACCCAGGTGCCCTGGCTGGTGGCGGCGCCGAGGTTGCCCGAAATGGTGGGCAGCGCCACGTTGGCGATGGTGGTGTCCAGCACTTGCATGAACACCGACATCGACAGCGCCAGCGTGATCCAGACCAGTTTCGAGCCGCTCAGTGGCGGATGGTTCATGGGTGGGCGTCCTTACTTGCCGGCGTTGGCGGCCAGGATTTCGGCGACCAGCTTGTCGGCCTGCTTCAAGTCCGGCAGGGTGCCGTTGTGTTCGCTGACCACGGTCGCCGGGGCGGCTTCGGCCAGCGATTTGCCGTCCTGGTTGCTGGTGTCCACCACCGCGTCGATCGACAGGCCGACGCGCAGCGGGTGCTCCTGCAGATCCTTGGGGTCGAGCGCGATGCGAACCGGCACGCGCTGCACCACCTTGATCCAGTTGCCGGTGGCGTTCTGCGCCGGCAGCAGCGAGAAGGCGCTGCCGGTGCCGGCCGACAGGCCCTGCACTTTGCCGTGGTAGACCACCTTGCCGCCGTACAGATCGGACTTCAGCTCCACCGGCTGGCCGATGCGGATCTTGGCCAGCTGGCCTTCCTTGAAGTTGGCGTCCACCCACAGGTGCTCCAGCGGCACCACGGCCATCAGCGGCGTGCCGGCGGCGACGCGCTGGCCCACCTGCACGTTGCGGCGGGCGACGGTGCCGTTCACCGGCGACTTGATTTCGGTGCGCTGCAGCGCGAGCCAGGCCTCCTTCAGGCGGCTGGCGGCGGCTTTGACCGCCGGCTGGTGCGCAAGCTCGTCCTTGCCCACCAGCGCCAGGCCGGCCTTGGCCTGTTCCTGCGCGGCGGCCAGCGCGGCCTGGGCGGCGGCGGCGGCGTCGCTTGCGTGCCCCAGTTCTTCGGCGGACATCGCTTCGCTGCCCGCCAACTGCTTGCGGCGCTTCAGGTCGGATTCGGCGCGGGACAGCTCGGCTTGGCGCAGCGCCACCTGGGCGTCCAGCTGCTGGCTGTTGGCCATCAGCTGGCGGGTCTGGCGCACGGTCTGGGCGAACTCGTTGCGGGCGCGCTCGAAAGCCAGCTGGGCGTCGCTGTTGTCGTAGCTGACCAGCACCTGGCCGGCCTTCACCGCCACGGTGTCGTCGACCAGGATCTTGGCGACGGTGCCGCCCACTTCCGGGGTGACCTGCACCAGGTGGCCGCCGACATAGGCGTCGTCGGTGTCTTCCTGGTGGCTCAGCACCAGCGACCAGTAGGCGCCGTAGCCGATGGCGATGGCGGCGAACAGGGTGGTGGCCACCAACAGGTTGCGTTTGCGGCTCTTCGCGGTTTCCAGTTTCTGATCCATTTGATGTATGTCCTTAGCGGGGGGCGGTCTGGTTGTCGAAACCGCCGCCCAATGCGGTGTTCAGGGTGGCCCAGGCCAGGCGGCTGGCGGCCTTGGCGTCGATGTTGGAGGACTGCTGGCTCAGCAGCGCGTCCTGGGAGTCCAGCAGCGACAGTTTGTTGATCAGGCCGGCGCGCAGGCGGGCGGCCATCGAGTCATTGGCTTTGCGGCTGCTTTGCAGCGCGCGTTCGGTCTGCCGCAGCTGGCGCTGGCTGTTCTGCCAGCCGGACACCGCGTCGGAGGCGTCGCGCAGCGCGTCGAACACCGCCTGGTTGTATTGCTGCACCGCCATGTCGTAGCCGGCCTGTTGTTTGGACAGGTTGGACTGCAGTTGGCCGGAGTGGAAGATCGGCAGGCTGATGGCCGGCATGAAGCCCCACAGCGACGATTCGCTCTTCCACAGCTGGTCCATTTGCAGCGAGCTCTGGCCGGCGAACACGGTCAGTTTGACGTTGGGGTAGAACTCGGCGTGCGCTTCCTTGACCGAGGCGGACATCGATTCGACGCGGGCGCGTTGGGCGGCGATGTCGGGACGGCGGCCCAGCAGGTTGGCGTCCAGCTTGTCCAGCGCCGGCTCCGGCGCGGCGTCCAGCTGGCCCGGGTTCAGGCCGCCCCGCTGCTGCGGCGCCTGGCCGGTCAGCGCGGCCAGCGCGTGGCGGCTGCGGGCGATGTCGTTGTCCAGCGCGCTTTGCTGTTGTTGCAGCCGCTCGATCGACACCTCGTTGCCGCGCTGGTTGTCGCCCGGCAGCAGGCCGGCGTTGATGCGGGCCTGGGTCAGCTTCTGGCGGCTCTGGGCGATGGCCAGGCGCTGGGACAGCAGCTTGGACTGGGCCAGGCCGCGCTGCAGCTGGGTGTATTGGGCGACTACGGCCTGGGTCAGCAGCAAGCGGGTCTGCTGGCCTTCGTAGGCGATGGCCTGCTGCTGGCCGAGCGCGGCGCTGACGGCCGCGTGGTTTTTGCCCCAGAAGTCGAATTCCCAGCTGCCCATCAGCGCCGCGGTGTAGGCGTTGATGTAGTCCTTGTCGTTGTGCGGGATGGCTTTGAGCGGATCGGCGTGGATCTGCACGGCGTTGGCGAGCGCGTCCAGCTGCGGGCCGTCCTTGCTTTCCACGATGCCGACGGCTGCGCGCGCCTGGCGCAGGCGCGCGTCGGCCAGTTTCAGCGACGGCGAGTCTTTCAGCGTCGCTTCCACCAGACGGTCGAGCTCGGGGTCGTTCAATTGGCGCCACCAGTCGGCGCGGACATTCTGTTGGCTGGCGACGGCCAGCTTGAGCTGGTCGGCGCCCACCATCTGGTCGGGGGCGGCGTCTGGGCCGAAGCTGGCGCAGCCGCTCAGCACGGCGCTGATCAGCAACACCCCGGCGGCTTGTGGCCAGGATTTCTTGTTCACCTTGTCGGTCTCCATCAATGATGCATGTCGGTCCGGGGCTGATTAATCCAGTAGATAATCACCCAAGTTATTATGTGAGCGAAAAAGCGCGGGCTCAGCCGCCGAGCTTGCTCAGCAGCTTGCGCATCAGCCGTTCCAGTTCGGCTTTCTCATCGGCCTCGAAGTCCGTCCACAGCGAGCGATGGATTTCGCGCGAGTAGGGCAGCAGGCCTTCCACCAGCGCCACGCCGGCGGGTGTCAGCTCCAGCACGATCTTGCGCCTGTCCTCGGCGCTGGCCGAGCGGGCGGCCCAGCCGTTCTTCACCAATTCATCCGCGATGCGGGTGGCGTTGGTGCGCGAGGAATCCAGCGTTTCGCTGATATCCGACGGATTCAGCATCTGGTTCGGACAGGCGTACAAGGCGAGCAGCGCCATCCACACCGTCTCGTTCAGGCCGTGCTGCTTCAGGCACTCGCACAGATGGGCGGTCAGCCGCGGCACGATGTGGAAGAACAGGCGGGTCAGGATCACTTCCTGGCGGGGCACGCCGGGAAAGCGGGCTTCGACGCGGCTGATCGCCTGCTCCAACTGGGAAAAGGACTTGTTTGGACTCATGCCGCCATTTTAGTAACGTACGGTATTATTTTTCAAGTAATAGTAATCTTGCTAATGAAATGGGCAGGGAAAGTGTGGCGAAATGACAATGGTTTATCTGGCGGGCGAGCAGGGGAATCCGGGCGGGAGAGGCTAGAAAGAGAGAGGCGGGAAGGAAAAGGCTCGGCGGCGGCGGGAGGGCCGCCGCGGCATGGGTTTATTCGCCCAGCAGCTTGAGCACCTGCTCGGGCGGGCGGCCGATCACGGCGCGGCCGCCGGCGATGGCGATGGGGCGTTCGATCAGGCTGGGGTTGTCCACCATCGCGGCGATCAGGTGCTTGCGTTCCAGCGTGATGTCGTCCAGATAGAGGTCGGCGTATTCCTCCTCTTTCTGGCGCATCAGCTCGCGAGGCTCCAGGCCCAGCATGCCCAGCAACTGGTCCAACTCTTCATAGCTGGGGGGATGCTTCAGGTATTCGATGACTTCGACCTCGGCGCCGGCTTCTTCCAGCAGGCTGAGGGCGGCGCGGGATTTCGAGCACTTGGGATTGTGGTAGAGACGGATCATGAGGCTTCTCCCTTGTGGTTGATCCGGGCCGCTGCGGCATGATTGGCAGCATAACCCGCTGTTTGTGGGTTGGGAAGGGGGCGCGCATCGTGGCATGAAAGCGCCGGCATGCCAAGTTTCCCGACCGGGTTTGGCAAGCGCGGCATCAACCGTTAACATTCGAACATTATCCGAGATTCTTACGTCATGTCCCGCACTTCCCGCACACACTTCGGCTTGGCCGCGCTGCTGGCCGGCTTGTCCACCCTGGGCCCGTTTTCTATCGACACCTTCCTGCCGGCGATGCGGGCCATCGGCTCCACGCTGTCCGCGTCGCCGCTGGAAATGCAGCAGGCGCTGACGGTCTATCTGTTCTGCTACGCGTTGATGATGCTGTGGCATGGCTCGATTTCCGACGCGGTGGGCCGCCGGCCGGTGATACTGGCGACCACGCTGCTGTTCGGCCTGGCTTCAGTGGGGTGCGCGTTGTCCGATACCCTGGGCCAGTTATTGTTGTTCCGCGCGCTGCAGGGCTTGTGCGGCGGCGCCGGCCTGGTGGTCGGCCGGGCCATCATCCGCGACCGGCTGGAAGGCGCGGCGGCGCAGCGTCTGATGTCGCAGGTGACCATGTTGTTTTCGCTGTCGCCTGCGATCGCGCCGGTGGTGGGCGGCTGGCTGTTTGGCGCTTTCGGCTGGCATTCCATCTTCGCGTTCATGGCGCTGATCGGCTTCGCGCTGTTCGCGCTGTGCTGGTTCGGCTTGCCGGAAACCCATCCGAAGGAGGCGCGGCAGCCCTTGCATCCGCGCCCGCTGCTGGCCAGTTACTGGAGAGTGGGGCGCACAGTCAATTTCCAGCTATTGACCGCGGCGGTGTCGTTCAATTTCGCCGGCTTCTTCCTGTATGTGCCGTCGGCGCCGGTCTTTTTGATGCAGCACCTGCATCTGGGGCCGACCGAGTTCCTGTGGCTGTTCGGACCGGCGGTGTCGGGGATCATGTTCGGCGCTTACCTGTCGGGGCGCATGGCCGGGCATTTCTCATCGCGGGAGATGGTGACGCGCGCCTACTGGCTGATGTTCGCCGCGGCGTTGGCCAATCTGGCGTACAACCTGCTGGCTCCCGAGCAGACGCTGCCGTGGGCGGTGCTGCCGCTGGCGCTGTACACCACCGGCATGTCGCTGGCGGCGCCGTCGATCACGCTGAACCTGATGGATCAGTTTCCGGAGTTGCGCGGTACCGCGTCGTCGCTGCAGGGCTTCTGCCAGACCATGGTGTCCAGCCTGGTGGCCGGCGTGGTCGCGCCCCTGGCCTGGGCCAGCCCCTTGAGGCTGGCCCTGGTGATGAATCTGCTGCTGGTATTGGGATTCATCTGCCGGATGGGGTATCGGCGGCGGATTCAGGCGGCGGAGCGGGCGTGAGCCGACTGGAAGGTCGGCCGGGTTTTTCAATGCTCGTTGCGCAGCGCTAGAGCGGGAGCCGGCTCGGGCCGTTTGACGGTTTGCCTGTCCCCGACGAACTTGGCGTGCAGCAAGGAGCCCACGGCGCCAAACAGAAAGCCCAGCAGCAATCCGGTGGCCAGGATCAGGCTGCGGCTGGGCTTGCTTTTCAGTTCCGGGGGCACCGCGCTGTCCAGCACCTGGATCAACGACGAATCCTTGGCTTCGTCTATCTTGGCCAGTTCGTATTGCTTGGCCAATAGCTCGAAAATGGTTTCCTGATATTTGACTTCTCTCAGGCGGCGCAGGTATTCCAGGCCGCTTTGCGCCACTTTCCCGGTGGGGACCATCAGGTCGCCGCGCCCCTCTTTTCCCGTTTCCAGTTTTGTCAGTTGTTCGCGCAACCCGCTCAACTCCTGCTCCGTGCGGATGTATAGCGGATTCTGCTGTGTGGCGTAGCTGCGCATCGCCTCCAGTTGAACCTCCTTGGCGGCGATGCTGGCGCGCAACTGAGTCACTGAGCCGACAATGGCGGGCAGCTGGCCTTCCGGTTGGATCAGGCCGGTTTTTTCCTGGGTTTGGCGCAGGGCGGTTTCCGCGCTGGTCAGTTGCTCTTTGGCTTGTTTCAGCTGTTGCTCGAAGAATAGGCGCCGTTTGGCGGCATCCGTCATGGCCAGAATCTGATTCAACTGTTTCAGTTCGTCGATGTAGGCGTTGGCGAGCTGGGCCGCGAATCGCGGATCGGGGTCGTCGACATTGATGTTGATCAGTCCATCTTTGCCATTGATGATGACTGTTCGGCTTTTCAGGGCTTGGCGGGCGCCGTCCAGCGTCTTTTGCTGATAACGCTCCTTCAACTGCAGGCGCTTGATCAGGCGGTCGGCGATGGTGCGGCTTTGCAGCATGCCGATATAGAGATCATTGGGATTTTTCAAGCCGCTGATCCCTCCCGCCATGCCGGCCAGCCCCCCCAGTTGTCCCAGCAGCGCGCCCATGCCGCTGCTCTGCTGCTGGGGAGGCATGATGGAGCTGCTGGCGGTGAAGATGGGCTTGGCCAGCAGGCCGTAAGCTAATGCGGCGCTGCCGAACAGCACGGTGCTGATGGCGATCCAGCGCTTGTACTTCTGCAACGTTGACAGCAGTGCCAGCAAGTCGATTTCATCACTGGTCTGGGAGGTATTTGTCGGGCTCGTCATTTTCATTCCCTCATGCTGGAGATTGGAACTTATTTCAATACCTTCAGGCCGGCAGCGCCGAGGCCGAACTGGTACAGAATGCTGGTCCATTCCTTCAGGGACTGGGTCCAACTGCCGCTATTGAGCTCTTCCGGAACCACGATGGTGTCGCCCGGATTGACCCGCTTGCCGCTGACACCGGAGAACCAGCCGCCGCTGTCGCTGCTGGCGACGGTGCCATCGGCGCGCAATACATAGATGGACGATTTGTCGCCAGAATTCGTTACGCCTCCTGCGAGCGAAAGGTAATCGCCAACCGAACGTTGTGGACGGTAGATGAAGGCATTGTTTTGGTAGACGGCGCCCAGTACGTAGACGGTGCCCGGGCGGCGGGGAATTTCGACTTGGTCGCCATCCTGCAGTTCCAGATCGGGCAGGTCCTTTGCTTGTGCGTCCGCGTCTTTCAACTCCAGCACCACACGACCTTCCGACTTGATCGCGCGCATTTTTTTCGCGATCTGACGCTGGCCTTCGACTTCTGCATTGACGGCGGCGATGGTGTCTTTGTCGGTGAGTTTAGCTAGTTTCAAGGATGCGTTTTGCTCCAATTCTTTTTCAAATCGGGTGGCGACTTCATCCAGTTTTTGCTGCTGCATCTGGCGTATGCTTTCTCGCTTCATGGTGGTTGCGAAGATATAGCCGTTTTCATCCACGCCGCCCAAGCGCATGATCAACTGGCGCAGTGTTTCTCCGCGGCGGATCTGGAAGGTACCGGTCTGCTTGACCTCGCCGCCTACGGTGACGAACTCATCCCCCCGCAGCACTCCGACTGCCTGCGCGCCCGGGACATGCAGGCGGAAGATGTCACCCGCGTTCAGCGCGACGGCGCTCAGACCTTGGGTGGAGTTCTGGTTGCGAACGAGGTTGACGAAGCGGTTGTCCACGTTTTTTTCCAGCAGCAGTTCCTTGCCTTCGGCGGCTGACTCCAGGCCGCCGGCCCAGTGCAGCAGGTCGCTGGCGGTTTCGCCGGGGCGGAATTCGTAAATGGCCGGCGTCTTGACGTCGCCCAGCAGGGCGACGCGCGGGCCGGCTGCGGGAATCTGGACCACGTCGCCGTCGCGCAAGCTCTGATCGGCGGATTTATCGCCGTTCACCAGAATGCTGTACAGGTCGACCTTGGAAACGGCGCGGCCATCCCGCATCAGGGTCACGTTGCGCAGGCTGCCGCTGTCGTCCGGTCCCCCTGCCTTCAGCACGGCATTGAACAGGGTGCTCATCGCATTCAGCGTATAGCTGCCGGGCTGGCGCGCATGGCCGACGACATAGATCTGGACCGCCCGGCTTTGCAGCAGGCTGACGCTGAGGTCGAAATTGTTGAAGACGCGGCTGACGCTCTTCTTAAGCGTCGCCTGAAGATCCCGGTAGCGAACGCCCGCCACGGCGATGCTGCCTACCCGCGGAAGGTAAATCGCGCCGTTGCGATCGACCGTCAATGTCAGGTCGATATCCACCATGCCCCAGCCCTTGACCTGCAATTGGTCGCCGCTGCCGATCACATAGTCTGGATTGACCTGCACGCCGTCCGCTGCCTCGAAGGCGTTGCCGGGGTTGCGGAACAAGCGGCTGCCGAATAGCGGCAGCGTCTGTTCCGTGGCTTTTCGCACGTAGTCGGTGAAGGGGGGGAGCTTGGGTTTGCCGTCAAGCGAATTGGTCGCATAACCGTTGTCATCCAACAGGTAGCCTGGTTGTTGCGGATATCCGGTCAAGGGATAGCCCGACATGTATGGCGACCGATTGTCGCCGGTTTTTTTGTCCTGCGTTTGGACGGACGAGGGCATGCTGTTTATCGATGGCAGGCCGTTGAGGTTGTCGGTCTCGTAGCTGGGCATGCTGGGGTTCGGATAATTGACGGTTCCAGATCCCGCCGCATGCAGATGGATGCTACTGCTCAGCAGGCAGAGCGCCAGAAGGGATTTTCCACTCGATTTCAGGATACGCGCAGTCATGGTCGGGGTTCCTATTGTTCAGACTTATCGGAGAGGGACTTCTATTTGCATGCCCAGCTGTTTGGGCGTGGCGATCAGGCTGCTGCGGTATCGGCTGTCGTTGCGTTGGGCTTGCCACAGCCAATTACCCATCGCGTAGCCAAGCAGGCCGCCTGCCGTGACATCGGACAGCCAGTGGTCGCGGCTGGCCGCGCGCCCCGCAGCGCCCAGCGCGGCCACGCCATACAGCCAGGGTTGATCGTATTCCTTGGCGAACGGCGTGACGGAGGCGAACAGCACGGCGGAGTGGTTGGAGGTGAAGCTGCTTTGCAGCCGCGATTCTCCCGGCTCCTGGGTGCGCCATGTGCTGTCGCCGCCGCTGCCAGGACGAGCGCGATTGACGGCTAGTTTCAGAACCGAGCTGCCGGCGACGGCGGCGACGCTCGACTCCAGCGCGATCAGCCCGGTATTGCTCAGCCTGTCGTCGCCCAGAGCGAACGCGGCGCCGGACAGCGCGACCGCGGCGATGGGAAGATCCTTGCCCAGCTTGCCCCAGTTCCGGATCAGGCGGTTGTCCTGACGTTTGCTGAAAAACCGATCTACTGGACGATCCAGGCCTGCTGCGGCGAACGTGGCGACGGCAGCGGCGGCCAGCGCTGCGCTCTTGTCATCCAACTCCAGCCAGCGATTACCGCTGTCCTCCAGGCGCAGGCGGATCATGGGCCAGGGATGGTAGCTGGGTTGAGGCGGCGTGACTTGCGGCAGGTTTTGCTCGTCCGGCCTCTCGGCGAAATTGCCAAGACCATCGTAGCTATCGATGTCGCGTTTGGGATCGCTCAGCATTTCATAGAGATCGCCCGGCGACATCACCATTTGCCCTACGTCGCGGGTCCATGGCGATAGCGAAAAATCTCCTACGGTTCGGGCATCGAAGGTCAGCAAGCTATTGAGAGGGATTGATAGAAATATGCCTTTGTCGTTGTATGGGTTGCTTGGGGAACCGGGGTTGGTGATGTCATTGCCGTTGGTTTTTGTGTACCAGAATCCGGCCTCAATGCCAGAGCGGAAACGGCGTTTGAGTTCCAAGCGCACGCCGTCGTCCTTGGCGAGGAAGCGACCGGCGCGCATGGTGGCTGTAACGCCCATCGGCAATTTGTAATGCAGCGATGCTAGCGCCGTAACGGTTTGGTAGTCGCGCTTGCCGAACCAGCCGTTCACATCGCGTTGTTGTAGTCCATCAACCGATAGATCCATTGCCCAATTTTTGTTAAAGCCCGGGTAGTAAAGGAGCTGACCGCCGGCACCGCGGAACATCTCCTCGTACAAGCCGGTCGACAGCCGCGCATAGGTGCTAGGCGAAAGCGTTATGTATTGGTTCAGCAGCAGACGGTTGAGCTTGGGAGTTTTGATGCGCTTGTAATCGGCAATGTCGGACCGGACGTGGGGCAGCAGACTGTTGGAAGGCTGCTTCACCGCGGTAATGGTGTTATAAAGATCGGCGCTCAGAGCGCTGTCCAGATACAAACCCTTGGCTAGGCGGCGCTTGTAGGTGGCCTCTGCCATGATGTCGTAATGGAATGCGCCGCTGGGGTCGTTGAAATAGACCCCCATCTTGGGTGCGAGATGGAAGCGATTGTCTTCCGTGTCGTCGCTGGTGACCTGTATCAGATCGCCTTCCTGATTGGTCAGCAGGTTGACGTCTATGCCCTCACGCAGCGTCAGCGCCAGCGTCCTGCTATCCAGTGGCCTAAGCTCCTCGTCTCGTCCGGATTTGATGCTGACCGTTTGCAGGAAGCGATCTCGCCCTACCTTGCCCAACAGGTAGTCGTTCAGCGTCGGCAGGTCGTAGAAGCTGTAGGTGGCGATCGGCTGCTCGAGCTCGGTGTAGACTACCCTGATTTCCCGCGTTTCCAGCGGAGCGAAATACAGCGCGGTGCGTACCGCGCGGCCGACCGCCCTGCCGACGTTGGAGATGCGGCTGTTCCCAAGCTCCATGACCAGACTATCGCGCTGCATCGCGATGCGGATGTTCTTGAAATCCTGTTTGCCGAGCGCGGTGGACAGCGTCTTGGCTCGGTCGGGATCGCTTTGCCATTCAGCGAGGGGTGGTCGGGACGGTAGGTCTGGGGCACCGGTGTAATAGGCCGATTCTTGTATCTTGGGAACGAATTCTTTCAGATTGAGCGGAATATCGATCCTGGCATTGATGCTGGAATGTGTTTTCTGGCGCGCGACCTGCAAGCCCAGCCAGCCCCATTGATATTCCAATCCGACGGCGGGCCCTTTGTTCCGTTTTTCTGCGAATGTGTGGTAGGAGAAGGGGTCAGAACGGTAGTCGTTGGCATCGTATTCCGCGACCAGCGACCAATTTGGCAGGAAACTGGGCGTTAAGCGCATACCACCGAAAAAGCCATTAATGCGTTGCTGGCCGTAGCCCAGCGAAACTTCAAGGTTGGGCCACAGATACTTGCTGGCGACCAAATACTTGGCTTTCCAGAGCCGGTTGCCCTGGATGTCCGTGGCACCGAAGGCTATTGCTGGCATCCATGCGGACTCATCCCATAGTTTGAGCTTCAAATCTATGGCTTTGTCCTTGTAACGGCCATAGCTGCCTCCGTATTGCTGATCGTTAAAGCCGGGCACGCCGGAGATCGATGTGTAGCGTCCAGATACCTCAAGCCATGGCAGTACGGTAGTCGAGGTCCAGAGAATGCCGTATGGCTTGTCGTAGCCATAGCCTAGGCTGAAGGTGCCGTCTTCGCCGACGCGAGCCGACGGCATGTTGATATAACCGATTTGCCCTGTCAGAGATGGCTGGGCAAACGCGTTGCAGGCGAGGAAAAACGGCAGTCCCCCCCATAAAGCCCCGGTGACCAGATAAGACCTGGATTTATTATGCATGTACCGCGGTCCAAGCTTGGATGTAGCTGGTGCTACTTAATATGCGCGCCCAAAGGCGGCCCCTAATGTCAAGTGAAGCTAGATACAAGGTTTTTGCTGTTTTATGGGTACGGATAGTTTTATTGAATTAAATGACAAAGTCATTAATTTTTTGCAAGACAAGCCGTGATGGAAAGGGGCTTTAACGCGAAAGCCAAACTAAGCCAAGCGATCCAACTTTTTAAAGTCGGGCCGCTTGGCTTGCCGATACCGCTTGGCTGCTTAGTGGTGGGTAGCCGCCGAGTGGCTCGACGAAGAGTTGCTGTTGCTGGAGACGGCAACAGCGGCGGCGACGGCTGCGCCGATGGCGGCGATGGTGCCGATGCTCAGGCCGGCGATGCCGGCGGTGGTGCCTGCAGCTCCTGCGGCGGCGGCGCTGGTCGTGCCTGCGGCTGACGAGCCGGCAGCGGAAGTGGCTGCCGCTTCTTCAGCTGCGAAGGCCGAGGTGGCCAGCATGGAGGCGAGGGCGAGGATGACGATTTTTTTCAGCAGCATGGTGAACCCTTTGCTCAAAAGTTGACCCACAGAAATTCAGTTATCAGGCTACTACTCGCTTTTGATGATATGTGAATCTTCACATTTTTCAAGGCAGATCTGATGACGTTATCGTGAATCCCATGCCGGCTTCGCGCAATACTGCGTTTGGACAGTGTCACGCCAGCCAGAAATCCTGCCTCTGGCGGTGAGCCAGCAGCAAGCGTTGGAATACGGCCGGATCCTTGGTGTAGGTGAGTTCCCCGCTTGCCGGCTGGTACTGGTCTTGCAGCCGCGATACCCAGAAGCGAAGCGCGGCGGCCCTTAGCATTACAGGCCAGCAGTCGCGTTCGGCGGCTTCCAGCGTCCGTTCGGACTGATAACCTTCCAGGAAGGCTAGCGCCAACTCGTCGTCCAGTTCGCCATCGTCGCGCCTGGCCCAGTCATTGACGGCGATGGCCACGTCGTACAGCAGGATGTCGTTGCAGGCGTAATAAAAGTCGATGAAGCCGCTGATGTGGTTTCCATCCAACAAAACGTTGTCGCGGAACAGGTCGGCGTGGATCACGCCGCTGGGCAGGTGGTCGAAGCGATGGCCATCCTGGAACTGGATTTCCTCGCTCAGCAGCGCGGCTTGGTCGGCTGGCATCTGGGGATATAGCTGCCGGGCGGTCCGGCTCCACCAGCGCGGGCCGCGCGGATTCGCCATCTGCAGCGGGAAGGTGGCGCCAGCTTTGTGCATCTGGGCCAGCATCTCGCCGACCGCGCGGCATTGGTCGGGGTTGGGATGGCTGACGTCTTTGCCTGACAGGCAGCTGACCAGGCAGGCAGGCTTGCCGGCCAGCATCGAGGCGAAACTGTCGGTGTGGTCGGCGATAGGCGCCGGACAGGCGACGCCGTGCCTGGCCAGATGGCTCATCAGCGTCAGGTAGTAGGGCAGTTCGTCGAGCCGCAGCGTTTCGAACAGCGTCAGCACGTAGCGGCCATGCGAGGTGGTGACGAAGTAATTGGTGTTGGTGATGCCCGCCGCGATGCCTTGCAGCTCCTGCAATTGTCCCAGCGCGTAGCCTTGAAGCCAGTGTTGCAGCGATTCCTGGCCGACCGTGGTGTAAACCGACATGCCGCCTCCGTTAGAATCGCACCAGGACCCAGCGCGGGATCACGATGCGGGTGGCGGGGTCGATCTGCCTCATGTTGCCGGAGCCATTGTCGTCTATCAGGTAGTAAGGCACCCCGTGGGCCGGCGTGACCTTGACCATGTACAGCTGGCCGTTCAGGCGGTATTCCTCGATCTTCTCGTCGCCCTTCTGGATCAGGCGCACTTCCGGTTCCGCCTCGGCGGCGTTGGAGGGGCTGATCGCAGGCGGTGGGGGCACCACGGCCTTGGGCGGGATGGCGGGCGCTTCGGCGGCCACTGCGGGGAGCAATGGCAAGAGAAGAAGCAGGGCGGTGAGGCGGCGCATGGTTTGTCCTTTTTCGTATGTGGTTTTCAGTGTCTGTTTACGATGCTTTCGCAAGCGGCGCGGCCGCCTCCAGGTTGGATGGAGACGGAGCGCCCCGGGCAGGGAGACACCAGGGTCTCGTCCGACCGCCTGATGGCTGGGCGGGCCTTCAGCGGCGATTTTCCGCCGGCGCATGGCTTGGTCGGACGCCCATGATACTGCGGGGAGGCGTTCTCTAGCCCTGCGCCTGGCGGAAAACGGCCGCCGCCGGATAAAGACCGCAAGCAGACTACAGGTTGAGCAACTGTTCGCGTTCTTCGGGCAGCGCGTCGAAGCCGCGGGTTTCGTAGTGTTTGAAAATGGTGTCGACGATCTGCTGCGGGTCGTCGATCAGCTGGATCAGGTTGAGGTCGTCCGGGTTGATCATGCCTTCGCTGACCAGGCGGTCTTTCACCCAGTCCAGCAAGCCGGCCCAGAACTCATGGCAGCACAGGATGATGGGTATCTTGCGGCTCTTGCCGGTCTGAATCAGCGTCAGCGCCTCGAACATCTCGTCCAGCGTGCCGAAGCCGCCGGGCATCACCACATAGGCGATGGCGTGCTTGACGAACATCACCTTGCGGCTGAAGAAATGGTTGAACTTGACCGACAGATCCTGGTAATCGTTGGGTTTTTGTTCGTGCGGCAGCACGATGTTGAGCGCCACCGATGGACTTCTGCCGTAAAATGCCCCCTTGTTGGCGGCTTCCATGATGCCGGGGCCGCCGCCGGATATCACCGAGAAACCGGAGTCGGACAGGCGACGGGCCACATCCTCGGTCAATTTGTAGTATTTGTGATCGCGCGGCGTGCGCGCGCTGCCGAATATGCTCACCGCCGGGGTAATGCCTTGCAGTTCCTCGGCCGACTCGACAAACTCCGACAATATCTTCATCACGTGCCAGGCCTCGCGGGAACGGAAGCGCTGCATCATGGCGTGACGGTCACTGGTCTGCGGCAACTTATCGGACAAGCTCATACTTCTGCCTCTTTATGAAAACATTGTTATTGATCGACGGCTCTTCTTACTTGTACCGCGCCTTTCACGCGATGCCCGATTTGCGTTCCCCGGATGGCCGCCCGGTGGGGGCTGTCTATGGCATGGTGAACATGCTCAGGCGGCTGGAGAAAGAAGTTGAATTCGATTATAGCGCCTGCGTCTTCGACGCGAAGGGCAAGACCTTCCGCGACGACCTGTACCCCGAATACAAGGCCAATCGCCCGTCGATGCCCGAGGAGCTTGCTTCCCAGATTACGGCGGTCCACGACGTGGTGCAAGCATCCGGCTGGCCGATGCTGGTGGTGCCGGGAGTGGAGGCCGACGACGTGATCGGCACGCTGGCGCGGCTGGGGGCGGCGGCCGGCATGAAGGTGATCGTTTCCACCGGCGACAAGGACATGGCGCAGCTGGTGACGCCGGACGTCACCTTGGTCAACACCATGACCAACGAGCTGCTGGACGAGGCCGGGGTGAAGGAGAAGTTCGGCGTGCCGCCGAACCGGATCATCGACTACCTGACCCTGATCGGCGACAAGGTGGACAACGTGCCCGGCGTCGACAAATGCGGGCCGAAGACCGCGGTCAAATGGCTGGAGGAGTACGGCAGCCTGGACGCCATCGTCGCCCAGGCCGATAGCGTCGGCGGCAAGGTGGGCGAGAATCTGCGCGCCGCGTTGGACTGGCTGCCGATGGGCAAGCGGCTGATCACCATCGATTGCGAGGTGAACCTGGAGACCGATCTGCCGCATGGCCTGCCGGGCCTGCAGCATGGCCGGAAGGACAAGCCGCGCCTGGCCGAGCTGTTCCAGGACCTGGGCTTCCGCACCTTCTACCGCGAGGTGACCGAGGGGTCGGAGATGCCGGCTGTCGCCCAGCGCGGCGAGGACGCGCCCGCCGCGCCGCGCGGCGATCAGGCCCAGGGCGACATGTTCGCCGAACCAGCGGCCGCGCCGTCGGACAAGGCAGCCCCGGCTGAAGGCGCGCTGGCGCGCCATTACGAAACCATTCTCACCGCCGCGCAGCTGGATGCCTGGCTGGCCAAGCTGGCGGCAGCCCAGGTAGTGTCGTTCGACACCGAAACCACCAGCCTGGATCCGATGCAGGCGCGCATCGTCGGCGTCAGTTTCTCGGTGGAGGCCGGCCATGCCGCCTATCTGCCGCTGGACCATCACTACGCCGGCGCGCCGGAGCAGTTGCCGCTGGACGCGACCCTGGCCAAGCTCAAGCCGTGGCTGGAGGACGCAAGCCAGAAGAAGTGCGGACAGAACCTGAAGTACGACTGCCACGTGCTGGCCAACCACGGCATCGCCTTGCGCGGCATCGCCGATGATTCGATGCTGGCTTCCTACGTGCTGGAAAGCCATCAACGCCACAATATGGACGACCTGGCGCGCCGACACCTGGGCGAGAACACCGTCAGCTACGAGGACATCTGCGGCAAGGGCGCCAAGCAGATCGGTTTCGGCGAGGTGGACGTCGACATCGCCGCCAATTACTCGGCCGAGGACGCCGACATCACGCTGCGGCTGAACCAGCATTTCGCCGGCGAACTGTCCGGCGATCTGGAAAAGGTCTACCGCGACATCGAGCTGCCGGTGGCCGAAGTGCTGTTCAAGATGGAGCGCCACGGCGTGCTGATCGACCGCGACAAGCTGGTCGCGCAAAGCCACCAGCTGGGCAGCCAGATGCTGGAGCTGGAGCAGCGGGCCTACGAGCTGGCCGGCCAGCCGTTCAATCTGAACTCGCCCAAGCAGCTGCAGGAAATCCTGTTCGGCAAGCTGGCTATCCCGACCAAGGGCGTCAAGAAGACGCCGAGCGGCGGTTATTCCACCGACGAGTCGGTGCTGGAACAGTTGGCGCTGGATCACCCGCTGCCGAAGTGCATCCTGGAGTACCGCGGCCTGGCCAAGCTGAAGTCCACTTATACCGATAAGTTGCCGACGCTGATTTATCCACAGACCGGCCGCGTGCACACGACTTATGCACAGGCGGTGGCGATCACCGGCCGCTTGGCAAGCAACGACCCGAACCTACAGAACATTCCGGTGCGCACCGCAGAGGGCCGCCGTGTGCGCGAAGCCTTCATCGCGCCGGCCGGCTGGCAGATCGTGTCGGCCGACTATTCGCAGATCGAGCTGCGAATCATGGCCCACCTGTCCGACGACGAAGGCATGCTGAAGGCATTCGCCAGCGGCGAGGACATCCACCGCGCCACCGCGGCCGAGGTGTTCGGGGTCGATCTCGGCGCGGTCACGTCTGACCAGCGCCGCGCCGCCAAGGCGATCAACTTCGGCTTGATCTACGGCATGAGCGCGTTTGGTTTGGCCGCTCAGCTGGACATCGAGCGCAGCGCCGCCCAGCAGTACATCGATCGCTACTTCATGCGCTACCCGGGCGTGGCCGAGTATATGCAGACCACGCGCGAGAAGGCGCGCGAGCAGGGCTATGTCGAAACCGTGTTCGGCCGCCGCCTGTATCTGCCGGACATCAAGCTCAGCAACCCGGGCCGGCGCGCCGGCGCCGAGCGCGCGGCGATCAACGCGCCGATGCAGGGCACGGCAGCGGATCTGATCAAGCTGGCGATGATCGCGGTGCAGGCTTGGCTGGAACGCGACGGTTTGCAGAGCAAGCTGATCATGCAGGTGCACGACGAACTGGTGCTGGAAGTGCCGCAGGCCGAGCTGGCGCTGGTCAAGCGCCGTCTGCCGGAAATCATGGCCGGCGCGGCTGAATTGAAGGTGCCGCTGCTGGCCGAGGTGGGATCCGGCGACAGCTGGGAAGCCGCGCACTGACGCATCCATCGCATCCGTCCGGAACGGCGCCATTCGGCGCCGTTTTGTTTTTGCGTCAGCGCCGACCTGCCCTTTTGGATATGAGCGCCGCGCGGCGGCTCCGGCTTTGGTACAGGCGGCGCTGAGCGTCGGCGTCGGCGCTCTCAGACTGGAGACTTCCCATATCGGAACGGAGCGCGCGATGGACAAGCCGCGTCAGGCTGGACTGAGCTTGCTGGAAATGATGGCCGCGCTGGCGATCGCCGCCATCGGCGCCTGCCTGGCGCTGCCCGCGCTGGGACAGGCGGTGGAGCGGCAACGGCTGCGCGGCCAGGCGATGGCTTTGATGGGCTGCCTGGAGCATGCGCGCGCCGAGGCCTTGCGGCTCAACCGGCCGGTGTATCTGTGCGCGGCCAATCTGAAAGTGAACCGCGAGCTGCAGGGCTGCCTGCCGCCGCAGGGCGGCAGCGGACAATCCTGGCCCGAGGGCGCGCTGGTGTATGCGGATCAGGGCGCGGCCAACGGCTATTACGACAGCGGCGAGCGCTTGCGCCTGGCGATGTTCGACGGCGACCGGGTGGCGGTGCGCGCGGACGCCAGGCAACTGGCGCTGACGGCCGAGGGACGGTTGCAGGCATCGAAGGCGATGCATTTCTATCTGAACGGCCGCAGCCAATGCCTGACGCTGACCGTAGCGGCCAACGGCCGGGCCCGGCTGGGGGAGGTGGGCGATGCCTGCGCCTGAGCGGGGATTCAGCCTGATCGAGGCCTTGGTCGCATTGCTGATCTGGATGGTGGCGGTGCTGGCCTTCAGCGGCGTTCAGGCGCGCGCCTTGCTGCATGCGCGGGAAACCGAACTGGGCAGCCGCATCGGCGACGCGGCCGCCAATCTCTCCAGCGCCATCCTGGCCAGTCCGGAAAGCTTGTGGCCGTTGTATCTGGAGCAGGGCTACGACGACCATCGCGCCGGCGGCGCGTGCGCGGTCGGTTGCTCGGCGCAGCAGCTCGCCGACGCCAATCTTGCCCGCTTCAAGCGCGAGCTGGGCCAGGCAGGCCGGAGCGAGCAGGCGCGCGGCGTCGTGTGCCGCGGCGACAGCCGGGTGCGGCCGACGTTGGACAAGCCGGGCTGCGACGGCAAAGGAGAGCTGGCGATACGGGTGGCATGGCGTACCCGGCTGGACGGCGGCTGGCGGGAGCACGCGGGTGTCTGGCCGCTGCGGCCCTGAGCGGCAAGGCGGCGCCCTGCTGCTGAGCGTGTTGCTGGCGGCGGCGCTGACGTCGCTGGTGCTGGTGTTGTCGCTGACCGCGCTGGCCTCGGTGCAGCGCGGGGTCAGCGTGGCCGAGCAAAGGCTGGGACGGAGCCAGGATGCGCGCTGGGCGCTGGGGCAACTGGCACGGGATCTCGCCGGCCATGGGCGTTCGGGTTGTCGGTCGCTGCCATGGCGGGCCGGCGATTTCACCGCCGGAGAATGGCGGTTGCAATTGCCGGGGCGGGAGCTGGAGATCATCCGCGTCAGCCGGTCCGGAGACGACTTGGCCGGCGTGAGCTTGGCGCCGCAGCCGCCAGAGGCCTGGCGGTCGTGGTCCAGCGTCTGGCTGGGCAGCTGCGGCGGCGGCTATGCGCTGCAGGGGAGCCGCGCTCACTGGCGAGGCGGAGCCGGCGCGCCGGAGCTGGCGCTGACGCCGCCGTTGCCGGTATCGCCGCTGGCGGAGGGCGTGCACCTGTCCTCGTTGCAGCTGTGGCTGCCGCGGGAGAGGCGCTACCGTCTGGAGGCGGCCGCGCGCGGCCATCGGTTGCTGGCGCGCGACGCCGAAGGCGGATTGGCCGATGGCGGGGAGAGGGTTTTGCTGGAAGGCGTGCAAAGCCTGGACTTGCAGCTGCTGGCGCGGGACGGTTGCGGCGAGTCCGCCCGCTGGAGCTGGCGGGAGGCGTCGCAGTGGCCTTCCGGGCTATCGCCGCAGGCCGCCCGCGTGAGTTTGGCATGGTATCCCGACGACAAGGAGAACGAGGTGAGTCTGTTGAGCCTGGATCTGGCGTTGGAGCCGGTTCCGCCTTGCGGGGTGTCGCCGTGAACGCGCGGCGCCAGGGCGGCGGCGCGCTGCCGCTGGTGATGTCGCTGCTGGCTGTGCTGGGCTTGCTGGTGCTGACTTCGTCGCGCCAGCTGACCGGCGCGGGCCGGCTGGCGGCCAACGCCCAGGACAGGCAGCGAGCCGAGATGCAGGCCCGCCAGGCCTTGTCGGGGGCGGAGCAGTGGGTGTGGCGCATGGACCGCCGCCTGGGGCTGGATGCCGCGGATCCGGCGAAGTTATATGGGGAGGGCAGGCTGTTCCCGCCCAGTTGCGAGGGGACCGAAGGCAAGGGCCTGTGCGAGCCGATGGCGCCGCCTCACCGGCGCCGCGTCGGCGGCCAGCCGCTGCTGCATCCCTGCGGCAACAGCCGCGAATACGCGCTGGAGCCGGGATTGCCGCAGACCGGCTGCCCGCAGCGGGTGCGCGGCGGCGCGCTCAGCTGGGCCAATCCGCGCTATGTGGTGGAACTGGTCGACCCGCGCTTCGGCGACGCGGCCAAGGACAGGCTGTACCGGATCACGGTGCGCGCCTGGGGCCATCATCCGCTCAGCGTGGTGACGCTGCAAAGCTGGTACCGGGTGGGCCAGGATGCGGACGAAGGGCGGCGGCTGGACTGGCGCGAGGTGGCGGAGTGAAGCGGGGACTGGGGCGGGGATTCAGCCTGATGGAGCTGGCCGGCTGCATGGCCATTCTGGCCATCCTGCTGGCGCTGGCGGTGCCGAGCTATCGGCAGTACCTGCAGCGGGCGCGGATGGAAGAGGCCAGGGCGGCCCTGATGGAAAACGGCCACTTCATGCAGCGCTGGTACCAACTGCGCGGCGTCTACCACCAGGAAGGACCGCTGTCCTGGCCGCCGCTGCCGGTGCTGGAAACCGGCGCCTTCGTGATCGGCTTCAGCAGCGCCGGACCGTCCTCGGACAATATCGATCAAGCCAGCTTCATCATCGAGGCCAGGGCCAAAACCGGATCGGGCCTGGAGGAGTGGCTGCTGAAGCTGGATCAGGACGGCAACATCCGCCAGTGCCGGCAGGAGGATGGCGTCGAGAATTGCCGGCTGTAGCCCAGCGGCTCAGGCTTTCTGCGGTTCGGGGTCGTCGCCCCACGGCGCCACTTTGACCAGCAGCATCATCCCGGGCAGCGCCAGCGCCGTGCACAGGAAGAAGAACGAGGTCCAGCCCACCGAGTCGACGATGTAGCCGGTGGCGGCGTTGGCCAGCGTGCGCGGCACCGCCGCCAGGCTGGTGAAAAGCGCGAACTGGGTAGCGGTGTAGGCCGGGTGGGTGCTGCGGGCGATGAAGGCGACGAAGGCCGCGGTGCCGAGGCCGACGCCCAGCGCCTCAAAAGCGATCACCACCGCCAGCATGGATAGCTCCGTCGCGCCGACGCTGCCGAAGCGTCCGTAGCTGGACAGCCAGGCGAAGCCCAGAATCGATACCACCTGCACCACGCCGAAGGCCCACAGCGCGCGGTTGATGCCCAGCTTGATCATCCACAGGCCGCCCAGCAGGCCGCCTATCACCGCCGGCCACAGCGCCGCGTGCTTGGCCACCAGGCCGATCTGCGACTTGGCGTAACCCATGTCGAGGTAGAACGGCGTCGCCAGCGAGGTGGCCATGCTGTCGCCCAGCTTGTACAGGAAGATGAAGCCCAATATCCACAGCGCGCCCTGCCAGCCCTGGCGGGTGAGGAATTCGTGGAAGGGCTCCACCACCGCTTCGCGCAGCGTTTTCGGGCTGCCGGGAGCCTGAGCGGGCTCCTTCACCATCAGCGTCATCAGCGCGCCGGGCAGCATGAACAGCGCTGTGACCATGAACACGCTGCCCCAGTCCAGGTGGTCGGCCAGGATCAGCGACAGCGAGCCCGGAACCAGGCCGGCCAGCCGGTAGGCGTTGATGTGCACGGTGTTGCCCAGACCCAGCTGGACGTCGCTGAGGATCTCGCGGCGGAAGGCGTCCAGCACGATGTCCTGGCTGGCGGAGAAGAAAGCAACCGCCAGCGCCAGTCCGGCGATGCTCCAGATGTCCTGCCGCGGATCGAACAGGCCCAGCAGCGCGAGGCTGCCAAGCAGCGCCAGCTGGGTGGCCAGCATCCAGCCGCGGCGGCGGCCCAACAGCGGCAGCGCGTAGCGGTCCAGCAGCGGCGACCACAGGAATTTCCAGGTATAGGGCAGGCCGATCAGCGCGAACAGGCCGATGGATTTGAGGTCGACGCCTTCGCTGCGCAGCCAGGCCGGCAGCAGGTTGATCAGGGTGTACAGCGGCAGGCCGGAAGCGAAGCCGGTGAACACGCAGACGAGCATGGTGCGCGAGAACACGTCGCGCCGCCAATTGATGGTGGCCAGGGTCATGTGCTTGTTGTCGTGGTGGTGGACGGGCCGCCCGCGCTGACGAGCGGGCGGAGGTCGGGGCGGGCGCGGGGCCCGTCGGGAATGGCTTCAGCGCCGCAGCGCCTGCGCTATCTTTTGGTCGGTCTTGTACTGGCTGAGCGCGTACACCGACCATAGAGAGGCCGGAATCCAGCCGATCAGCGTCAGCTGAAGGACCAGGCAGATCAGTCCGGCGAACGGCCGGCCTATGGTGAAAAACTGCAGCCAGGGCAGGAAAATGGCCAGCAACAGGCGCATGCGTCTCTCCTTGTGCGAGGCGGGATCAGTCGCGGGCCACCCGGTAAAACGCCAGGCTGCCGCGCAGGTTAGGCAGCAAGGATACCCGCTTGCCCTTGTCCATGACCACCCTTTGAACCACTCGGATGCCGTTCTTGGCGCAGAGTTCCTCGAAGTCGCCCAGCATGCACCAGTGGATGTTGGGGGTGTCGTACCACTGGTAGGGGATGGTGTCGGACACCGGCATGTGGCCCTTCAGGATCTGCAGCCGGTTCTGCCAGTAGCCGAAATTGGGGAAGGTGACGATGGCTTCGCGGCCGACGCGCAGCATCTCGTTGAGGATGGCCTCGGTGTGGCGCATCGCCTGGATGGTCTGCGACAGCACCACGTGGTCGAAACGCTGGTCGCCGAACTCGCACAGGCCGGTTTCCAGGTCGCCCTGCACCGCGTTGACGCCGGCGGCGACGCAGCGCACCACGTTGGCGACGTCGAAGTCCACGCCGTAGCCTTGCACCTGTTTGCCATCCTGCAGCGCCGCCAATAGTTCGCCCTGGCCGCAGCCCAGGTCCAGCACCCGGCTGCTGGGCGATATCCAGTCGTAGATCATCCGCAGGTCGGGACGGAGGGTCAGTGGTTTCATGCGTTCGCCTCCTTGGCCACGCGGTCTAGGTAGGCGCGCATCAGGTCCACATAGGGCTGGTCGGTCATCAGGAAGGCGTCGTGGCCGTGCGCTGATTCGATCTCGGCGTAGCTGACGCGCTTGCCGGCGGCGATCAGCGCCTTCACAGTCTCGCGTGATCGCTCCGGCGAGAAACGCCAGTCGCTGGTGAAGCTGGCCACCAGGAATTGCGCTTGCGCCGGCTTCAGCGCGGCGGCCAGGTCGTCGTTGCAGTCCTTGGCCGGATCGAAGTAATCGAGCGCCTTGGTCATCAGCAGATAGGTGTTGGCGTCGAAGTAGTCGGAAAACTTGTCGCCCTGGTAGCGCAGATAGCTCTCTATCTCGAATTCCACGTCGTAGCCGAAGCGGTATTCGCCCGAGCGCAGCATGCGGCCGAATTTCTCGCCCATGCCGTCGTCGGACAGATAGGTGATGTGGCCCAGCATCCGCGCCAGCCTGAGGCCGCGGCGGGGGATGGCGTTCTGCTGGTAGAAATCGCCGCCGTGGAATTCGGGGTCGGTGAGGATGGCCTGGCGCGCCACGTCGTTGAAGGCGATGTTCTGTGCCGACAGCTTGGGAGCGGAGGCGATCACCAGCGCGTGGGCGACGCGCTGCGGGTAGGCGATGCTCCAGTGCAGCGCCTGCATGCCGCCCAGCGAGCCGCCGATCACCGCAGCCCAGCGGTCGATGCCCAGCCGGTCGGCCAGCCGCGCCTGCGACGTCACCCAGTCCGGCACCGTCACCACCGGGAAGGCCGAGCCCCATGGCTGGCCGGTGGCCGGATTGACGCTGGAGGGGCCGGTGCTGCCGTGGCAGCCGCCCAGGTTGTTGACGCCGACCACGAAAAAGCGTCGGGTGTCTATCGGCTTGCCGGGACCTATCATATTGTCCCACCAGCCTACGGCCTTGTCGTCGGCGTGGTGGCGGCCGGCGACGTGGTGGTGGCCGGATAGCGCGTGGCAGATCAGGATGGCGTTGCTCTTGTCGGCGTTGAGTTCGCCATAGGTCTCGAAGCGCAGCTGATAGCCGGGCAGCGCGGCGCCGCTGGCGAGCGGCAGGGGGGCATCGAATGCGGCATCCTGGGCCGCGACGATGCCTACCGAACAGTTGGTGTCGGTCATTGGGGCCTCTTCTATTTGTCCGCGTCCGCCGCCCTCTGCCGGGGCTGGTCTGGATGCGGTCTCCTGCGGCTACCGGTCGATTATATCCATAACATAAGCTTGCGCGGGAGTATGGCGCGCCGGGATAATCGGCTGGGTTTCCGCCACGGTCCCCATCATGTTCGGACGTCTGTTCAAATTCTTCGCGTTGTGCCTGCTCGCCTGGGCGGTCGCCCGCTGGTTCCTCAAGCCCGGCCAGCGCCGCAACCTGCACGAGCTCATCACCGCGCTGGCCATCGCGCTCCTGGCCAGCGCCGGCCTGTTCTGCGTGCTGTACTGGCTGGGTTGGCACAATATCTGAATCGACAAGTCCTTGATCGCGCGCAGCCTGCCGCTGGCGCCGCGGCGCTAGACTGCGGCCTTTTGTCGGCAGCGCGATGGACCTCACCCGCCATATCCACACCTTCGGCCATTATCTGAAACGCCGCTTCGGCGAGACTGTGCACAAACTGTCGCTGGCCGGCGATTTCACCTGCCCCAACCGCGACGGTACGCTGGGGCGCGGCGGCTGCACCTTCTGCAATGTGCGCAGCTTCGGACGCGAGGCCGCCAGCCTGTCCATCGCCGCACAGATCGAGCGGGAGAAGGGCAAGACCGGCCGTGCCCGGCGCTATCTCGCCTATTTCCAGGCCTATACCAGCACCTATGCCGAGGTGGAGACGCTGCGCGCGCTGTACGACGAGGCGATGGCGGCGGCCGATGTGGCGGGCCTGTGCGTCGGCACCCGGCCCGATTGCGTGCCGGACGCCGCGCTGGACTTGCTGGCCTCGTACCAGGATGGCGGGGCCGAAGTGTGGCTGGAGCTGGGTTTGCAGACCGCGCACGATCGCACCCAGGCCTTGATCCGCCGCGGCCACGGGCTGGCTGACTACCGCGACGCCGTCGCCCGCGCCCACGCAAGAGGCCTCAAGGTGTGCGCGCATCTGATCGCGGGCCTGCCCGGAGAGAGCGCCGATGATGCGCATGAGACCCTGCGGACGGTGCTGGACATCGGCGCTGAGGGGTTGAAGCTGCACCCGCTGATGATCGTGCGCGGCAGCCGGATGGCGGCGCAATACCGGCGCGGCGAGATCGCGCCGATGGATCTGGGCGCCTATGCCGACCTCGCCGCCGATCTGATCCGCCATACGCCGCCGGAGGTGGTCTATCACCGGATTTCGGCCACCGCCCAGGCGCCGACGCTGATCGCGCCCGATTGGTGCGGCCCGCGCTGGGGGGCCTTGCAGGCGATAGGCGAGCGCTTGGCGCGGAATGGTGGGCAGGGCAGCGCGCTTGGCCGCGAATGGCGGCCTTAGCGCCGGCAGGCCTTGGCTCAGGTATTTTGCGAGCTTGTGTTAGCGGGGCTGGGCCGGACAAAACTGTTTACATGCGCTACTGTCAGAATCCGGAGGATTGTTCGACCAAATGGAAACGACAGGAGAGCCGCCATGCTGATCAGGAAACCCGCCGACCATTTGCCGTCGGACATCACCAGCGAATCGGTGTATTTCAACCGCCGCCAATTCATGGCCGGCGCCGCCGGCCTGCTGCTGTCGGCGGAGACATTGGCCGGCCTGGCCGCCAAGAAGAGCCCGCTGTCTCAGCTTGCCGGCAACGACAAGCTCAACAGCCTGAAAGACATCACCAGCTACAACAATTTCTACGAGTTCGGCACCGACAAGTCCGATCCGGCGGAGAACGCGCACACGCTGCGCACCCGGCCGTGGAGCGTGCTGGTGGACGGCGAGGTGGCCAAGCCGCGCCGCTTTGCCATCGAGGAGCTGCTGAAGTTTCCGCTGGAAGAGCGCGTCTACCGGCTGCGCTGCGTCGAAGGCTGGAGCATGGTCATTCCCTGGGTGGGCTTTCCGCTCGCCAGCCTGATCAAGCAGATGAATCCCACCTCGCGCGCCAAGTACGTGTCGTTCGAGACGCTGCAGCGGCCCAGCGAGATGCCGGGCCAGCGCCAGGCGGTGCTGGACTGGCCGTACCGCGAGGGCTTGCGCATCGACGAGGCGATGCATCCGCTGGCCATTCTCGCCGTCGGCCTGTACGGCAATGTGCTGCCCAACCAGAACGGCGCGCCGATCCGGCTGGTGGTGCCGTGGAAATACGGCTTCAAGAGCATCAAGTCCATCGTGCGCATCCGGCTGCAGGAAACGATGCCGGCCACCAGCTGGAACCTGGCCAACGCCCATGAGTACGGCTTCTATTCCAATGTGAATCCGGATGTCGACCACCCGCGCTGGAGCCAGGCGTCCGAGCGCCGCATCGGCGAATTCTTCAAGCGCAAGACGCTGCCGTTCAATGGTTACGCCGAGCAGGTGGCCGGCCTGTACCGCGGGATGGACCTGAGGAAGAACTTTTGATGACGACGCTGCGCATGAAATTTCCCGCTTCCGCGGCCGACCGCCGCCTCGCCGCCGGCAAGGTCTTGCTGTTCATCGTCTGTTTGCTGCCGCTCGCGCGCGCCGCGTGGATCGTGCTGATGGGCGAGGCGGTGAATCCGGTCGAATTCATCACCCGCTCCACCGGCACCTGGACGCTGGTGTGGCTGCTGGCCACGCTGTCGATGACGCCGCTGCGCCGCCTCACCGGCCAGGCCTGGCCGCTGAAGTGCCGGCGCATGCTGGGCCTGTTCGCCTTCTTCTACGCCAGCCTGCATTTCACCACCTATGTCTGGCTGGACCAGTTCTTCGACTGGCATCACATCCTGAGGGACATCGCCAAGCGGCCGTTCATCACCGTCGGCTTCGCCGCCATCGTTTTGATGTCGCCGCTGGCGCTGACTTCCACCCAGGGCTGGATGCGGCGCTTGAAGCGCAATTGGGGCAAGCTGCACCGGCTGGTGTATCCGGTGGCCGTGCTGGCGGTGGTCCATTACTGGTGGCTGGTGAAGAAGGACATCACCCAGCCGCTGATCTACGCCGCGGTTTTGGCCTGCCTGCTGGGCCTGCGGCTGTGGTGGCGCGCGCGCAAGGCTTGATCCCGCCGCTTGGCAAGGCGCGGCCGGGGTTTTAAAGTCGGGGGTTTCGCATTGGGAACACATCATGTCCAGCAAGGCCCCCGTCACCCAGGCCGTCCGCGTGCTGCGCGAGCACAAGGTCGATTACACCGAGCATCTGTACAAGTACGAGGACAAGGGCGGCACCACGGTGTCGGCGCGCGAGCTGGGCGTCGACGAGCACTGCGTGGTGAAGACGCTGATTATGGAGGACGAGAACAAGCGTCCGCTGATCGTGCTGATGCACGGCGACCGCGAGGTGGGCACCGGCATGCTGGCCAAGCAGATCGGCGTCAAGAAGATCCATCCCTGCGATCCCAAGACCGCCGACAAGCACAGCGGCTACCAGGTGGGCGGCACCAGTCCCTTCGGTACCCGCCATCCGATGCCGGTGTATATGGAGGCGGGCATCGCCGAGCTGGACACCATCTACATCAACGGCGGCAAGCGCGGCTTTTTGATCGGCGTCAGCCCGCACGACGTGATCCGCGTGCTGAATCCTACGCTGGTCAACGCGGCGGCGTAGCCTCGGGGAAGCGGCGCTGGTAGATCGCTTTCAGGCTGCCGTCCTTCTCCATCTGCGCCAGCGCGCGTCCGAAGTCCTCGCGTATGCGCTCCGCCTGCGGGTAACTGCGCGAGAACATCAAGCCCAGCGGCGTATCCTTGTCCATCGGCGTCGGGATGTAGCCGAATTCCTTTTCATGCTCCGGCATGCTGTTGTGGATCAGGTATAGCCCGCGCTCCAGCACCATCGGCACCAGATCCATATGTCCCAGCTGCAGTTGCCGCAGCGCGTTGACTTCGTCCGGGGTCAGCAACGTGTTGAGCCGATGTTGCTGGAACATCGGGATATACCAGTAGCCCAGCTGGATGGCGATGCGGTAGCCGCGCAGCTCGTCCAGGGATTTGAACTGTTGCGGGGGATGGGGCAGGTGGGGCTTGTGGTAGAACAGATAGCTGTTGGCGCGCATCAGCGGGGCGGAAAAGTCGAAATCCCGTTCCCGTTCCGGCGTCGGCCGGTAGGGGAAGGCCGCGGCGGCCTTGCCGGTTTTGGTCAGCCATTCGGTCTGCGGCCAGCTCTGGAAGGTCAGTTGCACCCGGTAGCCGGCGCGGCGGAAGGCTTCTCTGACGATCTCGGTGAACGCGCCCTGGGCTGGAAGCTGCTGGGACACGTAAGGCGGCCATTCGCCAGTGGCCAGATCCACGGTCTGCTCGGCAGCCGGCGCGCGGAACGCCAGCAGCAGAGCAAAAGCGGACAGCAGCAGACGCCGCATGGCGACTCCTCGAAGAGGCGGGGATACTGTGTTATCGCACAGCCTCCCGCCTCAACCAAGCGCTCACCACCACCAGAACATGAAGCCCCAGGCGCAATCCACCAGGGCCAGCGCGCCGCAGAACGGCAGCAGCGCGGCCCCGCGGCGCAGGTCGCCGTTCCAGCGCGACAGAATGCCGAAGGCCAGGCGAAGCGCCCACAGATTGGCCCCCGCCAGCAGCGCCAGGCGCGCGTCGTTGACCCAGTGCATGCCAAAGCCTTCGGCTTTCAGCAGCGTCACCGTCAGCGCCGACAGGCCGAGGAACACGCCGCAGCCGGCCAGCGGGATCAGCGCCTGCGCCAGGTGGTGTAGTCGTTGGGTTCGCCAGCGGCCGGACGCGATCACCGCCAGCGCCAGCGAGATCAGGATGCCGGTGCCGAGCACCAGCGCGGTGGCGGCGACGTAGGCGATCAGCGACGCGCCGTCCAGCCAGGAGAACACGTCGTTATGCTGCGGATAGTGGGTGAGCAGCCACCACGGCGCTTCGGTGTCCAGCGGCCACATGATGTCGCGGTCCACCAGCCATTCCGCCGCGGCCTGTTTCAGCGCGACGAACCAGGGGCTCATGGTCCAGTGGAAAGCGCCCATCGCCACGCCCAGCAGGCCGTAGACGATCAACGCGGTCTGCCAGCCGTCGGCCTCTTTTTCGGCCACGCGCACCACTTCGTCGCTGGACGAGCGCAGGCTGAGCTCGATCGCGCCGCGGTGGTCGCTGCAACGGCCGCACATGTGGCAGCCGCTGCCGCCCTGCATATGCCGCAGCGGCTGCAGCGGCGCGCAGTCGACGGCCGGCGTCCGCTCATGCGAGGCTTTCCAGGCGGCCTCGTCGACGCGGTAGTACAGCGGCGCCAGCTTGGACAGGAGGCCGAACACGCCGTTGACCGGGCACAGGTGGCGGCACCAGGCGCGCTTGCCGCGGGTGTAGACGAAGCCCACGGCGATGGCGGCCACGGTGGAGCCGCCCAGCACCAACAGCGCGGCTTTCGGGTATTGGTAGACGCTGACCAACTGGCCGTAGACGGTGGTGAGGACGAAGGCGAGGAAAGGCCAGCCGCCCCAGCGCATCCAGCGCGGAATCGGCCGTCCCATGCCCTTGCGAGCCGCCCATTCCGACAGCGCGCCTTCCGGGCACAACACGCCGCACCACAGCCGGCCGAACAGCACCATCGACAGCAGCACGAACGGCCACCAGATGCCCCAGAACACGAACTGGGCGAAGATGGTCAGGTTGTCCCACATCCGCGCCGTGTCTTCAGGCAAGGACAGGCAGGCGGGGACGATCAGCAGAAAGGCATAAACCAGCACCACCGCCCATTGCAGCTTGCGCAGCAGAGAGGCGTGGTCTCGCAGCCAGGCGCCCGCGAGCGCCAGCAGGCTGCGCGGCCGACGCTCAGGGCTACAGGAGCCGCCGCCCGATGGGGCGGCGACGATGGGAATCACCCGTTGCGGCGGGCGCTGGGCGCGGCCGGATTTCATGCGGCGACGGCCTGGCGGCGGTTGCGCCACTGGAACAGCGACCAGATCGCCGCCCAGAACAGCGCGTAGGCGATCAGGCTGGTCAGCGCCGGATGCGAGCGGTAGCCGGTCAGCGCGGCCACCACGCCGCCGAAGGGGCTCATGTCGTCAAGCAGCGCCGAGCTGTCCCACAGCGGGTCCACCAGCGCCGGCAGCACGTCCATCGAAATCAGCTTTTCCACGCCGGACAGGAACAGCGAGGCGCCCAACAGCAGCAGCATGATCTCGGTGACGCGGAAGAACAGCCGCCAGGACAGCACCTTGCCGCCCAGCTGCAGCAGGTAGAAGGTGAGGAAGGCCAGCAGCAGGCCGATCAGGCCGGCCGCGCCCATCTTGGCCAGCTCCATGCCCTGGGCTTCGGCCAGCATGCCGTACAGGAAGACCACGGCTTCGCTGCCCTCGCGGGCGATGGCCAGCGCGGCCAGCACGGTCACGCCCCACCAGTTGTTGCTGGCGGCTTTTTCAGACAAGCCGCTTTCCAGCTCTTTCTTCAGCGTGCGGCCGTGCTCGCGCATCCACAGCACCATCTGCACGATCAGCGCGGCGGCGATGAACACCATGCCGGTCTGGAAGTAGTCCTGGGCGCCGGCCATCAGGCTACCGGCGGTGAACAGCGCCACGGCCAAAGCCACGGCCATCGCCAGGCCCAGCGCCACGCCGCCCCACAGATAGGGCTTGCCGGCGCGGCCGGCCGGGTTGTGGTTCATCCAGGCATTGAGGATGCCGACCACCAGCAGCGCCTCGACGCTTTCGCGCCAGACGATGAAGAGTACCTGTCCCATTCGCGTTTACCTTTTGTGTTACTTGGCGACGATCACGCCCTGGCCGGTCTTCATATGGAATTCGTCGAAAAACTTGTATTCGCCCGGGGCCAGCGGCTGGAACACCAGGAAGGATTCGGCGCCGGGGCCCAATACCTTTTCCTTGCGCAGCGGGGTGCTCTCGAACTCGGCCGGGGTCTTGCCGATGTTCATCACTTCGATCTTGAATTTCTTGTTGGCCGGCACCACTAGGCGGGCCGGGATCAACTGGCCGTCTTTCATTTGCAGCTTGAATACCGGCATGTCTTCGGCGAACGCCGGAGAGGAGAGCAGGCCTGCCAGCAAGGCGGCGGCCATCAGGCGCAGAACAGTCATCGTTTCGGAGTCCCGGAATGAGAAACAGCGCGGCAGGCCCGCGCCGTCTCCAATTGTATCGCAGTCAAGAATGCTTTGCGTTCACATTCTCACTATGCGGATCAGTAGCCGCCCTTCTTGCCGATGCCGGCGAAGGTGAACTCGTAGTTGACGTCGAACGGCTTGAACCAGGCGGCGACGCCGGTTTCCTTGTCGACGTGGCGGCCGAAGTGGGCGTGCTCATTGGCGGTCGGCGGCATGATGGTGTACTTCAGCTTGTACTTGCCCGGGCCTTGCAGCTTGATATTGTCGCCGTAGTGCGGGCCGTCGTTGGCCACCATCGGCATCAGTTCGCCCTTCTGGGTCTTGCCGCCAACCTTGGTCAGTTCGTACTTGACCACCAGGTAGGGCATCCAGGCGCCTTCTTCGAAGCCGTTCGGGTTGTTCTTGGTGGCGTGGATGTCGGCTTCCAGATGCACGTCGGATGCTTCCGGCTTCAGCATCATGCCTTCCGGCTCCATCTTGGTCGGCTGCAGGTAGACGGCGCCGATTTCCATGCCGTTTTTCAGGGCGGGCTTGCCGATCGGGTATTCCTTGGCCATGGCGGCGAAGGAGGCGGACAGGGCGATGCTGGCGACAGCCAGCTGGCAGACAAAGCGACGCATCATGTTTTCCTTATTAAGTAAGGCGGCAGTACCGGCCGCTGAACTGCATGATAATGCTAGTAATTATCGTTTGCAAACCTTGGGTGGCTGGAAATGGCTTGAAAAATCATCAATATATATGACTTCGTCAATTTGTTTCCTGAATGGCGTCCCCAATGTCTTGCTGGATGCGGCGACAGCCGGATTTGGCGCCGCCGGGAGGAGGGCCGCTGATCAGCGCAGGGTTAGGCGCAGCTGCCGCAGCTGGGCCAGGCTCTGGTCCAGGATCAGCAGCTGCAGCATCTGCTCGGCCAGATGGTCGGCGCCGTCGCGATAGGCTTGGGCGAAGGCGTCCACCGCCGCGGCGTCCAGCTGCCCCTCGGTGGCCGCGGCCAGCCGCGCGCCCAGGCCGTCGAAGCGCGGGGCCAGGCTGGTTTGCAGCCAGCCGGACAAGGGCGGGTTGAAGCCGCGCTTCTTGCGCTGGAAGAAGTCGGCCGGCAGCGCCGGGTGGATCGCGCGGCGGAAGATCAGCTTGGCCGGCTTGGTGTAGCGTTCGGCGGCGGAGGTCGTCAGCAGACGTTGGTAGAAGCCGTGGTCCAGCAGCGGGGCGCGGCCTTCGAGGCCGTGGGCCATCGTGCACAGGTCGGACTTTTGCAGAATGTAGTCGGGCAGATAGTTGGCGAAGTCCAGCTCCAGCAGCTGGTGCAGGCCGGGCGCGCCGTCCTTTGGCTCCGGGCCGATGTCGTCGGCCGCGCGCCAGTGGCACAGCTTTTCCAGCTTGCGGCCGCCTTGCAGGAAGCTGCGTTGTCCCGGCGTGAAGCCTGAGAAGCGCAGCGAATAGGCGCTTTTCCAGTCCATCGCCAGCTCGGTGGCCAGCTTGCCGCGCTTGCTGTCCAACTGCGGCTTGATCGGCAGCGGCAAGCGGATGTTTTGCCGCCAGCGGGTGCGCAGGTGCTTGCCCATGCGCTTGTAGCCGGCCAGCATTTCATCGCCGCCGTCGCCCACCAGCACTACCTTGACATGCTTGGTGACCTCCCGCGCCAGATACCAGGTGGGGAAGCTGGACGGATCGGCGAAGGGCTGGTCAAGGTCGGCGACGATGCGATCGAAATCGGCGGCCAGGTTTTCAGGCATTTCCACTCGCACATTGGGCAGGCCCATTCGCTGGGCGGAGTCGGCGGCGTCGCCGGACTCGTCCATGCCCGAGCCGGGGAAGGCGGCGGTGAAACTGGAGAATTGCGTCAGCTGCTGGGTGGCGAGCCGGCTGGCGATCACGGTGGAGTCGATGCCGCCTGACAGCAGCACGCCCAGCGGCCTGTCGGCCACGGTGCGCATCGCCACCGCGTGGTCCAGCTCCGGCAGCCAGTCGCCGGATTCCGCCTTCGGCTGCCAGTAGCGCTGCTTGCTCAACTGGCGGCTGTTCAGGTCGAATTCCAGCCGGTAGCCGTTTTCCAGCCGCTGGATGTGGCTGAACACGGTGGCCGGAGAGGGGATGTAGCGGTGGGCGAGGTAGGCGTCTATCGCCGCCGGATTGAAATCGCGCTGATCGGCCGGCAGGAAGGGCAGCACCGCGCGCACCAGCGAGCCGAAGGCGAAGTTTCCATCCCGCAGCGAGTACAGCAGCGGCTTCTCGCCCATGCGGTCGCGGGCCAGGTGGACCTTGCCGCTGCGCTTGTCCAGGATGGCGAAGGCGAACATGCCGCGCAGCCGCGCGAGCAGGCCTTCGATGCCCCAGGCCTGGTAGCCACGCAGGATGAACTCGGTGTCGGCATGGGTGCGGAAGACGGCGCCGCCGGCTTCCAGTTCGGCCTTGCCGGCTTCCCAGTCGTAGACCTCGCCGTTGTAGCAGATCCAGACCTGGCCGTCTTCGCTGGCCATCGGCTGGTTGGCCACCGGACGCGGGTCGATGATGGCGAGGCGGGCGTGCAGCATCGCGTTGTGGATGGCGTCGTCGTCGGCCGGGTTCAGCGCCGCGTCCAGCAGCAGCCGGCTGGCGTCATCCGGGCCGCGGCGGCGCAACTCGTCCAGCATCGCTTGCGGGACGGCGGGGTTGACGGGGCGGCGCGAGAAAAATCCGGCGATTCCACACATGATGACTGCGTTTCCGAACGCGCGGGGCGGCCAGGCGCCCCGCTTGGGTTTTCAATGCCGCGCAGTATCCGGCGCGCCGCCGGACGGTGTCAAACCCTGGCCTTGCGATGCAGGTCCGGCAGCGCCACCGCCGCGATGCCCAGCAAGGGGAGGAAGGCGCACAGCTGGTAGACGAACTCGATGCCTCTGAGGTCGGCCAGCTCGCCCAGCACCGCGGCGCCGATGCCGCCGATGCCGAAGGCGAAGCCGAAGAACATGCCGGATACCATGCCCACCTTGCCTGGCAGCAGCTCCTGCGCGTAGATCAGGATGGCCGGGAAGGCCGAAGCCAGAATGAAGCCGATGGGCAGCGACAGCGCGGCGGTCCAGAACAGATTGGCGTGCGGCAGCGCTAGCGCCAGCGGCGCCACGCCCAGAATGGAGAAGCCTATCACCCGCTTGCGGCCGATGGCGTCGCCGATCGGGCCGCCCAGCACGGTACCGGCGGCCACCGCGAACAGGAACAGGAACAGATACAGCTGCGCCGACTGCATGCCCACCTGGAAATGGTGGATCAGGTAGAAGGTGTAGTAGCTGGTGATGCTGGCCAGATAGAAGTGCTTGGAGAATACCAGCAGCAGCAATAGCAGCAGCGTCAGCTTGACCCGGGCGGAGGACAGTTCGAGCGGGGCGACCACGCTGGCCTTCTTGGCCTGGCGCTGCTGATGCGCGTACCACTGGCCGACGCGGAACAGCACGTACATCGCCAGCAGCGCGGCCAGGCCGAACCAGGCCACGCTGCGTTGGCCCAGCGGAATCACGATCAGGGCCGCCAACAGCGGTCCGGTGGCGCTGCCGGCGTTGCCGCCCACCTGGAAGATGGACTGGGCGAGGCCGGGACGGCCGCCGGACGCCATCCGCGCCACCCGCGACGATTCCGGATGGAAGATGGACGAGCCGGTGCCGACCAGCGCGGCTGCCAGCAGCAGCAGCGGGAAGCTGGAGGCGCTGGACAGCATCAAGAGGCCGATCAGCGTGGAACTCATGCCGAATACCAGCGAGTAGGGCTGGGGACGCTTGTCGGTATAAATGCCCACCAGCGGCTGCAGCAGCGAGGCGGTGCACTGGTAGGTGAAGGTCATCAGGCCGATCTCGGCGAAGCTGAGGTGGTAGTTGCCCTTCAGCAGCGGATATAGCGCCACCAGCAGCGACTGCAGCATGTCATTGAGAAAATGGGAAAAACTGATCGCGCCGAGCACGCGGAAGCGGGTGTCCTGCGGGGCGGCGAGCGTGGGACTGCTGGTGGTCATCGTGCAATACTCATTCGGGGTGGTGGAACCATGCTAGCAAGCACATTTCCGCCAGTCCTGCGAAAATGAGGCAACCATCTTATCGAAAGAGGCATAGTGGACAGCCTGGAGCCCCGAGACGAGTTCGACCTGGGAGAGGAGCCGGTGGTGGGCAAGCCGCGCGACTACCCAGCCGGCAAGGAAACCGAACGCCACCGCCATCCCACCGCCCAGCTCTTGTACGCGGTGGAGGGCCTGATGCTGGTCGGCACCGAGCGCGGCCAGTGGGTGGTGCCGCCGACGCGCGCCATCTGGCTGCCGATCGGCACCTGGCACCAGGTGAGCATGGTCAGCCCGGTGCGGATGCGCAGCATCTACGTGCGCGGCGACCGGCTGGAGGGGCTGCCCGCCGATTGCTGCGTGTTGGAGGTGTCGCCGCTGTTGCGCGAACTGATCGTCGCCGCGGTGGCGGTGGGGCGAGTCTGCGCGCCGGGCTCCCGCGATGAGAAGGTGATGGATTTGCTGCTGGCGGAAATCGGCCGCGCGCCGGTGTTGCCGCTGTCGCTGCCGCAACCGGCATCCGCCGCGCTGCGCCAGCTGTGCGACGTGTGGCTCGCGCATCCGGACGACGCGCGCGGCGCGGCCGAGTGGGCGCGCGAGCTGGCGCTGGACCCGCGCACCTTGCAGCGCCGCTTCCGCCGCGAAACCGGCCTCAGCTTCGGCCAGTGGCGGCGCCAGGCGCGGCTGATGCTGGCGCTGCAGAGGCTGGCCTGCGGCGATAGCGTATTGAAGGTGGCGCTGGACCTGGGCTACGCCAGTCCCAGCGCCTTCGCCACCATGTTCAAGCGGGAATTGGGCGCGCCGCCGAGCAGCTTCTTCGCCGCCTCGTAGGGTGCGTCACCCCGTAGGGGCGACGCACCGTGTTGTTCCCGCTTTGCGGAGAATGTTTTTCATGGCGGGGCTGAGCGCCGAGTAGGCAGGTCGTGTTGGCTAGGGGGATGCGCAGCAACGCGCGATGTTGTGTCCGCTGCGCGGACGATGTGTTAGGTGCCGGTTCCGCCCGTCTGTCGGGCGGAACCTGAACTCCAACATCGTCCTGGACGCGGATTCCTGGCGCAATTTAACTGCGCCGCCGCTCGGCGTTAGTGAGGCTCTGCGTTCGCTACCGGCAGATTATGCCTACAACGCTTGTGGGAGACGCTGGGCTTCATTCTATCCCGTCCCGGCTGCAGATATTGCCGGATATTATTTTTGACCCAGAGTGAAGTCAGGTTCCTTGGCTTGTTTAGCTGCTGGGGCAACTGCAGCAACCGTGCCTCTCACCGCATAGAATTGTCCTGAGCTGGGGCTAGCCGTAGCGTAGCCCTGAATGCCATCCAAGGCGTTGCGGGTCACATTCGCTGCGTAAACTAAGCCAGGGGCGCTGTTGAAGTTCCAGAACACCATGCCTTCATTCTGTATCCAGCGGCCGCCTCCAAACGGGTAGGTCCAAGAACCGTCTGCATTAAAGGTCCAAACCGTGGAGCTGTTGTGAACCGGGCTGCCTGTATTGCCCCAGTCGACATAGCCAGTCCAAGTACCAACAATACTCGTTGCGGATGACATATAAGTTCTCCTTGAAACGGATATCATGGTTGAGCACTGACGAATCCAGTGCATTGCGCAAAGCCGTAGCGGGCGGACATGCAAGGATACGCGCACTACGGCAGAAAACCGCCGGAAACCAGCGGAATCAGAAGCTGGAGGTAGCCCGCAAAATCATGAGGAAGCTTTTCGTAGAGAGGCTGATAAACCATTTGGCGTGGCAATTCCCAGAGACTCGCTGGAGAATCCATGCACCGAACGCCCCGGGCGCGATGAAGGCAAGATCGCAAAAATCCGCAGCAAGCCTGAAATATTCTATGCATGTGGCCACATGCCAAGTCGATCGGCGCGGGCCGTGCGGCAGACAGGCCGCCATCGCATGGTTTATCGGATGGACAGCTATGCCCTATCTCGCATTGAAAATGATTGTGGGGTGCGGGACAGGCTAAGAGTTGGGCATTGAGATGTCAAATGAATTATTTGGGGCGTGCGTAGCTGGCGCCATTGACGTGATTTTCCAATGGGGCCTGGAGGGGCTGGCCGTTGGGCGGCCATGCCCGCATCCGGTACTATGTGGATTTAGGCCCCGCTGACAAAACTCCTGATCCTGCGTCGCGCTTCCTTGTTGTATGACTGGTACTGCCTGCGCCGGCGCGCCTTGGCTCAGGCGCGAAACGGAATGTTGTAGGCCGCTCTTATTTTGCCGCCAACTTCACCGCCAATTCCGCCAATCGATTCCCCTGCGCCAAGGCCAGCGCCTTCTCATGCTCGCTGATCGGCCGGTCGCTTTGTGGTCCGGCCAGATGGCTGACGCCGTATGGCGTGCCGCCGGTCTGGGTGGCGAGCAGCGCGGCTTCGGAATAGGGCAGGCCGGCGATCACCATGCCGTGGTGCAGCAGCGGCACCATCATCGTCAGCAGCGTGGCTTCCTGGCCGCCGTGCAGCGACGAGGTGCTGGTGAACACGCAGGCCGGCTTGCCGGCGAGCGCGCCCTGCATCCATTCGCCGCTGGTGCCGTCCAGGAAGTACTTCATCGCCGACGCCATATTGCCGAAGCGGGTGGGGCTGCCCAGCGCCAGGCCGGCGCAATCGATCAAATCCTGCCGCTCGACGTAGGGCGCGCCGCCGTCGGGGATGGCCGGCTCGACCGCTTCGCATACCGAGGAAACCTTGGGAACGGTGCGCAGCCGCGCCTGGCAACCGGGCACGCCGTCCACGCCGCGGGCGATCAGCCGGGCCAGCTCGCGGGTGGCGCCGTGCTGGCTGTAATACAGCACCAGAATGTCTAGCATGATGACCTCTATACTCGCGTTCAATCGCCGCATGATAGGGCAAAGCGGCTTGCCTTGCCTCCCTTGCTTCGCGGCGGCTTTGGCATTACCTTTGCCGCCATGCAAGTCCAACGCCTAGAACCCTATTTCGGTTTCGCCCGCTTCATCGCGCGCCGCATGAGCTGCCTGCGCGTGCTGCAGATTTCGGGCAGCCTGACCTTCACCACGCTGCTGGCGCTGGTGCCGCTGTTCACCATCGCGCTGACGGTGCTGTCGGCGTTTCCGGTGTTTTCCGACTACAGCGCGCGCTTCAAGATCATGCTGCTGTCGACGCTGGTGCCGGAGTTCGCCGGCAAGGTGATCACCGTCTACATGCGCCAGTTCGCCGACAACGCGGAAAAGCTCACCGCCGCCGGCATCGTGATGCTGGGCGTCACCGCGCTGATGCTGATGTCCACCATCGAGCGCACCTTCAACGCGATCTGGGGCGTGCGCCGCGGCCGGCCGTGGCTGCAGCAGAGCATGGTGTACTGGACGGTGCTGACGCTGGGGCCGCTGGTGTTGGGCGGCAGCTTGCTGTCCTGGCGCTGGCTGTTCAAGGCCACCCGGCTGGAGAAGAACCTGCCCTTGCTGGCCACCTTGCTGGAGGCCGGCGGCACCATCGTGCTGACCGCGCTGGTGCTGGCCTTGCTGTACCGCATCGTGCCCAACCGCTTCGTGCCCTTCCGCCACGCGGTGTGGGGCGCGCTGGTCACCGCGGTGCTGCTGGAGCTCACCAAGATGGGCTTCGGCTTCTACATCGGCCAGATCGCCAGCTATCAGCTGGTGTACGGGGCCTTCGCCAGCGTTCCGATCTTCCTGCTGTGGGTGTACTGCCTGTGGCTGGTGGTGCTGGCCGGCGCGGTGTTCACCTCGGCGCTGTCTTATTGGGAAGGCGGCGCCTGGCGCCGCCGCAACGAGCCGCACCGACGCTTCCAGGATGCGCTGGAACTGCTGTTGCTGCTGGACGCCGCCCACGAGCGCGGCGAGGCGATGACGCCGCGCCAGCTGCGCGAGGAGGTGAAGGTGGGTTACGACGAGCTGGGCCTGGTGCTGGACCGGTTGGCGCTGCGCGGCTATGTGCAGAAGGGCCACGGCGACGCCTGGGTGCTGATGCGGCGCGCGTCGGCCATCAATCTGTCGGATCTGTTCCAGCTCTTCGTCTACCGCCGAGACGCCAGCGGCGGCGATGCGCTGGACCAGACCCTGGCCGAGTTGCTGGGGCCGCTGACCGACCAGCTTCAGGCCGTGACGGTGGCCGACTTGGCGCGGCGGGTCGGCCGGAAGTAGTCGGCATTGTCGTAGAAGGCCGGATCTTCGTTGTCCGGCCACCAGCCCGGAATGCCCAATAGCGGCAGCGGGCACAAGGCGCGTGGCGAGGTGAGGAAGGCGTCGTCGTCCAGCCGCGCCGCCAGTTCGGCGTCCAGCAGGGCGGTCTGCCCGTCGCCGTCCAGTCCGAAGAAATCCTCCCCCACTTCCACGATCAGCGCCTTGCCGCACCAGCCCAGGTGCGGCGCCAGCCCGGTCTCCATCAGCGCGTGGCCCAGCGTGTGGGCGGCGATGCGCCGCCCCCAGTGGTCGCGGCTCTCGATGAACAGCTCGCACCAGCGCATGTCGTCCAGCAATTGACCCAGTCGTGGATCGGCGACGGCCACGATGACGCCGCATTCGTCGAACAGGGTGGCGGCGTCGCGCAGCGGGCCGCGCTTCGCCTCGCCGCGCGCGATCGCGCGGACGTGGCGGCGGTTCAGCGCCGCCTTGGCGCGCGGCCAGGCCAGCCAGGCCAGCGCGTTGAACCAGTCATGCCAGTTTCGCGCGCGGGTGGGGACTTCGCCGGTGGTGCCGATGTGCATTTCGTAATAGGCGTCCGGCTCCAGTTCGCAGACGAAGCGCAGGCCGGCCGGCAGCGGCGCGCTGGCGGCGCGGGCGCGGTCCAGCAGCGCGTCGTAGCCGGCCTGGTCGGGCCAATCGGCTAAGGGAGGGACGAAGCGCCGCGCCGGGCGGTACAGCGGATGGGACAGGTAATCGGTATGCCAGCGGTTCACGGTCAAGCGGGGATGAGCGGTTGAAGCCGGCATTCTAGCCCGAATGGGCGAGCGCCGCGCCGCTGACGCGGTTGCGGCCTTCGCGTTTGGCCTGGTACAGCTGCTTGTCGGCGCGGCCCAGCACTTCATCGATGTCGGTTTCATCGGCGCGGCGCTCGGCGACGCCGATGCTGACGGTGTAGCCCAGCGTGTCGGTGACGGTGGCCAGCCTGGCGGAGGAGGCGAGGCCGCGCAGGCGCTCCGCCACCTGGCGCGCGTCGTCGAGGCTGGTGTCCGGCAGCACCGCGGCGAATTCCTCGCCGCCCAGGCGGCCGCACAGGTCGCTGGCGCGTAGCACTTCGCGGCAGACCTGGGAGAAATGGCGTATCACTTCGTCGCCGATGGCGTGGCCGTAGTGGTCGTTGATGTCCTTGAAGCGGTCCAGGTCCATCATCAGCACGCTCATCCGTCCGCCGTGGCGGCGGCTGCGCTCGATCTCGCGGTCGGCCAGCTCGATGAACTGGCGGCGGTTGTTGAGCTCGGTCAGCCCGTCCTGGGTGGCCAGCCGGTACAGCTGTTTTTCGTGGCCGTCGCGCTGCAGCGCGATGGCGATGATGCGGGTGATGCGCTGGGCCAGCGCCAACTCTTCCTGGGACGGGCTGCGTGGTTCGCGGTAGTAGGTGGCCAGCGTGCCCAGCAACTGGCGGTCGCTGGAGAAAATGGGCATGGACCAGCAGGCGCGCAGGCCGAACGGCTGCACCTTGTGCAGCGCGTGCGCCCACAGCGGGCTATTCAGGATGTCGTCGACGACGATGGTGCGCTTCCAGTGGGCGGCGGTGCCGCAGGAGCCGACGCTGGGGCCGACCGTCACGCGCTCGGACAGCTTGCGGTAGGCCGGCGGCAGGCTCAGGCCGGCGGCGAAGCGCAGCGACTGGCCGTCCTCTTCCAGCAGCAGCACGGCGCACATCGCGCCGGGTTGCTGCGACTCCATCATCTGGCAGATCTGTTCAAGGGTTTGCGGCAGCGGGTGGTTGCCGGCGATCATTTCCAGCACCTCGTTTTCCTCGGCCAGCAGCCGCTCGCCCTGGCGGGTGGCGGTGACGTCGCGATCCACCGACAGGATGGACTTGAGCATGCCGGCCTTGTCGAACTCGGGGAACAGGCGGATCTCGAAGATGTGGCGCTGCTGGCCGTGCTGCAGTTCCAGCTCGAAGCGGCGCGCCTCCCAGTTGTTGATCAGCAGCTGGCATTCCTGCTCGAAGCGGGCGCTGGCTTCTTCCGACCAGCCCTTTTGGCGAGGCGTCTTGCCCAGATGCTCCTCCAGCGGCAGCTCGGAGAAGCGGCTGACGCTGCGATTGATGAACAGGCAGCGCAGCTCCAGATCGTAGCGGGCGATGATGTCCTCGGCGTTTTCCACCAGGGTGCGGAACTGCTGCTCGCGCTGCAGCATCGCGGCTTCGTCGTGCTTGCGCGCGGTGATCACGCGGCAGATCGCCGTCAGCTGCTGCACCTTGCCGTTGCGCCAGGTGGGCTGCAAATTCATTTCCAGCCATTCCCAGTGGCCGCTGTGGTGGCGGATGCGCATTTCGTAGCCGGTTTCCGGCGTGCCGGGGGGATGCTGGAGCAGATTGGAGAACAGCTGGCGGTCTTCGGGATGCAGCAGCATCAGCCAGCGCGCGCAGTTCATGCCGCGGGTATGGGCGGGCAGCCCCAGCAGCCGTTGCAGGGTGTGGACGCTGCCGCGCACGTATTGCTGCGCCAGATCGAATTCCAGCAATCCCAGGCAGGCATCCTGCAGGGTGGCGCGCGCCTTGCGCCGCTGATTCCGGCCGTACAGCCACAGCGCGCCGCAGCACAGCGCGGCCAGCCAGCCGGTCTGGCCCAGCAGCAGCGCGCGCTGGTCGGCCGCCAGAGCGGATAGCAGCAGAGGCAGGCATAGCAGGGCGGAAATGGCCGATTGGCGGACAAAGGTACGGGGAATCAAACTGCGCTCCACGGCGACGGCGGCGAATCGAAACGGGAATTTTGACATCAGCGAACCCTCGGCCCCCGTATGAGTCGGCTTTGCCGCGGTTTAGCGTCGTATTTATGCAACAAATACAGTATGCTTGGACGATATTGGCGCGCCCGGCGCGCGGCGCGCGGACAAGGCGGCAATCGCCCCCTGGCATGGAGTGTGGCATGGAGTTTTTCCCGATATTTCTCAAGCTGCGGCATCAGCGCTGCCTGGTGGTGGGCGGCGGAGAGGTGGCTTTGCGCAAGACCCGGCTGCTGTTGGCGGCCGGCGCTTCGTTGCGGGTGGTCGCGCCGGAGCTGGCGCCCGAGCTGGCCGACTTGGCCGAAAGCGGCGAGCTGGAGCATGTCTCTGGACGCTACTCGCCCGCGTTGCTGGACGGCTTGCGGCTGGTGGTGGCCGCCACCGACGACGCCGAGGTCAACCGCGCCGTGGCGGCCGACGCCGAGGCGCGCGGCATCCTGGTGAACGTGGTGGACGACGCCGAAGCGTCGCGTTACATCAGCCCGGCCATCATCGACCGCTCGCCGCTGATGGTGGCGGTGGCCAGCGGCGGCAGTGTGCCGGTGCTGGCGCGCTCCATCCGCGCGCGGCTGGAAAGCCTGATTCCGGCGGGCTACGGCCGGTTGGCGCGTTTCGGCTCCTCGTTCCGAGACGCGGTCAAGGCGCGCTTCCCCGACGTCGACGCTCGCCGCCGCTTCTGGGAAACGGTGCTGGAAGGGCCGCTTGCCGACGCGGTGATGAATGGCGACGAGGCGGCGGCGCGGGCTGAAATGGAAGCGCGCATCGCCGCCGGCGGCGCGGATCGCGCCGGCGCGGTCTATCTGGTGGGCGCCGGTCCCGGCAATCCCGACCTGCTGACCTTCCGCGCGCTGCGGTTGATGCAGCAAGCCGACGTGGTGCTGTACGACAAGCTGGTGGCGCCGGAACTGCTGGAGCTGGTGCGGCGCGACGCCGAGCGGATCTATGTCGGCAAGGCGCGCGCCAATCACGCCTTGCCGCAGGACGACATCAACCAGTTGCTGGTGGATCTGGCGCGGCAAGGCAAGCGGGTGCTCAGGCTCAAGGGCGGCGATCCGTTCACCTTCGGCCGCGGCGGGGAGGAGATCTCCACGCTGGCCGAGCACGGCATCGCTTTCGAGGTGGTGCCCGGCATCACCTCCGCCAGCGGCGCGGCCGCCTATGCGGGCATCCCGCTGACCCACCGCGATTACGCGCAGTCGGTGACCTTTGTCACCGGCCACAAGCAGGATGGCTCCATAGACCTGGACTGGCAGGCGTTGACCCGCCCGCACCAGACGGTGGTGGTGTACATGGGCGTGTCCACCGCGGCCGAGCTGTGCCAGGCCTTCGTCGACAACGGCCGCGCGGCGGCCACGCCGGCGGCGGCGGTGGAGTGGGCCACTACCGAGCGCCAGCGCGCGGTGTGCGGCACTTTGGCCACGCTGCCTGGTCTGATGGCCTCGCACGGCATCGCGTCGCCGGCGCTGATCATCGTCGGAGAAGTGGTGGAATTGGCGGACAAGCTGGCCTGGTACCGCCGCAGCGAGAATTCAGCTGTTACAATTCAGGAAGATTGATTTCGCGGATGCGCGGCGCGCCGGTTTGTACGGCGTCGCCGCGCGGTTCAAATCAAGCGGCCGGACGGGTTCCGGCCCACCAAATCGAAGACTCGGGCATGGTAGGTGTTCTGATAATTGCACATGGGGACCTGGGACGTAGCCTGGCGGATTGCGCCAAGCACATCCTGGGCCGAGAGCCGGACAATCTGGCGGTAATGGCTGTGGACAAGACCGAAGACCCGGAGCGCAAGCTGGCCGAGGCGCAGGGCCTGGTGGACGGGTTGGACGGCGGGGATGGCGTGGTGGTGCTGACCGACATGTACGGCGGCACCCCGTCCAATATCGCCAGCCGGCTGATCCGGCCGGGCCGCGTCGAGGCGGTGGCCGGCGCCAGCCTGCCTATGGTGGTGCGAGCGCTGTGTTACAGCAGCCAGCCGCTGGAAATCGTCGTCAGCAAGGCGATCACCGGCGGCCTGGAGGGCGTGCTTTATATAATCCCGGGGGAAGGTAATGCTGCGATCTGAAGTCGAAATCATCAATAAGCTGGGCCTGCACGCGCGCGCCTCGAGCAAGTTCACCCAGCTGGCCAGCCGTTATAAAAGCGATATTTTCATTTCCCGCAACAACCGCCGCGTCAACGGCAAAAGCATCATGGGCGTGATGATGCTGGCGGCGGCCAAGGGGGCCACGATCGAGCTGGAAATCAGCGGCGATGACGAACAACAGGCGCTGGAGGCGCTGACCGCGCTGATCAACAACCGCTTCGACGAAGCGGAGTGAGACGCGACGGGATGGGAGGCCGGATTTCCCCGGCTTTCAGGGAGCCCGCTTGAGGCTGCCGATCGGCATGCGCGGGCCGTCCGGGACGTGGACGGCAGGCGATAGGCCGGCGGCCCTCCGGGTGGAGACAGCGGCAGGCACAGCACAATAACACCCGCCTGCCAGGGAGGGGGAAATGAGCATCATCCTGCACGGGGTGGCCATTGGCGGCGGCATCGCCATCGGCCGGGCCCATTTGATTTCGCGCAGCATGGACGATGTTGCGCATTATCTGCTGGAAGACGAAGAGATTCCCGCGGAAAAGACGCGTTTCGACGAAGCGGTGAAGGCGACGCGCAAGGAGCTGGAGATGCTGTGGGGCAGCATCCCGGAGAACGCGCCGGCGGAACTGGGCGCCTTCCTGTCGCTGCACATCATGCTGCTGGGCGATGTGACCATTTCGCGCGAGCCGCGCGAGATCATCGAAAAGCAGCGCTGCAACGCCGAATGGGCGCTGAAGCTGCAATGCGACCACCTGGTCGAGCAGTTCGACGCGATCGAGGAAGATTACCTGCGCGAACGCAAGAACGACGTGCTGCAGGTGGTCGAGCGCATCTTCAACAATCTGGACGGCGACGCGCCGCAGCTGCCGGCGCCGGAAGACCTGGTCGACGACCACATCCTGGTCGCGCACGACCTGTCGCCGGCCGACATGGTCTATTTCAAGGATTCCAACTTCGCCGCCTTCGTCACCGACGTCGGCGGCGCCACCTCGCATACCGCCATCCTGGGCCGCAGCCTGGACTTGCCGTCGGTGATCGCGCTGCACCATTCGCGCGAGCTGATCCGCGAGGACGAGATGATCATCGTCGACGGCGAGCAGGGCGTGGTGATCATCAACCCGGACGCGCTGGTGCTGACCGAGTACCGCCGCCGCCAGCGCGCCTGGCGCGGCGCGCGGCGCAAGCTGTCTTCCATCCGCAAATCCAACGCGGTGACCCGCGACGGCGCGGTGATAGAACTGTTGGCCAATATCGAGCGGCCGCAGGATGTGGAGGAGGTGCGCGAGTCCGGCGTGGTGGGCATCGGCCTGTTCCGCAGCGAATTCCTGTTCTTGGGGCGCGACACGCTGCCCACCGAGGACGAGCAGTTCGAGGCCTACCGCCACGTGGCGACGGTGATGAAGGGCATGCCGGTCACCATCCGCACCATGGATCTGGGCGCCGACAAGAGTCCCAAATGGCTGAATCACTGCCAGGCGGAGAACCCTGCGTTGGGACTGACCGGCATCCGGCTGTGCCTGGCCGAGCCGCTGATGTTCCGCGCCCAGTTGCGCGCGCTGCTGCGCGCCTCGGTGCATGGCAAGATCCGCGTGCTGTTCCCGATGCTGAACTCGCTGCCGGAGCTGAAGCAGGCGCTGGTCCAGTTCGAATACGCCAAAGAGGAATTGCGCGACGAGGGCATCGCCTACGCCGACGACGTCGAAGTGGGGGCGATGATAGAAATCCCATCGGCGGCGCTGGTGGCCGGCAGCCTGGCCAAGCACGTCGATTTCCTGTCCATCGGCACCAACGACCTGATCCAGTACACGCTGGCGATCGACCGCAACGACGACACCGTCAGCCATCTGTACGATCCCATCCATCCGGCGGTGCTGAAGCTGATCCTGCATACCATCAAGACCGGCATCAAGGCCAATGTGCCGGTGTCGGTGTGCGGCGAGATGGCGGGCGACGCGCGCCTGACGCGGCTGCTGCTGGGCATGGGCCTGCGCAAGTTCTCGATGCACCCGGCCAATCTGTTGTCGGTGAAGCAGCGGGTGCTGACCAGCCATCTGGACGAGATCGCGCCGATCGCGACGCGCATGCTTAGATCAGAAGACCCTGATAAAATAGCCGATCTGTTGCAAATGCTGAATGCAGAGCCGGGTGTCTAACCCGGCTTTTTAGTTTCCGGATTTCGAGAGGTTTTTCCCCGCATGACACGCTTGGCCATCGTCCGTCAGAAATACAACCCCGCTGGCGGCGCCGAGCGCTTTGTGAGCCGCGCGCTGGCCGCTTTGCGCAATCAGGGCGCGCTGGAAGTATCGTTGATCGCGCGCCGTTGGGAGCCGGTCGAAGGCGTCAAAGCTTACCAGGTTGGCGGCTCCTATCTGGGCAATGTCTGGCGCGACTGGAGTTTTGCCCGGCAAGCCAGACGGATATGGTCGAGGGAGGGCTTCGATCTTGTCCAGTCGCATGAGCGCATACCGGGTTGCGACATTTATCGGGCGGGAGACGGCGTCCACCGGCGCTGGCTGCAATTGCGGCGACAGGGCATGTCGGCATGGGGCCGGTTTGTATTGTGGTGCAACCCTTACCATCATTATATCCAGCGGGCTGAGTCCGAGATGTTCCATCACCCCCGTCTGAAGCGGGTGATCTGCAATTCTCAGATGGTAAAGCGGGAGATACAGCAATATTTCGGTCTGACCGATCAGCAGATCGTCGTCATTTACAACGGGGTGGACCTGCAGTCCTTCCATCCCCGCCTCCGCGCCGAGCATCGGCAGGCGATGCGCGGCAGGTGGGGCGTGCCCGACGATGCGCCGCTGCTGCTGTATGTCGGTTCGGGTTTCGAGCGTAAAGGCGTGGCGCGCGCCTTGAGGGCGTTGCGGGCTAATCAAGGCGTATGGCTGATGGTGGTGGGGGGCGACAAACGGCTGGCTCGCTACCGCCAGTTGGCGGAAACGCTGGGCGTGAGCGCCAGAGTGGTTTTCGCTGGCGCGCAAGGCGAGGTCAAGCCGTTCTATGGCATGGCAGATGCCTTCATCCTGCCTACATTGTATGACCCCTTTCCCAATGTGTGCGTCGAGGCGTTTGCTTGCGGGCTGCCGGTCTTGACGACGCGCCAGTGCGGCGCGGCGGAGTTTGTCCGGCAGGGAGAGAACGGTTGGGCATGCGATGCTTTCGATGAGGAAGCGCTTGCCGGAAACGTGGCGGAATGGGCGTCGGCCCATCAGCGTTGGCCGGCTCTGGCGGAAGCGGCCCGATGCAGCGTGGAGGGGTTGAGCCTGGAGGCGATGGCGGAGCGGATGATGAACTGTTACCGGGATTTATTGTCGGTTAGCGATGTAGCTTGAAGAAAGGTTTATGAGTTGATGTTGCTAAGTATCATCATGCCGGCGCATAACGCTGCAGCGTATCTGGGGCGGACCTTGGAGGTGTTGGCGCGGCAAATGGCTGAGTTGGAGCAGGTTGAGGTGATCGCGATTAATGACGCGTCTACCGATGAAACGGCCAAGATACTTGAGGAGTTCGCGCGGCCCCATCCCTGGTTGAAAACGATTTCGGTTGATTTCGCCAATGTCGGTTTGGCGCGCCAGGCCGGCGTGGGCCAGGCGGATGGACGATATGTGACCTTCCTCGACAGCGACGATGCTTTCTTATCGGGCGGCTTGGCCTGGATGGTGGATACGCTGCGGCGGCATGAGCCGGATTTGTTGATGACGCCGTTGCGGGAAACCGGCCAGCCCTTGGATGGGAGCGAGGCGGGAGGATTGTTTCGCGACGTGGCGCCGTTGTCGGTTCAGCAAGCTTGCAACCTGTTTTGCGAGCATCAGAGTCTGCAAGGACACTTCGCAGGCAAGTGCGTGACTCGCCAGATTCTGCTGCAGCATGATCTGGCCGCCATGAAGTGCTACGAAGACATGATGACGACGCCTCATTGGATCACTGAGGCGCAATCCATCGTATGGGGCGCGGAGCCTGTCTACGCCTATTACAAGCGTCCGGGCAGCCTGTCCGATCGAGGTCAGACATGGCGTTACGGCGAGGAATACATCAGGGCATTGCAGAGCATCGAGACCGCTTTTGCCGGGCGTATCGCCGCTTGGCAGACCGCGCATCTCTGGATCGGCTTCGCCAAGGATTTGCTTAAAACGCCTTCTGGGCGTCAATTTCTGAATGCGCAGCCAGCCGTCGCCGCAAAGCTTCAGTCCATTTCGGTATGGAAGTATCTTGCGGCGAGACAGGTTTCCTGCAAATGGAAGCTGCGCTTTCTGCGGGTGCGATTGAGACTGTGACAGCTTGATTCTGGCTGGCGCGAACGTATGAGTGATGGTCCGCTGAGTGGACATAAGGTATTCAATGATGAAGATTCTGGTGACCGGCGCCGCCGGTTTTATTGGCCGGGCCGTATGTGAAAAGCTGTTGGGGCGGGGGGATGTTCAGGTTGTCGGGATTGACAATCTGAATGATTACTATGCGGTCGAGCTCAAGCATGCGCGGTTGGCGACTTTGCAGGGGCGGCCTGGTTTCAGCTTTTATCGGCAAGATATCGCGGACTGGCCCGCGATGGAGCGCTTGTTCGCGGCTGAAAAATTCGACTATGTCATCCATCTGGCTGCCCAGGCCGGGGTGCGTTATTCTCTGAAAAACCCTCATGCTTATGCGGAAAGCAATTTGCTGGGCTTCACCAATGTATTGGAGGCCTGTCGCCACTATCCGGTGAAACACTTGGTATTCGCCGGATCATCCAGCGTCTATGGCAGTGGTTCGGCCGTGCCGTTTTCAGAGGATCAGCGAGCTGATCATCCTGTCAGCTTCTACGCGGCGACCAAGCGCGCGAATGAGTTGATGGCGGCCAGCTATTCCCATTTGTACCAATTGCCTACGACCAGTTTGCGCTTCTTCACCGTTTACGGCCCGTGGGGGCGCCCGGACATGGCCCCTTGGTTGTTCACCGACGCCATTCTGAATGGCCGGCCGATCAAAGTGTTCAATCACGGCAAGATGCAGCGCGACTTTACCTATATCGATGACATCGTCGAGGGGGTGGTGAGAGTGATGGAGCATGTTCCTTCGGGCGAGTTGCCGCATACGATTTTCAATATCGGCAATCATCAGCCGGTGGAGTTGATGACGTTCATCCAGCTGACTGAGAAATACTGCGGCAAGGAGGCGGTCAAGGAGTATCTGCCGATGCAGGATGGCGATGTGCCGATTACCTATGCCGAGACGTCCCGCCTGAGGGATGCGGTGGGTTTCACGCCGTCTACCTCGCTTGAGATCGGCATGGCGCGTTTTGTCGAATGGTTCCGGAGCTACCATGCGGTTTAATGGCATGGCGGCGCCGGCGTGGACGGCGCCAATGTTGGACCGAGCGAATCAAGCGGCTCCATTGGCCCTGCTGTTGGGATGCGGTCTGATCCTGGCTTTTCCCGCATCCGGGCGCACGCTGTTTTACATTCTGTGCTTGCTATCCCTGCTGGCTTTGCCGTTGGTCATGTTTCAACGTCGGGACGCCGAATCGAAGACGCTGAACCTGTTGTTGTCGTTTGCGCTGCTGATTTTCATTGCGTTTCGCGCCGCCTGGCTCTGGTATTTTCCCGCGCCAGCCGACCCTGCCCTTTTTTCCGTAGCCTTCGCCTACCAGCTCTCAAATAAAATCTGGCTTAGCGCCTTGCCCTTGCTTTTGCTGCCATTATGGGGATCATTCGGGCGGCGTCTGTCTCCAGCATGCGCGACGTTCGCCATGGTATCCGCGTCGGCGTTGCTGTCCATTATTACTTTGAAAGCCTGGCATGATGCGCATGGGGTCAGGGTTGGCTTGGGGGGCTTGTATGCTACCGGCGCAGCCTATCTTCTCTGCGCGATTCATTTTTTCGCCTTATTATTGTTTTACCCATTCCGGCTGAAAAAATGGCAGTGGCTCGGCCTCTGTTTGCTGATCGCATTGCAGTTCATGTCCATTGTGGCAACAGGCACGCGCGCGGCGCTTCTGGTTTACCTGTTTGTGCTTGGCTGTGCTGTTCTATGGCGCTTTGGTTTGAATCAGAGCTGGCGCACCTATGTCATCGCTGCGTTGTTGGCCGGGCTTGCGCTATGCTCCAGTTGGGCGGTGGTGGGCAGTAGAATCAAGGAAGCGCAAACAGATTTGATTGCTTATAGCCAAGGCAATGCCGATACCTCTTTGGGCATCCGCTTTTCTCTTTGGGATGCTGGAGCGCATGCGGTGGGGGAACGGCCGTGGGGGCAGGGCATCCAGGCGCGGGATGAGCTATTTCATCAGTTGGTCAATGATGGGGCGCTCAATAAGGCAGCCTTGATTATGCGGGATATTCATTTGCATAACGAATGGCTTGAGATTATGTCTTTGCAGGGGGTTCCGGGCGCATTATCCTGGCTGATTTTTTTATCGGGATTTGCCATCTATGGCTGGAGGCGCGGAGGCTTCTCCAGGCGTTTCATGGCGCTTTATGTCGGATTCTGGCTAGTATTCGGGCTGAGCGATGTGTTGTTGCTGAGCCCGCAGATCGCGATGTGCGGTGCGATGCTTGCCGCTCTCGGCCTGTACCTGGCACCGATATTCGATGCCAGGAACGAGGTTGCGCTCTAGCTTATTGATTCGCCAGCGTCAGATAGCGATCGACAGCGGTATTGAGCGAGAATGGCTCCAGTTGTTCTGGTCGCAGCAGCGCAGGAGAACGCAGAACGCGCGTGATGGCGTCTGCCAGCGATTGGCTATCCATCTTGCTCAGGCCGATAGCCAGATCGCCGGTCAGGATTTCCGCCGGGCCTTCCGGACAATCGGTGCTGGCCACAGGCGTGCCGCAGGCCAGCGCTTCGACCAGCACGTTGCCGAATCCCTCGTAGTCGGAGCTGAGCACCAGCGCGCGGGCGGCCCGCATGTAGGCGTAGGGGTTGTCCGTGAAGCCGGCGACGACCAGCCGGTCCGCGATGCCTAGTCGCTGTGCCTGTGCTTGGACCGCAGATAGCTCGGCTTGGCCGCCTTGGCCAAGCAGCACCAGCTTGCCGGAGTAGCCGCTCAGCTTGAATGCCTCAAGCAGCCGGTCGTGCCGTTTTTGATGGTTGAAGCGGCCGACATGAAGAATGAAGTCCTCGCCATCCATCGGGCAGGGCGCTGCCGCGCGCTGGCGGATCCAGTCCAGGTCGAAGGGGTTGTAGATGGTTTCCATCCGCGCCGGGCGCAAGCCGCAATCCAGCGCGTCCCGCTGCAGCGCCTGGCAGACCGTGATCAGTTTGCGGTCCGAATAGGTGCGGATGAGCTGGCGTTTTTTCAGCCAATGGTGGATTCCGCTTCGCTCTGCCAGTTGTCCTGCCTGGATCGCGCAATGCAGGCACAGCCAGGCTTGTGCCAGATAGGGGCAGGCCGCCACGATCCTGTCGGTTTTCGGCAGGTTGGAGATGGCCAGGTTGACGGTGCGCCCAGCGAAGTGCCGACGAAGCGCGCTATCTAGCTGGCGTGCCCGGCGGAGGATCTCGGTCTGGCGGCGAAACGGTCCGCGGTAACGGTCTTCCACCAGAAGGTATTCGACGCCTTCGGGTATCGGATAGTCGAGGCAGGCTTGCAATGAGGCGATCGTGACTTGATGGCCGCGGGCGGCCATCTCGCCGGCCAGGGTGATGACCACGCGCTCGGCACCGCCTCCGGGCAGGCCGTCGATAATGAACAGAATGGTATGGCGCATGCTTATTCCTGGGCTGGGGAGGACAGCAGCTCGCGGCTGGCGTTCAGAGCCGCCTCCAGCGGGATGTTTGCCAGATAGCGCTGGCGCGTCGAGGTGTCCACTTGGTCCGGATCGATCAGTTCGCCGTAGTCGGCGGCGTTCAGCAGGCGATGGCGGGTCATCCAGGGATGCCACTCATGGATTTTGCTGGGGCCGAAGAGGGCGATGGTGTCCTTGCCCAGCGCGGCGGCCATGTGCATGGGGACGGAGTCCACGCCGATGAACAATCTGGCGCCGTCTATGATGGCCGCCAATTGGTTCAGGGTGAGCCGGCCGGCGACGGAGACGACGCGGTCGGAGCGGATTTGCGCCCGTATGGCGGCGACCATGTCCATTTCGGCAGGATCGGGCGCCGCGGTGAGAACGATGGACCAGCCGTCGGACGCCAACGTTTCCGCGAGTTCGGCGAATCTGTCATCCTCCCAGCATTTGAAGAACCAGCGGGAGGATGGATGGATGACGATGTAGGGGCCGTCGACGCCAGCTTCCTTGAGCAGCGCCGTCACCGATTCCCGGTCGGCGGCCTGTATCGGCAGCACGCAGCGTTGCTCGTCGGGGGTCGGCGTGATGCCAAGCGGCGACAGCGCGAGCAGGTTCTGGCTGACGGTGTGCAGGGTATCGCTCGGCGCTAGCGGGGCGAGGGCGGTGAAAAAGCGATGCCAGGGGCTGTTGCGGCGTTTCGGGTAATCGAAGCCGATCGCGTGGCGGCGGGCCAGCAGCTTGGCGAAAAAGGCCCCTTGCATCTGGTCGCTCAGGTGTATCACCGTCTGGTAGCGTTGCCGGCGCAGCGCCAGCAGCAGGCGGAGTTGAGACGCCAGTTTGCGCCAGCCGCGCAATGAGCGGTCAAGCGTCCAGACGCGGGAGATGTCGGGATTGTGTTGCAGCAGCGGGATGGTTTCCCGGTAGACCAGCATGTCGATCTCGCACTGCGGGTAGCGCGATTTCAGCGTCCTGGCCACCGGCGTGGTGAGCAAGATGTCGCCATGATGGCGCAGTTTGATCAGAAGGATGCGGTCGGGTGCTTCGGTCTGGGGCATAAGAGGGTGCGGATGTTCGTCCCGGGCGATGCCCGGGAGGGCTCGGCGGGCGCGCTGGTGCGATTAGTAGAGGCCACGGCGGCATCATGATCAGGCGATTATATACGACATGGGAGCCTTCTTGAGGAAGCTTGCTGCCCGTGGTTATTGCTGCGATGATTGCGCCTCTCCGAGCGTTTGGCCGAGGCGCGCCGTAAACGGGGTTGATGTATGAAGAATAATATCTGGAGTGTGTGTGCGTAATGCGTGATCTGTCCGATTTTGGCTTGGCCGAGTGGTTGAGGCTGTCGCCGTGCCATGATGCGCTCAAGCAGTGGCGGAACGATGCATGGCAAACCATGTATCTGGCCAAGCGCGCCGTGGGGCAGGAGCGTTTTGTTGAGAGCCTGCGCGACCCGGCGGCCAACCTGGGCCTGGTTGTCGCGTTCGAGCAGCCCTGGGCGCTGAACTGGCAGCTGGAGCGCGCGCGCGTGAATGTTCCGGGCACCCGGATGGTGGTGTTCGACAATTCCCGGCGTCCGGAAATGAGGCGCCAGATCGAGCAGGTCTGCCGCGAAAACCAGGTGCCTTATCTGGCCCTGCCGGCCAATCCGACCCGGCATGTCAATCGTTCCCATGGTTTCGCGATGAGCTGGATCTACCACAACATCGTGCTTCCGGCCGAACCCCGCAGTTTCGCTTTCATCGATCACGACATGATTCCGGTGGCGCCCAGCCGGCTGCTGGTCGACCTCGACGACCAGCCGGTGTACGGATTGCCTAACCACAGCGAGTGGGGTTGGCATTTGTGGGCAGGATATTGCGCGTTCCGCTTCGACCACATGAAGCGACGCCGGCTCAATTTTCTGTATGACTTTTCCAATGGCCTGGATACCGGGGGCCGCAATTGGCGTTCGCTGTATCGGGAGCTGGACGCTTCTCGTCTGAGAATGGCGAAGCATCGCATGCGCGAGATCCGCGACCCGGTCAGCGGGCACCCTTTCAGCATTCAGGTGATCGATGATTGCTGGTATCACATCGGCAGCATCAGCTATAACAATGGTTTTGAATCGCAGTTCGAGCTGTGCCAGCACCTCAAGGCCGCGTTGGCGGCCGGCCGGCCCTGGGCTGAGCTGTGTCTGCCCGAAGGTTGATGGGCATCCGCATGTCTGAGTTCATATTATTCTCCGAGTCTTCGCCCAATGTGGGAGGGCAGGAGCTTCAACTGATGCAGCAGATGGCCAAGCTGGGCGAGGCGGGCTACCGGCCGGTGCTGGCGTGCCGTCCCGGCACGGCGGTGGCCGATGTCGCGCGCGACAAGGGTTTGGCCATCCTGCCCTTGCGCTTTCGGAACAGCGCGCATTTGCCCACCATTGTCGGCTTATGGCGCTGGATGCGGGAGCACCGGCCCAGGCTGGCGGTCTGCCACAGCGGGCATGACAGCAATAATGTGGCCCTTGCCGCCAGAATGTTGCGGGACCGGCCGTTTCTGCTGCGATCCCGCACTTACCAGGCCGGTTACCCGTCGACCTTGACTTACAACCACCTGATTGATGCGACGATGCTGCCGAGCGAGTGCTTGCGGCAAACCCTGTTGGCGAATCCTGCGATCCGGGCGGAGCGCTTGCACGTCGTGTATCCGGGGATCGACTTCGAACGGCTGGATCAGGCTGCCGGACAGTCCTTGCCGCCGCGGATTGCCGATTGGCTCTCTGGCGGGACCGGCCCGGTGCTGGCGCATGCGGCGATGCTGCGCGGCGAGAAGGGGCATCTGACTTTGCTCGGCGCGCTGGCCGAACTGAAAGACGCGTGGCCTGGCTTGCGTTACGTCATCGCCGGAGACGGCGGGGAGAGGGCGCGCATCGAAGCGGAAGTCTCTCGTTTGGGGTTGCAGGATCGCGTGTTGCTGGCCGGCATCGTCAATCCGGTTGCGGCCTTGCTCGCCCGGGCCGACATCGTCGTCATGCCTTCCACTTACGAGCCGCTGGGCATGTCGCAGATCGAGGCGCTGGGTTTGGGCATTCCCGTCATCGCCAGCGATACCGGCGGCATTCCGGAGACGGTTTCCGATGGCGTGACCGGCCTGTTGGCTGCGCCTGGCAGCGTGTCCGACTGGACCCGCGCGCTGGCGGAGGCTTTGGCCGACTTGCCCAGGATGCGCGCGATGGCCGAGGTGGGGCGCGAGGATGTCCGTCAGCGTTTCTCGGTCGAACGCAATTTGGAAAGCATTCTTCAATTAGCAGGTTTGCCGCGCTGGCCGCGCCGATGACAGGGTTTTGAATGAAAGATTCGTTTAAGAATAGTTGGGCTATATACCGGCGGCTGCTCGGATACTTGTTTGGTTACTGGAAAGTGCTGTTACTGTCGATACTATCGATGGCGGTGGCGGCGCTGACCGAGCCTGCCGTCGCCAAGCTGCTCAAGCCGCTGATCGACGGCGGCTTTGTCAATAAAGATCCCCAGGTGATCATGTGGGTGCCGCTGGCCATCATCGGCATTTACCTGATACGCGGCGTGGCCGGCTTCATCAACGAATACACCGCCAGCTGGCTGACCGGGCAGCTGGTGCAGGCTTTGCGGCAGCAGATGTTCTCCAAGCTGGTGCGTTTGCCGGCGCATTATTACGACGAGCACCAGTCCGGCAGGTTGATGTCGCGCATCACCAACGATGTCAATCAGGTGACCGAGGCGGGCTTCAACGTGATCACCGTCACCGTGCGCGACGGCTTGACTGCGCTGGGCATGCTGGGCCTGATGCTGATGACCGACTGGCAGCTGACGCTGATCTGCCTGGTGGTGATGCCGGGGGTCACCTATTGCATGCGGCTGGTGGGCAAGCGTCTGCGCGGATTGGCGCGGCAGAACCAGCAGCATATGGCGCAGATGACCCAGGTGTTGGCGGAGAGCATCCAGTGCCAGCGCGCGATCAAGGTATATGGCGGCCAAGAGCGCGAAATGGCGCGATTCGACGATACGGCGACGTCGGTGCGGCGCAACCAGGTCAAGCAAAGCGCGGCCAGCTCGGCCAATACCGGCGTCACCCAGCTGATGATCGCGTGCGCGCTGGCGGCGATCTTGTACTTTGCCGGCCTGCGCGCCCAGCATGGCGCGCTGACCGCCGGCGATTTCATGGTGTTTCTGACGGCGATGCTCGGCCTGTTCGCGCCGGTCAAGCGCATTTCCAGCGTATCGCAGGCGATGCAGCGCGGCCTGGCGGCGGCGGAGTCGGTATTCTCCTTCATCGACGAGCCCGGCGAGGCCGACAGCGGCGACCGCGCCCTGCCCGCGCCCAGCGGGCAGCTGCGCTTTGACGGCGTCAGCTTCGCCTATCCCAATGTGGACAACCCCGCGTTGTCCGGCATCGACTTGACGATACAGCCCGGCGAGACCGTGGCGCTGGTGGGGTCCTCCGGCAGCGGCAAGACTACGCTGGCCAGCCTGGTGCCGCGTTTCTACGAGCCGTCTGCGGGGCGGCTGCTGCTGGATGGCGTGGCGCTGTCCGACATCCCGCTGAGCCAGCTGCGCGGGCATATCGCGCTGGTCAGCCAGCAGGTGGAGCTGTTCAACGATACCGTGGCGGCCAATATCGCTTACGGCCGGGAGGATGCGTCGCGCGAAGCGATCATCGATGCCGCCCGCGCGGCCAATGCGCTGGAGTTCATCGAGGCCTTGCCGGAAGGGCTGGATACCATCATCGGCGAAAACGGTTCCCGTTTGTCGGGCGGTCAACGGCAGCGGCTGGCGATCGCGCGCGCGCTGTTGAAGAACGCGCCGCTGCTGATCCTGGACGAGGCGACATCGGCGCTGGACACCCAGTCGGAGCGTCTGGTGCAGGCCGCGCTGGAAAACCTGATGAAAAACCGAACTACGATCGTGATCGCGCACCGGCTGTCCACCATCGAGAACGCCGACCGCATCGTGGTGATGCATCAGGGGCAAGTGGTCGAGCAGGGGCGTCATCAGGCATTGCTGGGGCAGGGCGGTTTGTACGCCAGATTGCACAGCCTGCAGTTCAGCGAGCCGAAGGCGGACTGAGCCGCCCATCGTTCTTGATGTAAAACGACAAGGCTGCCCGTGGGCAGCCTTGTTTCGTTGGGCATTGCGCTTTAGCGCTCAGAAACTCAACGTTTGGAGAACAGCGGTTCCTGCGGCGCCAGTTCGCGGCCGTTTTCCCGTATCGTGTGCCAGACTGGCTGGCCTTGCACTTGAGGGTGGACGTCGCGCGCGAGCGACACATAGGCCTTGCTGTCGCGGGCGTTGGAATACGCGCGCAGCAGGGCGACTTTGGCGTGGAGATTGTCGGGATCGTCCTTCAGGGAATCCTTCAGGACTCGGACGGCTTCGCGGGTGCGGCCATAAGCCAGGAAGACTTCGGCTTCTCCGACAGGGTCGATGCCGCGTTGAACGGGCTTGATGTAACGTAGATGGCGCCAGAACTGGCGCAGCGAATAATAGACGAGCATCAGGGCCAGACTGCTGGCCAGTGCCGTAAAGACATCCATTCTATTTCTCCCCCCTCGTGTGAAACAACATCTTATTTAGTCTGTTGATTATTCTGACGAGGCGGGCGACTTGGCAATTCGTATAAATCCGTAGCCAGGCCGCCCGGACAGCCGGGATCAGCTGTTTTCGCGCAGAATCCGGTCCAGCAAGGCGGTGTCCAGTCCCGACTCTATCACGGCTTGGCCCAGCGAGCGCAACAGCACGAAGCGCACGGTGCCGGCCTCGACCTTCTTGTCGTGGCTCATCAGGCTCAGCCATTGCTCGGTCGGCATGGCGGGCGCCTTGACCGGCAGGCCGGCGGCGGCGATCAGCCGGCGCACGCGCTCCACGTCGTCCCGGCTGATCCAGCCGAGCTCGGCGGAGGCCGCGGCGGCCAAGACCATGCCGACGGCCACCGCTTCGCCGTGCAGCCACGCGCCGTAGCCCAGGCCGGCCTCGATGGCGTGGCCGAAGGTATGGCCCAGGTTCAGGAGCGCGCGCACGCCGTTTTCCTTTTCATCCTCGGAAACGATGGCGGCCTTCATTTCGCAGCTGCGCTTCACCGCGTATTGCAGCGCTTCGCCGTCGCGCGCGCGCAGCTTGGCCATATTGGCTTCCAGCCAGGCGAGGAAGCCGGCGTCGCCGAGCAGGCCGTACTTGATCACTTCGGCCAGGCCAGCGGACAGCTCGCGGTCGGGCAGGGTGGCCAGCAGATCCATGTCGGCGATGACGGCCTTCGGCTGGTAGAAGGCGCCGATCATGTTCTTGCCCTGCGGGTGGTTGATCGCGGTTTTGCCGCCGACCGAGGAGTCCACCTGCGCGAGCAGGGTGGTGGGAATCTGGATGAAGGGCGCGCCGCGCTGGTAGCAGGCGGCGGCGAAGCCGGTCATGTCGCCTATCACGCCGCCGCCGAGCGCGATCAGCGTGGTCTTGCGCTCGGCGTTGCCCGACAGCAGCGCGTCGAAGATCAGATTCAGCGTCTGCCAGTCCTTGTGCCGTTCGCCGTCGGGCAGCACTACGCTGGAGCAGACCACGCCGCGGGCTTCCAGCGCTTGCTGCAGCCGGGACAGATAAAGCGGAGCGACGGTGGCGTTGCTGACGATGGCTGCCTTGGGCAGCGGCAGGTGGGGCAGCAGCAGATCGACCTGTTCCAGGAGTCCGTGGCCAATGTGTATCGGGTATCGGGTGTCGGGAAGGATCAGGTCGAGTGTGATCACTAGTCGGTTTCCTTGGGATGGTGCGGTGAAGCCAACAGCTGGTCGAACAGGCGGGCGACCAGCAGATTGACGTTCTGCTGGGTGGTGTCGATGATGATGTCGGCGATCTCGCGGTACAGCGGATCGCGCTCGTTGAACAGGCTTTCCAGCTTGGCGCGCGGATCGGCGATCTGCAGCAGGGGGCGGTTCTTGTCGTGCTGGGTGCGGGCGAGAAGGTCGTCTATCGCGGCGCGCAGGTAGATCACGGTGCCGTGGCTGGCCAGAACCTTGCGGTTCTCCTCGCGCATCACGGCGCCGCCGCCGGTGGCGAGCACGATGTCGCGCTGCTGGGCCAGGTCGCGTATCACGCAGGCTTCGCGATTGCGGAAGCGCAGCTCGCCTTCGATGTCGAAGATGGTGGCCACGCGCACGCCGGTGCGCGCCTCGATCTCCTGGTCGGAATCGTAGAACGTCTTGCCGGTGCGGCGCGCCAACGCCCTGCCCACCGTGGTCTTGCCCGCGCCCATCAGACCGACCAGAAAAAAGTTGCCTGCCAGTTTCTCCATGGCAGGCATTGTAGCTGATCGTTAATGAATCTGTCTTGGCCCTTCAGCGCGACGCGGCCACCAGGTCGTTGATCACTTTCGGGGTGATGAAAATCAGCAGCTCGCTGCGCTTGTCTATCTTCTGCGAGCTGCGGAAAAGCGCGCCCAAGAGGGGGATGTCGCCGAGGAAGGGCACCTTGTTGACCACATTGTCCAGCTGCTGTTGATAGATGCCGCCCAGCACCACGGTGCCGCCATTGTCCACCAGCACCTGGGTGGTGATTTTCTCGGTCGACAGCGATGGCGTGCCGTTCACCGTCTGCTGGAAGTTGGCTGAGTCCTTGTTGACGGTGATGTCCATCATCACGTGGTTGTCGGGCGTGATCTGCGGTTTCACCTTGAGGCTGAGCACCGCCTTTTTGAACGCCACCGACGTGGCGCCGCTGGAGCTGGCTTCCTGATAGGGGATTTCGGTGCCCTGCTCGATGGTGGCTTCCTGGCGGTCGGCGGTCATCACCCGCGGGCTGGATATGATGCGGCCCTTGTCCTCGGCCTGCATCGCCTGCAGCTCCAGGCCCAGAATCACCGAGTGGCCGACGTTGTACAGCGCGGACAGCGTGCCGGACGGATTGGCGATCGGCAGGTTGACGCCGGCGGGCGTGGTCTGGATCACATAGGGCTGGTTGGTGTTCAGGTTGGTGACGTTGTTGACGTTGGTGCCCAGCGGGTTGCCGGAGATGATGCCCTTGGGGTCGGCGCGGTCATAGGTGAGCTTGATGCCCAGATCGCGCTCCCAGTTGTCGGTGGCTTCAACGATGCGGGCTTCGATCAGCACCTGTTTCACCGGGATGTCGGTCTTGGCGATCACGTCGCGGATCTTGTCGATCGCCGTGCCGATGTCGTTGACGATCAGGGTATTGGTTTTGGGGTCGATCAGCACGCTGCCGCGCTCCGACAGCAGGCTTTCCTTTTTGCCGGAGCTGTTGTCGCCGTCCAGCACTTTCTTGAAGTCCTCGGCTGAGCGGTAGCGCAGCACGAAGGTTTCCGAACGCAGCGGTTCCAGCGTGGCCAGCTGTTGCCGCGCCTCCTGAACTTGCTTGTCGCGCGCCAAGAGTTCGTCCCGCGGCGCGATCTGGATGATGTTGCCGTTGCGGCGCTGATCCAGCCCCTTGCTTTGCAGGATCAGGTCCAGCGCCTGGTCCCAGGGCACGTCCTTCAGCCGGAGCGTGATGTTGCCGGTGACCGAGTCGCTGGTGACGACATTGAGGCCGGTGAATTCGGCGATCACCTGCAGCACGGTGCGGATCTCGATGTTCTGGAAGTTGAGCGACAGTTTGTCGCCCTTGTACAGCGGTTTGCCGGCGTCGCCGCCGCCCGCCACAGTCAGCGCGGGGCGCCGCACCTCGACCACCAGCTTGCCGTCGGTCTGGTAAGACGAATACTCCCAGTCGCCCTGCGGCATCACGGTGACGCGGATGTTGCGGCCCAGATTGGCGGCGTCCACCTTGGCTACCGGGGTGCCGAAGTCCGTGACGTCGATGCGGCGCACCAACTGGGGCGGCAATGAGGCGCTGGCGATGTCGACCACCAGATTGGCGCCGTCGCGTCGGATGTCCACCGGCGTGTTGGCGCTGGGCAGCGCCAGCTCCACCCGGCCCTCGCCGTTGCGGCCGCGGCGGAAGTCCAGGCCGGCCGCGCCGCCCGCGGCGCTTTGCGCCTGTATGTCGGCGCGGACGGACGGCGCGATTTCCTGAGGCGTGGAGGATGCCTGCTCGGAAGAGGTGGAGCCGTCCAGCGTCAGCAGCAGGCGGTTGCCGCTGATCTCGCTGCGGTAGCTGGCGTTGCGGGCCAGGTTGAGGACCAGCCGCGAGCGGCCGCTGGCCTCTACCGCGACGGCAGAACGCAGCAGCGGGCTGTCGACGCTGAGCGAGGGTTTGGACATCTTGACGCCGGTGTTGGCGAAGTCCAGCGCGATGCGGGGCGGGTTGGACAGGGAGAAGCTGTTGGGCTTGACTGCCGGACCGTCGAAGGTGATTTGCAGCGTTTGCCGGTTGCCGTCCACCTTGCCCGCGTCCAGCGCGGTGATGGCCGGCGCGGCGACGGCCAATCCCCCGGCCAGGCACAAGGCCAGGCCTGTCCACAATGCGATGCCGAGTCTTTTCATTTGTTCTGCCCTTGTTCTGCAAGATGCAGGCTGCTGCTGCGCTGCACCCACTCTCCATTCAGGTCTTCGACGGTTTCGGCAAGCTGCACTTCCGCATCGCTGATCGAGGTGACCTTGCCAAAGTTCAGCCCCAGGTAGTTGCCGGGCTGCACTCGGTAGACTGATCCTTCCGGCGTGCGGATCAGCGCGTAGATGGCGGCGCTCCGTCGTATCGTGCCCACCATTTCCAGTTTGTCCAGATCGTAATTTTCCAACGCCTCCCTCGGGCGGCTCAGGTCCGGCGCGTTGGCCGAATTCTGGCGCTTGCCCGCCTGCAGCTTCTGCGGATTGAACGGATCGGTCAGGTCGTAGGCCTGATAGTTGAACGGTTTATAGGCCTGCACTTGCGGCAACGGTTCGATCTGGCCGCGCAGGCCCAGGCTGCTGTTCGCCATCCACTGCTTGAGGTCGTCGTTGCCGCCGTCTCCGCAGGCGCTCAGCAGCAGCGGGAGCAGGCAGATCGCTATTCTTCTCATCGTCATCACTTCTGCGCCAGCGCGCCGAGGCGCTCGCCCGGCTCCAGCGCCCGGTAAGTGCGGGCCGTCGCGTCCATGATCAGCCGGTTGTCCTTGCCGCTGCCTGGCGTGAGATTGATCTCGCCGATGGTGACGATGCGGGACAGTTGGGCGATGTCGTTGACGAAGGCCGCCAGGTCGTTATACGAGCCGGTCAGGCGGATGGTGATCGGCACTTCGGCCATCTCCGCGGTGCGGGTCTCGGTGCCGGGTTTGAACAGGTCGAATTGCAGCCCGCGGCCGATGCCGGCCTGATTGATTTCCGTGAGCAGGGTATCCATGTCGGACTTGGTCGGCAGTTGCTTGAGCAGGGCGCCGAAGGAGGCGTCGATTTCCTTCAACTGTTGTTCCAGCGCGTCCAGGTTCACTGCTTGGCGCTTCTTGTCGATGAAGGTCTGCTTCAGCGTGGCTTCCTGCAGGCGGGACTGGCCCAGCTTGTCCAACTGCTCGCCCAGCACAAAGAAATAGCCCAGCCCCACCACCAGCAGCAAGAGCAGAAACAGCATCAGCATCTGCGCCTGTAGCGGCCAGTTGGGCATGTCCTTGGGGTCGAGCGCGCGCAGTTCGTCCAGCGTCATGGCGTGGCTCCGGCGGGTTTGTTGGAGGGCAGGCTTTGCTTCATCGTGGCATTGAGCGTAAACGCGCTGACGCGCTGATTGTTGACGATGATCGAACTGACTTCGACCAGCACCGGCGCGTCGAAGGTTTCCGACTGGCCGAGCTGGCGCATGTAGCTGGAAACCCGGGCGCCGGATTGGGCGTAGCCGGTCAGCGTCGCCTGGTTGCCGATCTGCTTGAAGCTTCTCAGATACACGCCGTCCGGGGTCTGGCGCACCAGCTGGTCGAACAGGTGCACCGCGGAGTTTCTCCCTTCCTGCAGCCGCTCCACCAGCTGTTTGCGCGCCAGCAGATCATCGCGTTGTTTCTTCAGCTTGCCGATGTCCTTGATCTGCCGGTCCAGCTTGCCGATTTCCGCCTGCAGCACGTGATTGCGCGCCTCCTGTTCCGAAATCTGGTGTTGCAACACCATATAGCCTATGGTCAGCAGCACCAGCGAAACGAGGACGGCGGCGCCCAGCAGAAGCTGGAAGCGCAGCCGGTGCGCGGCTTTCTTCTGTTCGCGGTGGGGGAGGAGGTTGACCCGAATCATTCAGTCGAACCTCCTGAGCGCCAGCCCGCAGGCGATCAGCAGCGAAGGCGCGTCCATCAGCAGCTCTTTCAGCCGGATGCCGGGCGCCTGGACCAGGGTGGTGAACGGGTTGGCGATCATGGTGCTGATCTGGGTGCGGCCGGCCACCGCGTCGTCGAGCCCGGGCAGCATGCTGCAGCCGCCGGCCAGCAGGATGTAGTCGACGCGCAGATATTGCGACACACTGACCGTGGTGTAGAAGAATTGCAGCGCGCGCTGGATTTCCTGGGCCAGCGAGTCGATGAACGGGTGCATCAGCTCGGATTCGTAGCCGTCGGGCAGCGCCATGCTGCGCTTGCCGCTTTCGGCTTCCTCGAAGCTGATGTTGTAGCGGCGCTGGACGTCGCGCGTCAGTTGGTGCCCGCCGAACATCTGCTCGCGGTAGTAGATCTGCTGGTTGTTGCGGATGATGTTGCAGTGGATGCGGGTGGCGCCGATGTCGAACAGCGCGAAGGTCTGGTTCATGCCTTCGTCCGGCAGCTGCTGCTGGATCTGCTCGAAGGCCGTCATCATCGCGAACGATTCCACGTCCACCACTTGGGCGCGCAGGCCGGCCATTTCCACCACCGCCACGCGCTCTTCCACTTTTTCCTTGCGGGCGGCGCACAGCAGCACTTCCAGATCGTCCAGGCTGGACGGCGACGGGCCCAGCACCTGGTGGTCGAGGTTCACCTCGTCGAGCGGAAAGGGGATGATCTGGTTGGCCTCGGACTCGATCAGATCGTCCATGTCCTCGGTCTGGCTGGCCGGCACCAGCAGTTTCTTGTAGATGGCCATCGGCGTGGGGATGGCGATGGCGACGCTGCGTATCGGGCTGCCCAGGCGTTTCCAGCCGTGGCGCAGCGCTTCGGAGATGCCGTCGATGTCGACCAGATTGCCGTCGTTGACCGCGTCCTTGGGCAGCGGCTCGGTCACGTACCGCTCCACCTGGATGTTGCGGCCGTTGCGGGAGAGCTCGACCAGCTTGATCGCGGTGCTGCTGATGTCCAGCCCAAGCAGCGGCGAATTGTGGGATTTCCCCAGCCCCAGTTGTTCGAGCAAGGAGCGCCCGAGCCTCAATTTATCGATTAGCATCCGCGCCTCGATCCGGTCTCATGCAACAGAAATTCGAACTGTTGCCGCCATTGTTTGTCTTGTTGGCTTTCACAAGACGTTATAATCCGGTTTCCAGTGAAAGCCCATCGTAAATATGCTCAGACGATTTCTTGCTATTTTGGCAGGCGTATTCCTAGGTGGCGTGGTGTTGCTCGCGGGTGCCGCCGCGATTGCAATCATCATAACCTACCCGCGCCTGCAAAGCCTTGATGTAATCACGGACTACCGTCCGAAAATTCCGCTCCGCGTCTACTCCGCCGACAACCAGTTGTTGGGCGAATTCGGCGAAGAGCGGCGTTCGTTTTCCCGCATCCATGAAGTGCCGCAGCTGATGAAGCAGGCGGTGCTGGCGGCCGAGGACGAGCGCTTCTATCAGCATAGCGGCATCGACTATCTCGGCATCATGCGCGCCGCCGTCGGCAATCTGGTGTCCGGCCATGCCCGCTCCGGCGCCAGCACCATCACCATGCAGGTGGCGAAGAACTTCTTCCTGTCCAGCGAGAAAACCTTCACCCGCAAGTTCAACGAAGCGCTGCTGGCGTTCAAGATCGAGCACACGCTGAGCAAGGACCAGATTCTGGAACTGTACTTCAACCAGATCTACCTTGGGCAGCGGGCCTACGGCTTCGCCGCCGCGGCGCAGACCTATTACGGCAAGACGCTCAACGACCTGAGCCCCGCCCAGATGGCGATGCTGGCCGGCCTGCCCAAGGCGCCGTCGGCTTACAACCCCATCGTGAATCCCGACCGCGCCAAGTTGCGCCAGCAATATGTGCTGCGCCGCATGCGCGAGCTGAATTTCATCACCCAGGAGCAGTACGACCAGGCGCTGGCCGAGCCGCTGCACCTGGCCGGCCAGGTGGCGGAAACCAGCCAGCCCGGCCAGTATGTTGCGGAAATGGTACGGCAGGCGATGTACGAGCGTTACAAGGAAGCGGCGTACACAGAGGGCTTCAAGGTCTACACCACCGTGGACAGCCGCCACCAGAAATGGGCGTATGACGCGCTGCGCGCCGGTCTGATCGATTACGACCGCAAGACCGGCTACCGCGGTCCGGAAAGCTTCCTGGATCTGCCTGCCGGCGACGGCGAAGACGCCACCGAGGCATTGGACGAGGCGATGGGCGATCTGCGCGACAGCGGCGACATGCTGCCGGCCATCGTGCTGTCGGCCAGCCCGTCCGAGGTGCGCGCCTACATGCGCGGCGGCAAGATCGCGTCGATCAAGGGCGCGGGCCTCGATTTCGCCCGCCGCGGGCTGAGCAGCAAGGCGTCGCAGCAGCTGCAGATCCGCCGCGGCGCGGTGATCCGCGTGCAGGCCAACGCCAAGGGCTATTGGGAGATCGTGGAGATGCCGGAAGTGGAAGGCGCCTTCGTGTCGCTCGACACCCGAACCGGCGCGATCAAGTCGCTGATCGGCGGTTTCGATTTCAACCGCCGCAGCTTCAACCACGTGACCCAGGCCTGGCGCCAGCCGGGCTCCTCGTTCAAGCCCTTCATCTATTCGTCGGGCATCGAGCGCGGCATCACGCCGTCCACGCTGATCAACGACGCGCCGCTGTCGGTGCCCGGGGTCAACGGCCAGATGTGGACGCCCAAGAACGACGACGGCAAATTCTCCGGCATGATCACCTTGCGCCAGGGCCTGACCCGGTCCAAGAACCTGGTGTCGGTGCGCGTGCTGATGGCGGTGGGCACCGACTACGCCCAGCAATACCTGCAGCGCTTCGGCTTCTCCGCCAAGCAGCATCCGGCCTACCTGCCGATGGCGTTGGGCGCGGGCTCGGTGACGCCGCTGCAGATGGTGGAGGGCTACTCGGTGTTCGCCAACGGCGGCTACCGCACCAAGGCCTTCTTCATCGACCGCATCGAAGACCAGTCCGGCCGCGTGCTGGCCAAGACCGTGCCCACCGTGGCCGGCCAGAACGCCCAGCAGGCGATCGATCCGCGCAACGCCTTCATCATGCGTTCGATGATGGGCGACGTGGTCCGCTACGGCACCGGCTTCCGCGCGATGAGCCTGGGCCGCACCGACCTGGCCGGCAAGACCGGCACCACCTCGGATTGGAAGGACGCCTGGTTCGTCGGCTTCAATCCCAATCTGGCGGCCGCCACCTGGGTGGGCTTCGACCAGCCGCGCTCGCTGGGCCGCTACGGCTACGGCGGCACCGCCGCGCTGCCGATCTGGATCAACTACATGGGCAATGCCTTGAAGGGCCAGCCGGAAGTGGAACTGCCGGTGCCGCAGGGCATCGTGGTGAGGCCGGGCGCCGGCCAGCGAGGCGGCGACGAGTACTACTACGAAGAGTTCCAGAAGACCAATCCGGAACTGCATATCGACAACCAGGGTTCGGTGCCGGGCGGCGAGGGCGACGCCAGCGCGCCGCAGGTGGACACGGACAGCGGCAAGCCCGCCGCCCAGGACGCGGTGGAGAACGTCAAGGATCAGTTGTTCTGATCTCCTTCACCGGGCGCAAACAACCGGCGGGACATCCCGCCGGTTTTTTTTATTGTCTGAGCCGGCGCGCGGTTTTGGCGATAATGGATGCCTTTGACATGGCGGGGAGCCGGGAATGAAAGTCGCGCAATTGACCGATCTGCACCTGTTCGCGGACAAGCGGGGCCGCCTGCTGGAGCGGGACACCCACGCAGCGTTGGAGGCGGTGCTCGCTTCGGTGGCGCGGGAGCCGGGCCTGGAGGCGGTTTTGCTGACCGGGGACGTGTCGCAGGACGAATCGGAGGCGTCGTACCATCTTGCGGCGGAAGCGTTGGCCGCGCTGGAGGTGCCGGTGCACTGGATCGCCGGCAACCACGACGACCGCGCGGCGATGGCGCGGGTGTTCGCCGGCTATGACTTCCTGCGGCCGCTGGAGACGCTGGCGTTGGGCGGCTGGACCTTCATCGGCGTCGACAGCTGCGTGGCCGGTCAGGATGGCGGCCGGATCGGCGACGCCGAGCTGGTGCGGCTGCGCCAGCGGCTGGATGGGGCGGGAGAGGGACCGGCGGCCGTGGTGCTGCACCATCATCCGCTGGCGGTGGGCACGCCCTTGCTGGACGACTGCATGCTGGCGCAGGCCTCGCCGTTCTGGCAGGTCGCGACGGCGGCGGACGCGCTGAAACTGGTGATCTGCGGCCATGTCCACGGCGAACACAGCATCGCCTATCGCGGCAAGACGCTGGAGGTGGGGCCGGCCACCTGTTTCCAGTGGACGCGCGGCGCGTGCGACATCGAGATCGACGACCGGCGCGGCTACCGGCTGTTCGACTTTGCCGCAGGCGGCTATTCGGTGCGAACGGCATTCGTCTGAACGTGTCCAAACTCCTGAAGATGCGGCAATTTTTTGTGCCTTGCGGCCAGTTTTTACCCGAATAAGCCTGCGCTGATGGTCCTGTCGTTTTACAATGTCGCTCTGTTTGTCTGGAGTTGCTGATGCCTTATTTCAAGATTCTGGTGGTGGCGGTTTTCGTGCTGTCCACCCTTTACGTGCATTTCCGCGGCCGCGTCCGGCTGGGATTCTGGCGCCAGTTGAGCGACCACTCCACCATCATGGCGCCGATCAACTGCTTCATGTATTTGTTTTCCAAGGTGCCGCCCAAGCCCTACCTGCCGGTGGCGCGCTTCCCCGAGCTGCAGGCGCTGACCGCCAACTGGGAGAAGATCCGCGAAGAGGCGGTGGCGTTGTACGATCGCGGCAACATCAAGGCTTCGGACAAGTACGACGATCTGGGCTTCAATAGCTTCTTCAAAACCGGCTGGAAGCGTTTCTACCTTAAGTGGTACGGCCAGGACCACGCGTCCGCCCAGGCGCTGTGCCCGTACACCACCGAGCTGTTGAAGCAATTCCCCAACATCAAGGCGGCGATGTTCGCCGCGCTGCCGCCGGGCAGCCGCCTGGTGCGCCACCGCGATCCGTTCGCCGGTTCGGTGCGCTACCACCTGGGCCTGATCACGCCCAACGACGACGGCTGCTTCATCGACGTGGACGGCGAGAAATACAGCTGGCGCGACGGCGAGGCGGTGATCTTCGACGAAACCTATCTGCACTACGCGGAAAATACCACCGACCAGAACCGCATCATCCTGTTCTGCGACGTGGAGCGGCCGATGTGGTTCTGGCCGGCGCGGGTGATCAACCGCATCGTCAGCCGGGTGCTGGTGGGCGCGGCCAATTCGCCGAACGAGGCGGGCGATCGCGTCGGCGGCCTCAACCGCGCTTTCCGCTACATCCAGCAAGTGCGTTTGTTGGGCAAGAAGATCAAAGCGCAGAGCCGGTTCACCTACTACTTGCTGAAGTGGCTGATCCTGGGCGGCCCCATCGTGCTGTGGCTGTTCTGGGGCGCTTGGCGCTAAGAACCTGTTCAATGTCTGCTGTGCGTCGGCGATACGGCGTTGAAAACATCTTCATCATGCTCATGTACCGTACGTACATTCCGCTTCTTCAGCTGTTTTCGCCTTGTCTCGCGCGAGCTCGCGAGACTTTGAACAGGCTCTAAGAGCACTTGCTTGGGAAACGAAAAACCGCGCCAATGAGCGCGGTTTTTGTATGGGGCGGAACGCGCCTGTCGGGAGTCAATGGTCGATCAAGCCGCCGCCCAGCGCCTTGTACAGCGCCACCGCATTGCCGAACTCGCCGCGCCGCAGGTCGAGCAGCGCTTGTTTGGCGGCGTAGAGCTGGCGCTGGGCGTCCAGCAATTCCAAGCGGCCGTCGACGCCGGCTCGGTAGCGCTGGGCCGACAAGTCCGCGCGGCGCTCGGCGCTGGCCACTGTTCGGCCCTGGGCGGCGATCTGCCGGCCGAAGGTTTCGCGTCCCGATAGGCCGTCGGCCACTTCGCGGAAGGCGGTCTGGATCGCGCGTTCGTATTCGGCGACGGCGCTGGACTTGCGCAGTTCGGCCAGGCGCAGCTCGGCGCGCAGCCTGCCGCTGGGAAACAGCGGCAGCGAAACCTGCGGCGCGAAGCTCCAGGCGCGGTGGCCGCCGTCGAACAAGCCGCGCATCGCCGGGCTGGCGAAGCCCAGCGACGCGGTCAGCGACAGGCTGGGAAAGAAGGCCGCGCGGGCCGCGCCGATGTCGGCGTTGGCGGCTACCAGCTGTTGTTCCGCCTGCAGGATGTCCGGCCGGCGCAGCAGCAGATCCGACGGCAGGCCCGCCGGCAGCCGCGTCGCCACCGGCTGGGCCTCCAGCGGCAGCGGGGCGGGCAGGCCGGCAGGCGGCTCCGCGCCGATGAGCAGCCGCAGCGCGTTGCCGGCTTGCGCGTGGGCGCGGGCGCGCGCCTCCAGGTCCGCCTCGGCGCTGGCGACCTGGCCCTCGGCCTGCGCCACATCCAGGCCGTTGTTTTGCTGGCCCGCTTTCAGCAGGCGCGCCAAGTCCAGCGATTGCCGCCAGTCGGCCAGCGTGCGCACGGCCAGCTGTTTTTGCTCGTCGGCCAGCCGCTCGGCGAAGTAGGCGTCCGCCACCGCGCCCACCAGAGAAATCTGCGCGGCCCGCCGGCCCTGCTCGCTGGCCAGATAGCGGGCAAAGGCGGCGTCGGACAGCGCTTGCATGCGGCCGAACAGGTCGATCTCGAAGGCGCTCAGCGCCAGGTTGGCGCTGTACTGCGTCTGCGTGGCGGCCGGCGTCGGGCCGTTCGCCGGCGTGCGCTGGCGCGCGGCGCCGGCCATGCCGTCCAGCTTGGGCAACTGTTCACTGCGCTGGATGCCGTACTGGGCCTGCGCGGCCTCGACGTTCAGCGCGGTCAGGCGCAGGTCGCGGTTATTGGCCAGCGCCAGCTCGATCAAGCGCTGCAGCCGCGGATCGCCGAACATCGCGCGCCAGCCTAGGTCCGCCGCGCGGGGGCCGGACTCGCCGCCGGAGGCGGCGGGGAAGACCGCGGGCACCGGCAGATCCGGTTTGACCAGCGGCTGGGTCAGCGAGCAGGCCGACAAGGCCAGGATGATGGGGAGAATGATGAATTTCATGGCTCAACCCTCCTGTTCGAGACTCGGGGCGGCTTCCGGGCGGCGCGGTTTCAGCCACCGTCCCAGACGCTCCTGCAAGCCGAGCACGAACACGAAGAAAACGGGAACAAAGAAAATGGCCAGCACGGTGGCGGTGACCATGCCGCCGAACACGCCGGTGCCGATGGCGTTTTGCGTCTCGGCGCTGGCGCCGGTGGCGATCATCAGCGGCACCACGCCCAGGCCGAAGGCCAGCGAGGTCATCAGGATGGGCCGCAGCCGCAGCCGAGCCGCCTGAACAGCGGCTTCGCTCAGGCTCTTGCCTTCGTCGCGCAGCTGCTTGGCGAACTCGATGATCAGGATGGCGTTCTTGGCCGACAAGCCGATCACGGTGATCATGCCCACCTTGAAGAACACGTCGTTGGGCATGCCGCGCAGCATCACGGCGGCCAGCGCGCCGATCAGGCCCAGCGGCACCACCAGCATCACCGACAAGGGAATGGACCAGCTTTCGTAGAGCGCGGCCAGCACCAGGAACACCGCGATCATCGACAGCGCCATCAGCATCGGCGCCTGAGACGCCGACTGGCGCTCCTGCAGCGACTGGCCGGTCCACTCGACGGCGAAGCCGGGCGGCAGCTGCGCAGCCAGCCGCTCCATCTCGGCCATCGCTGCGCCGCTTGAATGGCCGGGTGCGGCGCCGCCGGAGATGCGCGCCGCCGGATAGCCCTGGAAGCGCACCAGCTGCAGCGGCGTTTCGGCCCACACCGGACGGGCCAGCTCGGACAGCGGCACCATGCTGCCGGCCGCGTTGCGCACGTAGAGCTTCAGCACATTGTCTATCTGCATCCGCGCCGGCGCGTCGGCCTGGATGATCACCTGCTGCATCCGGCCTTGGTTGGGGAAGTCGTTGACGTAGGCCGAACCCATCGCGGCGGACAGCGTGTCGCTGACGCTGGCGAAGGGTACGCCCAGCGCCTCGGCCTTCTGCCGGTCTATCTCCAGCCGGATGCTGGCACCCGCCGGCAGGCCGTCCGGGTAGACGCCGGCCACCACCGGGCTTTGCGCGGCCAGTTCCAGCAGCTTGGCCTCGGCCGCCTTCAACGCGGCGGGGCCTTGGTTGGCACGGTCTTCCAGCCGCAGCGTGAAGCCGGAGCTGGTGCCCAGCTCGTCTATCGCCGGCGGTAACAGGCTCATCACCGCGCCTTCGGTGGCGCCTGCCATCGCCTGTTGGGCGCGCAGGCTTTCGTCGACGGTCGACGCGCCGCCGCGCTTGTCCCAGTCCTTCAGCACCGCGAAGTTCAGCGCGGCGTTGGCGCCGGAGCCGGAGAAACCGTAGCCGACGATGGAAATGCTGGACTGGACCGCCTGGCGGGTGGCCAGATGGCTGTCCAGTTTTTTGACCAGATCCTGGGTGCGTTCGGCGGTGGCGTCGGCCGGCAGCAGGAAGCCGGTCATGAAATAACCCTGGTCTTCCTCCGGCAGGAAAGACGAAGGCAGGACGTTGAAGCCGGCCGCCATCGCGCCGGACAGGGCGGCGAAGACCAGCATCACCCGGCCGGAGCGGCCGATCAGCCGGCCGACGCGCGTCTCGTACCAGTCGGTCAGGCGCGCGAAGCGGCGGTTGAACCAGCCGAAGAAGCCGCGTTTTTCGTGGTGGCCGCGGGGAATGGGCTTCAGCAGCGTCGCGCACAGCGCCGGCGTCAGCGTCAACGCCAGCAGCGCCGAGAACAGGATGGATACCGCCATCGCCAGCGTGAATTGCTGGTAGATCACGCCGACCGAGCCGCTGGACAGCGCCATCGGGATGAATACCGCGGTCAGCACCAGCGTGATGCCGACGATGGCGCCGGTGATTTCCTTCATCGCCTTCGACGTCGCCTCCCTGGGCGACAGGCCTTCTTCCGCCATCAGCCGCTCCACGTTCTCCACCACCACGATGGCGTCGTCGACGATGATGCCTATCGCCAGCACCATGCCGAACATGGTCAGCACATTGATGGAGAAGCCGGCGGCCAGCATCACCGCGAAGGTGCCCAGCATCGCCACCGGCGCGACGATGGACGGGATCAGCGTGTAGCGCGCGTTTTGCAGGAACAGGTACATCACCAGGAAGACCAGCACCATCGCCTCGACCAGCGTGTGTATCACCTTCTCGATGGAGATCTTGACGAAGGGCGCGGTGTCGAAGGGGATGGAATAGCCGATGCCGGCGGGCATCGCCTTGCCCAGTTCGGCCAGCCGCGTCCGCACCGCCTCGGCGGTTTTCACCGCGTTGGCGCCGGGGCTCAGCTGCACGCCGGCGAAGGTGGCCGGCTTGCCGTTTTCGGTGCTGGCGAAGTTGTAGGACTGCGAGCCCAGTTCGACGCGCGCGACATCGCCCAGCACCACCTTGGCGCCGCCGGCGTTGGCGCGCAGCACGATGGCGGCGAATTGCTCCGGCGTGGAAAGCGTGCCCTGCACGGTCAGCGGCACGGTCACCCGCTGGCCCGGCAAGGCCGGCGACGCGCCCAGGCTGCCCGGCGCGATCTGCGCGTTTTGCTGGGCGATGGCGGCGGTCAGGTCGCTCATCGCCAGGCCGTAGGAGATCAGCTTGGCCGGATCCACCCAGACGCGCATCGCCTGTTCGGCGCCGAACAGCTGCACCCGGCCGACGCCGTCGATCCGGCGCAGCTCCTCGACGATGTTGCGCGCCATGTAGTTGTTGAGCTCGGCCTCGTCAAAGCGGCCGTTGTCGGAGCGCAGGCCGATCAGCATCAGAAAGCCGGACGACGCCGACTCCACCATCACGCCGTTCTGGCGCACGGCGGCGGGCAGGCGCGGCTCCACCGTCTTCAGCTTGTTCTGCACGTCAACCTGGGCCATCGCCGGGTCCGTGCCCGGCTTGAAGGTGACGGTGATCTGCGCCGCGCCGGAGGTATCGGCTGATGATTCGAAATACAGCAGGTCCTTTACGCCGGAGAGCTCCCGCTCGATAAGGCTCAACACGCCGTCGCTCATGGTCTGCGGCGTGGCGCCGGGATAGACCGCGGTGATGGTGACCGTCGGCGGCGCGACCGACGGATAGCGGGAGATCGGCAGCTGGGGGATGGCGATCACCCCCAGCAGAATGATGAACAGGGCGATGACCCAGGCGAAGACCGGGCGGCGGATGAAGAATTGGGACATGATGGTTTCCCCTTGCTCAGCGCCGCGCCGGCGCGGCGGCGACCAGCGCGCCCTCGGACAGGCGCTCCATGCCCTCGACCACCACCTTTTGTCCGGCTTTGAGGCCGGCCTGGATGCGGTAGCGGCGCTCGGCCAGTTCGCCCAACTCCACGGCGGCGAGGCGCGCGTGGCACTTGGCGTCCACGGTCCATACCTGCGGCTTGCCGCCGATGCGCACCACGGCCTGCTGCGGCACGGTCAGCGCGTTGGCGTAGCTCGCGCGCGGCACGCGGGCGCGGAGGAACATGCCCGGCAGCAGTTGCCGTTTCGGATTGTCCACCAGCACGCGCAGCAGCACGTCGCCGGTGCCGGCGTCGACATTGACGCCGGAGAACAGGATGCGGCCGGTCTCGTCGTAAGGCTTGCCGTCGTTGCGCAGCAGCGCCACCGGCAGGCCGCGGCCAGCCGCCTCCGGCTGGGCCGCCAGCGTCTGCCGCACGGCCTCCAGCGCCGCCGCCGGCTGGCGCACGTCCACGTAAACCTGGTCTATCTGCTGGATGCGCGCCATCGGGGAGGCGTCGCTGGAAGCCGCCAGCGCGCCCTCGGTGACCAGCGCCTGGTCGATGCGGCCGCTGATCGGCGCCTCCACCGTGGCGAATTTCAGATCCAGCCGGCGGCGGGCTAGCGCGGCGCGGGCCTGGGCCACGTCGGCGGCGGCCTGGTCGCGCAGCGACACCGCGTCGTCGAACACCTGGCGGCTGACGGCGTCGGTTTCGACCAGCGGCTGCAGTCGGGCGGTTTGCGCGCGGGCGCGGGCCAGCGCGGCTTCGGCTCGCTGCAAGGCCGCCGCCGCGGTATCGGCGTCCGCCTTGAGCGGGGCCGGGTTGATCTGGAACAGCGGCTGGCCGGCCTTGACCTCGCTGCCTTGCTCGAACAGCCGGCGCAGCACGATGCCGCCGACCTGCGGGCGGATTTCCGCGACGCGCACCGCGGCCACGCGGCCGGGCAGATCGTCGCTCAATTGCAGCGGGGCGGGGGCCAGCGTGGCGGCAGCCACCGGAATCGCCGCCGGGGCGTCTTGCGGCGCGGGCTGGGTGCAGCCGGCCAGTATCGAAACGGCCAGCGCGCAGGCGCCGCCGTAGCGGCAGGCTTGCAGGTAATTCATGGGGACTCCATAGCGTTCAAACTCGGGATGGCGGCAGTGTGCCTGGGCAGAATGGGGATTGCCGTGTGGTAGCATGGAGATTCGATGGAGATGCGCAATGAACGCGAAACCGGCAGCATGAGCGACACAATCCGACCCGCGGCCCAGGCGGCGCAAGCCCTGGTGCTGATAGCTGAAGACGAACCCGAAATCGCCGAGATCCTGGCGGCCTATCTGGCGCGCGGCGGCCTGCGCAGCGCGCACGCCGCCGACGGCAGGAAGGCGCTGGAGATGCATCTGGCGCTGAAGCCGGACCTAGTGCTGCTGGACGTGCAGATGCCGCATATCGACGGCTGGCAGGCGCTGGCCGAGATCCGCCATCGCGGCGACACCCCGGTGATCATGCTGACGGCGCTGGACCAGGACATCGACAAGCTGATGGGCTTGCGCATCGGCGCCGATGACTACGTGGTCAAGCCGTTCAACCCGGCGGAAGTGGTGGCGCGCGCGCAGGCGGTGCTGCGCCGCTCCATGGCCGCCCCGCGCCAGGCGGCGCAACGCGTGCTGCGCGCCGACCCGTTCGAAATCGACCTGGAGCAGCACGAAGCCGCCGTGCTGGTGGGCCAGCAGCACCACGCGCTGAGCCTGACGCTGACCGAGTTCAAGCTGCTGGCGCAGCTGGCGCGCGCGCCCAGGCGGGTGTTCTCCCGCGCCGAGCTGCTGGCAGCCTGCCTGCCGGAAGGCGACACGCTGGAGCGCACGGTGGACAGCCATATCAGCAAGCTGCGCAAGAAGCTGGAAGAGCGGGGCGTGGAGGGGATGCCGGCCGGCGTCCGCGGCGTGGGCTACAGATTGTGGAGCGGCGAATGAGGCTGGAGGGGCTGAGCCGCCAGATCGCGCTGTCGATGGCGACGATGGCTTTCTGCGTGACCGTGTTGGTGGTGGTGACCGGCTTCACTTTCTACTACGTGGCGATGACCTATTGGCCGGTGCAGTTCGACGCGCCGGGCTGGAAGATGACCGCGCCGGAGTGGGTGTGGCTGATTTCCAGCACCGTGGCGGGCCTGGCGCTGTCGGTGGTGATGGGCCTGCGCCTGGCGCGCCGCATCCTGGTGCCGCTCAACTCCGTGGCGGCGGGCATACGCCGCGTCGCCCAGGGCGATCTGGACGCGCGCGCGGCGGCCGGCGACCGCTCCTTGCGCGAGGCCGCCGCGCTGGCCGACGATTTCAACGCGCTGGCGGACCAGCTGCAGCGCATGACGAAGGAGCAGGCGTTCTGGAACGCCGCCATCGCCCACGAGCTGCGCACGCCGGTCACTGTGCTGCGCGGCCGGCTGCAGGGCTTGGCGGAAGGGGTGTTCACCCCGGACGAAAGCCAATTCCGCCGGCTGCTGGCCCAGGTGGAGGGCCTGGCCCACCTGATCGAAGATTTGCGCGTGATCAGCCTGGCGGAAAGCGGGCACTTGGACATCGAGATGCGGAATACCGATCTAGCCGCCGAAGTGCGCGCGGTGGTGGAGGTGTTCGACGACGCGCTGCAGGCGGCCGGGCTGCAGGCGGCGCTGGATCTGGACGAACGGCCGGCGCAGTGCGATCCGGTGCGCATCCGCCAGGCGCTGTTGGCTTTGCTGGACAATGCCCGCCGCTACGCGCAGCCCGGCCTAGTGCGGGTGCAGCTGCGGGTGGAGGGCGGCCAGTGCCGCCTGTGGGTGGAAGACGAGGGGCCGGGCATTCCCGGCGACTTCGCGACGCATGTGTTCGAGGCCTTCCGCCGTTCCGACGCGGCGCGCCAAAGCGGCAAGGGAGGCAGCGGCCTGGGGCTGGCGGTGGTGGCCGCCATCGCCCGCGCCCATGGCGGCGAGGCCAGCTGCACCCCGGCGGGCGGCGGCAGCCGGTTCGAACTGAGCTGGCCGCAGCCGGCGCGCTAGCCGGTCCGGCGTTCGGCCAGCTTCATGAACACGAGCTCAGGGTCGCCGTCGTCCAGGTTTTCGATGCGGCCGCTTTCCCTATAGCCCAGTTTGCGCAGCAAGCGGCGCATCGGCGCGTTCGATTCATTGGCGGAGGTAAACAGCTTGCCGCCCGCGCATTGCGCTTCCAACGCAAGCATCAGCGAGCTGGCGACACCGCGGCCCCGGGTGGTTTCCGCGACCATCAGCAGCGGAATGAAATGCTGCTGAAAGAAGGAGCGGTTCAGAATGCCGTAGCCCAATGCCTCCGCGCTGCCGCTGGCTTCGGCAAGCCAGCAGCTTTGCGCGGCGATCGCGTCGCCCAGCGTTTGGCATCGGCCGGGTTCTCGCCTGGCGATGGGATCTAAATCGATGAGGGCCGGTAGGTCCGCGGTTTGGGCGGACTGTATCGTGAAAGGCGTATGCATCGTCCTGGCTTGCGAAATGGTCCGTTGCTCAATCTAGCGGTTGGCTGCAGGGCGGGCAAGGTTGCCGCTGAAGCATGGGATGTAAAAAGCCGCGCCATTTTTTGGGTGCGGCTTTTGCATTTTTGATTCTAACTGCTTTGGGATCGAAGACCCGACAGGGATTGAATTGTTATTTCAACTTATTGATTTTTTATGTGTTTGTTTCATATGAAATGTAACACTGCCCCCAGTGATGCCCCCAGTGCTGAATCCTTACCATCATTGAATGGCAACTTTCGACCCCAAGCAGTCACTAGTAGCTTGTGAAAGCGGACGTTAACGTTTGAATTCAGCGGACCGTTTTAGTGGGACAACTGGATTGAGTTGTTAGTCTTCATCGTTACTGACGGCTTGGTCAACACCACGTCGCTTGGCTTTTGTCTTCAACTCCAGCAGCTCTTTCATTATGGGAGTAATGGCTGCACTCATAACGAGTGCAATCACCGCTACAAAGAGAGGTAAGAAGACACTGGTGCGTTCAAATGTATCCGATAGTCGAGAGAAGATGGTGCTCTCTTTGGTGAACGTAAGAATTGTAAATACGGTAGACATGAGGGCAGTGAAAACACCCATTACTACACCCATTCGCTCAACAGTGCGCTCGCGCCTTCCCTGCGTAACGATGCGAAGTTCGATGGGGTTGAGCTGATCAGGCGTGAGGGGATCGGTAGTTCGCTTAGGAACTACAGTTAGAAGTCTTTCACAGTACTCCTGCTTGATTTGAGATGATATGAAGCTACTGTCCATTACCTCCTTTGTGAGTTCTTGAGCAATCTCCGAAGGGCCGAACACGTCGTTGCGGCTAACAGTGTATTTTCGAGCAGTTGCTACGATTAGCGCTTCAACAGTTTCCGGCTTCGGAATGACTCCCTCGGAAATGCCAGGGCGTATCGAGTAAATGACCTCTCGATTTGCCGAAAAAACCTTTTGCAAGTATTCTCGATTCTCACGCTTGGATAAGAAAATACGTGACAAATAGTTGACGATAAATCCACTAAAGACACCGCCAAGTATTCCCACCACCCATGTGTTATTAAACCAGTCTGGAAGTGTTTGCATAGGAGACCTAACGAAAAATATGCACCAATTCATGTGCGCATTCTAGTTGTTCATGTGTATATTCAAGGTTAAAACTGAATATTTCTGTTTATTTATATCTGCATGCGCAGCCGTGGTGTATGACTTTGGAAGTCAGAGGGAATATCTGCTTCTGGTTGTTAGCGGCCTTTTTAATAATGGTACTTTTAGTTGTAGTGGCAATATAATTTTTTATGGTCGAGTTGCCAGCTTTTCATATCCAATAAGGGCGCTTGGACTCCACCCTCGATAGCTCAGCCTAGGTAATTGTCGAGAGCCATCCTTATAGCTATTTAGTAGTGGCTCTAAATCTTCTACTGATTCAATATTTAATAATATTTTTGATTTTTCAAAGTAGGATTTTGATGTAGATCGGGAGAAGATTTCAAATGGGTTGTTGAATGGGCCTAAGTAAGCAAGAGTTTCTGGCAGCCAGTAATAATAATCATCATTTGGTTCGATTTCAAATCGCATAAACGCAACAAAGTCAGCTTGCATTAAATGGATAAAGTCTATGCCGGTGCTTGCGCTGCGTTCTTTTAAAAGGTCGGCTCTTAATGATATTCTGTTTAATTGTAATCGGGAGTTTCGATAGTCAAGAGATCGTACGTCTTTCCAAAATATAGAGAAGTTGGCCATAGAGGCTTTTCCGCCATCATTTGTAGGAATATAGTATTGATTCTGTAATAAGTAATTTGCTTGTGTTATTCTGTCATTTTTCAAAAAAATAGCTATTGAATATAGAAATAGCTCATGTATGATAAATCTAAAATTGTCATAATCCCATTCCATGTATTGGTTGACATTTTTAGGCCTGTCCATGTAAGGAATTAGGCTTTCAAAAAATCTATGGAGGTGATGAGTTAGGTTCTCATTTTGAGCATATTTCGATATGGTAGTGAAAAGCTGAATCGCTTGATTTCTATATGGTAGAAATGCATCAATACTTCCCATGACGTCGTCATCGAATGCTTCTGCAGTCTTTTCTATGCGAAATTGTTCTAAGCCCTCTGTGAACTTGGAGAAATATTCATCCACAGTGCCAATTGCATGTGGTTTGTCATTTTTTATTGCATCAATGCATCTGTTAAATAGTGCAGTTGTGCCTAATGATTTTTGTGGATTTTCAGAAAGAAAGGAAGGCGTGTTTCCAATTTTTGGCTTGATATAAAGTGGTTTGTCGTAAATCCAACGCAGTAATTGATCGAAGTTGTCTGAGTATTTGTCTTCCACGCTTAGATCAATATAAATTCTAGATTTATAATATGTTGGTAAGTATGCTTTCCCATGTTCATCTTTTTCAAACACTACAGCAACAAATTTATCTTGCCCCTGATTGTCATAGACTTCTTTAGATATTATTTGAGTTTCTGTCCCTACGCCCCCTGCTCTTCCATCCGCCTTGCTTGCATATTTTTCATCGCAAATAATTGCAACTTTCTTAAGTTCAGGGTCGGTGACCATTTTTTCCATGAAGGTGATTGCATCATTTCCTTCTTTTAGATCCCACTTGTCCAAAATTACATCAACACCTGACTCACGCAGTTCTGTAGCAATATCAACGACCTTCTTCTCATGATCAGGATTGGACCAACTATATGAAATGAAAAGTTTAGGTGGATTCATTTTCCTATTCTCGCAAATTTATATTCTGTTGATTAACGTGTAAATGCTAATATGAGATAGTGTGCTAGTTAGAATTTAGTGAGTATATCGAATTCATATACGCTTTGGCCTATAACTTGTGTTGTATTGCTATGGATTTTGGTAATAACTTGAGCCTGTACGAATATACAATTTATTTGGGGGTGGGTACTGGTCAAGCATTGCCCGCGCAACATCGTCCCCGAAGTGGGCGTAGGCCAGTTCTGGCGCAGAATGCAGATAGTGGACGGTGTATTCGGCCAGTCCGGGATGACACAGGAAGCCCAGCGGTTGTTTGTGGTCGAGTCCATCCCACACCGAACGGGCGTAGTGCATGGCAATGACGCGCTGTGCGGCTTGAGTTCGCTCGGCCAGCGGCAAGCTGGCGTCTTGTAGTTGCGCCCTGGCGGCGGTCTTCTCGGCTTCGCGTTCGGGGTAGGTGGGCAGGCTGATGCCTGGGTGCAGCGCTTCGAACAGCATTCGTTGCAGCGATAGGCCCTTGACCAAGGTTTGGTCGGCCTGGCGCTTGGGGTCGTAGTCGATGCCGGTCATCGGGTCCGGCGTCTCGCCGCTTAAGGTCAGATTCTTGGCCTTGCACTTGACGGTGTTTGCCAGCAGCTCTTGTAGCTTCTCGTCGCTCAAGTTGTTGGGCCATTCTTCACCAATCAGCGCTTTGGCGTGGTCCAGTTGTTCGCGGGTGTAACGTAGCTTTGCCATGCGATGTCCTTTGTCTAGGCTGACGCAATGCGCCTTAAATGATATGCCGTTTGATTTTAAACCGCGCTTCTTTTTTCTTACGTATGTAGCAAAAACCACTGCCAACGCTGCCAACACTGCCAACTCGTCTGTAAGTTACTGATTGGTATGGGTTTAGTTGTTGGCAGTGGCGGCTAAAGCACTGCCAACAGGCAGGGGCAAACTGCCAACTGGGCGGGATGGGGCGGATGAACTGCCAATTGACTGCCAACACTGCCAACTCACTGCCAACAGATAAAGCTATATAAATCAGTCTATTGGATAGGTGTTGGCAGAGTTGGCAGTGTTGGCAGTGGGTTTGGCCTCACGTGAGAAATTTTTCGCTTACTCTTCCGCTTCGCCGTCGTGCGGATGCAACTGCATGCGGTAGACCTGGCCCACCCCTTTGCCGCCATGCACGGTCCAACCGGAGCGGCCCTTTGGCCGTTGCAGCATCCCCGCCCGGTACAGCACTTCGCAGGCATGCCGCACTTCGTAGCCGGCGATGACTTCGCCCTTGAACGCGCCCGGCGTCACCAGAAACACCGCTTCGCCGTCCAGCGTATAGCGCTTATAGCCCATCAGATTGGGGACCAGCGGGTCGCTGTCGTTCATCGGCAGCAGCACGAAGCGGGCGTACTGGCTGGCCTGCAATACAGCGGCGGCCTGGTCGATCAAGCGCGCGTCGTCGCGGTCTTCGATGCCGAAGGCTTGCATCCAGCGCTGCCAGGTGGTTTCCACGCCTTGAATCGCCTGTTCCACCGCCCAGCCGGTCAAGCCGGCATGGCTGGCCATCTCGGCCGCCGCCGACAGGATGGCGAATTTGCGGGTGGCGCGGCGGACGGTGGGGGCGGCGCCCTCCGGCACGGCCGCCAGCATGCGCTGTTGCGAGCGCTCCACCCATTGCACCGCCGCCGCCCGGTTGTCCTGCAGCCAGGCGACGAAGGCGCGGCCGACGGTGCCGTAATGGCTGCGGGCATGGCGGGTCAGCTCGTCGGCGAACACTTCGCCATTGCTGCGGCCGTGGATGTGATCGAAAGCGCGATAAGGGCCGGTGTCGGCCGGGATGTCGAGCAAGCGGATTTCCTGGCCGCCGCGCGGAGTCTGGCCGCCTTCGGTCAGATACTGACTCATCGCCACTTCGCCGGTCGAGATCATGGTCAGCTTCCACGAACGCGCGGCGCGGTTGCCGCCTTCCTTCGCGCCTTGCAGCTTGGAGACGCCATTGAGCATGCTGTAAATGGCCGGGCCGATCTTGCGCGCGTCGCCGGAACCGACTTCATCCAGATAGATCATCATGTCGTTGCTGGCTTCGGCCTCGTTGGTCAGGCCCAAGGCGGTGCCGGACCAAGTATGCAAGGTGCGCTGCGGGTCGCCCCAGATGCTGGCGGCGGTGTCGGCGCAGGTGCTCTTGCCGGAGGAGGAATTGGTGTACAGATGCAGGCCGATGCCATCGCGCGCCCCGCACAGGGCCAGCAGCGGGCCGGCCAGGGCGCACGCGATGGTCGTCATCGCCAAGGGGTTGCCCAGCGCCAGCGCGCCGACCGTGCCTTGCCAGTCTGTCAGGCTGCCGGCCGGATGGTAGGCGCTGGCATCCTTGGGGCGGCCGTTGAAATGCATCTTGCGGTTGGGGCGGCCGATGATGTCGCCGTTGGGCAGCACAAACGCCCCATGCTGCCAGCCGGACATATTGACGATGTCGTGCCACTCGGTGGAGCCTTCGCGCTGCAGCCAGTGCGCCAGCCGCGCCTGGCCGCCACGGTCGGTGGTCAGCGTCAGGCCGCCTTTGCGCAATAGCGCCCAGCCGGCGCGCTCGCCGATGTCGGCGCTGGGCAAGGCGGTGGTCATCACTTCGCCATTGCCCTGGCGCTGCCATTTGACGATGCGGTGATGGTTGCCGTCCGCATCCGTTCCGCAGCCCAACAGTTCCATCTTATCGCTGAGCCATTCCGGCGGTTGTTCCAACAGCTCGCCGGTATCGCGGTCGCGTTTGACGGCGATGTAATGCACGCCGTCGCGGTTCACGTCATAACGCGGGCCGATGGCCAGCGCCGGGGCCTTCGCGGCCATCTCCAAAGCCTTCTTGTCAGCGCTGCCCATTCGGTTCTCCTTGTTCGTTCAATACATCCAGCCAATCGCTATCCGGTCGCTCGGGAATCAGCAGATGAACGGGCCGGCCGTCCTCCTGCATCCGCCGCGCCAGCCGCCGGGCGGCATTCTGGCCGGCCTGGTTGGCGTCGTTGTCGGCCATCACAAACAGCGCGCTGACCTCATCCGGCAACACCGCATGCGACAGCCCCCACGCCGACAGCGCCGCCCAGCACGGCAGCCCGCTACCCTCGCGCACCGCCAGCGCGGTTTCGATGCCCTCGGCCAGCGCCAGCCGGCCGTCTGCGGGCGGATATAGCCGGACCGCCGCGCCGGACAGATCGCCGGAACGGCCCAAGGCCAGTTTCTTGGCCGGCAGCGCTTCGCCGCTGACAGGGTGGATCAAGGCGGCCTTGTGGCCGTCAAAGGTCAGCCAGGTGCGATGCAAGCCCACATTGATGCCGTGCGGCGACGTCACCAGCGCCAGCATCGCCGGGAAGTGGCCCAGCAGCTGCGGCCGGCCGTGCAGGGTGATCCAGTAGGCCAAGGCCGGGTGATAGCGCAGCGCGCGGGGATAGTCGATCAGCGCCAGGCCACGGCGAGCCAGATAGCAGCCCACCGGATCATCAGCCTTCACCGGCCGCGCCGCGCGCCACAGCTGCGCCAGGCGCTGGCGTTGGTCGCGTTGCGGGTGGGGTGTCGGTGCGGCCGCCACGCGCGCCGGCTCCCCCTTCGCCCCGTTCAAGACCTGAGCCACCGCCTGCGCCGCGTGGAAGAAGTCACCACCTAGCCAATGCTGCGCCAGCACGAAGCCGTCGCCGCCCTGGTTGTCCAGGGCGCGGCAGACAAAGCGGCCGCGGCCCTTGTCGATCCACTCGAAACGGTCGCTGCCGCCGCAAGCCGGGCACGGCTGATTGCGGCGCGTGGTAAAGACTTCGGCGGGGATGCCCAAGGCCATCAGGATGTCCGGCCAGCGGTCGCGGGCCTGCTGCCGGAGTTGCGCGAGATCCAGCCTCATCGTTGGACCTCCTGATGCTGGACGCCAGACAAGCCGGGGGCGTCTCGCCCGGTGCGCGGGAGAGGGGTTTTAGCATTCATGGCGGTGCCTTAGAGGATTTGGCCGATTTCGGAGCAGGCGTGGACCACCTGCTGTTGCAGCGGGGCCAGCAAGCCGGCGACGCGATTGGCCGGCAACGGCCGGTCCTCGGCATGGCGCAGCAGATCGAGCAGCCCTTGCAGCGTCTCGCTGGTGCCGGATAGGCGGCAGATGCCGCCGGACACCACGTCTTCCACCGATTCGCACAGGCCGGTCAGTTGGGCCACCGGCTCGCGCAAGGCGGCATGTTCCGGCTGGGTGGTCAGCTGCTGCAGGAGGATCAGTTCGCGTTGGATGGCGGCCAGGGCCAGCGGGGCGATCAGCGGTAGGGCGCTCATGCGATCACCTCCACGGCGAAACCGGCGGCGGTGCGATGAATCAAGGCGCGTTGACCCTGGGCGACCAGCAAAGCGGCGAGCGCGCGAGCTTGGGCCTCGTTGGGCAATGTGGAAACGGGAATTGCAGTAGCGGGGAATAGGGCGCGGAAAGCGTGCAGGATGATGCCAGGCATGGGAGCCTCCTTCGTAAGCGTTACGCTTGCCATCCCGACGCCAATCGGGGGTGGCAGGCACATGGCAGGATTGGCGTACCGGTACGAAGGAACCGGCGCGTGCATGCACGCTCCCACCAAGGCCCGCCATAGAAGAAGACGCACCTGCGGTGTGTAACGGACGTAAAAAATGCCGTAAAAGACGGCTATCCGCCTTCGTAATCAGGACGCCAATCCCGGTCGCGCTATTGAACACGACGGGGTAATGGTGCGGGAATCGTACGGGGCTGTCAAGCATGTGATTCACATATTGCGTTTGAGCGGTGAATTTCATCGGGATATAATGGCGCTGGATAGTTGGATTTGGTTTTGTCGTACCCAAGGCCCTGGCAGGGGCCTTTTTATTTGTATTTTGGCAATGAGCTACATATTGCTTTGTCTATTTCCCTGGGGGAATGGTTTGAAAAAAGATGAATATGCCCGATATCTCTCTGATAAATTAATGAAAACGGCAAAAACTAAGAAGCGCTTTTTGACGGGAGAAATTCGGCCATTATTTTTCTGCACTAACTGCAATGAGAAGTTAAATATAAGAACAAGTCGCATGGTGGGCGAGAATCACAAAGAGTACTTCGTGTATTGTATTGATTGTGGGTTTAAAGGTGTTGAATTGGTTAGGTTGTTTGATCATCGCCACCTTTTTTTGGAAACCAGCTCGCTGGAAGATGTTGAGAAATACATCTCTGAGAGCGATATTATTGATAATATTCATGACTTAATGGATCGATATAATAACGCGCTAAATTACCTTGAGTGGCAAGCTCAAGAAGGCGCGCGAATAATACAAAAAGCTGAAGAGGACGAGGCTCTTTTGAGTAAGAAATTAAGGTGGATTCTCGAAACCTTGGAAAAAGGAGCTGGAAATTAAAAAGTGGCCCGCCCTCCAGCGGGCCATTTTCATTACTTCAAGACTCTGTGCTGAATCCGGCCGGGTGTAACGGTCAGCGCCGGCGGCGGCGAGGGTTTGGCCAAGCTAGACAGTGTGCGCAGCCGCTCCGGCGGAATCTGCGCGCCGCCCTTGATCGGCTGGGCTACGGTGCGCGGCTCGCATTCCATCGTCTTGTACTGGTGGCAGCAGTCGTCGTTGCTGCAGTTGTAGTAAATCTCCTTGGCGGTGGCGGTCAGCATGCGGCTGGTCCGCACTCTGGACACCGCGCCGCACAGCGGGCAGGGAAAGGCCATCTTCGGTCTCCTTCAGTCCACGATTTCGACGTCTTCAATCAGCGCGCAAGCGGCCAGGTTCTCGACTACATAGGCGTCTTCGCTGGAGTGGTAGAACAGCACGCTGTTGATGGCGGGGTCTTCCTGATAGCGGTAGCGCACGGCGTTTTGGTTGAAGTACAGCGACAGGTTGTCGAGTCGGGTAATCAGGATGCTGTCACCGGGAAAGAAGGCGGCCGTCGCGGCTTGCAGGCCGCCCAGGCGCTGCTTGTGGAACACCAGATCGTCTCCCGGCTCGTTTGACTCGCACACCGCATCCGGCAGCAGGTCCGCTCCCACCAGCGCCACCAACTGCGGATCATCGCGCCAGGCCGGCGCAAGCAGGTGGTTGACCGCATGCCGCACCAGGCGGTGCAGGCTGGGGAAACGCTGGCCTTCGCCGACGCGCACGCGCTCCAGGCAGGCTTGCGGCGCTTGCTCGCGGATCTGCTGCAGCCAGCCGATATTGACGTCTTGCAGCTGCGGATATTGGGCCCGGTCGGAGTCTGCGGCGCGCATCAGGCCGCGGAAACCGATCATCACCCGATCCAGCAAGATGCGGCGCTCCAGCGTCAGCCGCGCGCGGGTCTCGAACAAGGTTTGGTCTTGCGTCTCGCTCATCCAGGCGTCCAGCGTCTCGTAATCAAAGGCGGCGTCGAAGTTGGTTTGCCGGCAGAAGTATTGCGCCGGCTGCCAGGTCTTTTGCGCCGGTTGGCGGGGATGGCGGTTGGTGTCCACCGTGGCGGCCAGCGTGCCGGCGATATCGAAGTTTTGGGAGCGGCCGGTGATCTCGGCGACGCCCAGCACATTGATGGCGGATAGCAGCCGGCTCTTCGTTTTCAGCGTGTTGATGTGGGCCTGCGCGGCTTTGGGGTCCGGTGCCGCATGGCAGGTATCTGAGGTTTGATGCGCGTCCATATTGCTGAAGTAGCGGCCGATGAAGTGGTCCAGGGCTTGGCGGGTCGTGTTTTGCATGATGGCGGTCTCGCTTAACGGTTGATCAGGGCTTGGTACTGCTCGTCGCGTTCGGCCTGATACCGTATGCGGGCAAGGGGGTTGTACTGCAGCGAGGCCGGCTCGGCCAGCGCCGGCAGCGGCCGGCTGAGCAGGGCCAGCAATTCATCCGGTTCTGCTTGTTGGGCAGATTGCAGCGCCTGTTGCAGCTCGCCGGGCAGCTGCGCGGCATAGAATTCCTCGTGCTGTCTGCGCAGCTCTGCGCGGCCGAACAGCCGCTCGATGCAGGCCTTTGGCGCTTGCTCCAGCAGCAGCGCCAGTACCGGCAGCTGTTGCCCCCATTGCGCGATCTGGTCGTCCAGCACTGCGTCCCAATACTGGCGGCTCAGCGCATCGCGCTCTTTGACCAGGGTTTGGCGCTGCTCGAACAGCGTTTCCTGCTGCTTTTCGGCCTGAATCTTTTCTTCCTCGGCGATCTTCAGCGTTTCCTCGGCCAATTCCAGGTTGGCCATTTCCTTGCTCTTCAGCTCGCGCACTGCCTTGGTGGGAATGCCCAAGCTCGCGCGCATCGCTTGGCGGCAGTCCTTGCGCGCCTGCTCGGCTTCGCTGCGTAGCGCCTCGGTGGTTTGCACGCGGCGCGCGGCGTTGTCAGCCAGGGTCTGCCAGGCGTTGAGGTCTTGTTCGAAGGCGGCCAGGCGCTCGGTCAGGCCGGCTACGGCGAAAGCGACGGTTTCTTGGGTATGGGGGTTCTGGATATGCATGTTCTGAGTCCGGGTGCAGGGTTATGGGTTTTAGGCTTGGCGGGCGGCGATGCGTCCAGCCATCCAGACATCGATTTCAGACGACAGCCAGGCCACGCTCTTGCCGCCCAGCGGCACCGGCGCCGGAAAGCTGCCGCGCTTGATGGCGTCGTACACCGACGAGCGAGACAGGCCGCAAGTGGAGATGACTTCCGGCAAGCGAATAAAGCGCAGCGGCTGGGCGGTGAGCGAAGGGGCAATAGCGGTCATGGAGTTGTCCTTATCGTTTTGGCTGAATAACTGTGGATGCAATCGGACACGCCGATCAGCGAACGCAGTATTTCAGAAATTTCAAATCGAGTTTGGGGGTGGTGTTGTGTGGCTTCACCACACAACAACGAAACTTGAAAAGCCGAAAAAACGCGGATTTGGCTATTGACGGCGGGGCAGAAAAACGAAACTGACAACGGGAAATGTGAATCACTGAACCGTATCGGACGAATACGGACGCTATCGGACATACTCGGTGGCAGATTTAAGCGGGAGAGGAGAGGGAAGGGCGGAAACGTTAGTCAGCCAAAACGGCGACTGCATGCATAGCGTGCATGAAAACGCATGAATCAGGGCAGGAGGAATTCTACGCGCCAGGCCATACGGCAAGGGCCTGGCGCGGGTTCATGCAGGTGCATGATTAGCGGCACATGAAGCGCGGGGGCGAGGCGGGGCTTCGATGGCGCGCGCTGGGGTATAGGTTCGAATGTAGAAGTATCCTCCTGTCCTATATCAGGACTTTCGTAGAGTGTGATTGTTATCTACGATTGAGAATGGAGGAATGAGTACAGTGTTCCATTTGCACCAAGATAGGCGAGAGTTAACAAAAGAAACAGAAGTAATATTGTGCTAGCTTTGCTAAAACGTGCAGTTGAAATGGCTAGCCATCCCCAGGGTGATTCTTCGGCGCCTGTAGCATTGGTAAGAGCAATGTAATGAGTGGTTTGCATAAATGCGATTAAAGAAGAGCATGCAACTAATATAATGGCCATTAAATCGAACATGATATATTGCACATAATCTGCTCGAATATTTTGCATGAATTTTATAGCCCCGGAAATAACTAAACCAATATTGAGGCTTTGCTCGCCGAGCAAATCTTGTGCGTATTTTATAACGTCTGGGCTTATGGCACTCTCAGCGCAAATGGTAATATAGAAACAAGCTATAGAGGCAAGTGCTGGAATGATGGTGTGTAACCACCAGGCTTTGGTGTTAAAACGACCGCCAAAATAAGAAAGGATTGACGCCGTGAAAGAGAATGATGCGGCGGCGGTGCTGAAGGTGTATAAGGCATGGGAGATTTGATGGAGGTATGCAACTCCAAGGAACATTAGACATGCGCCAGCTATGGCTATTGGTATTATGGCTCCGCTATCATCGCTTGCTGCATTTTTTTCCTTTATAATAATTTTGGTAGACTGCTGAATAATAATTCTTCGTTCTTCTTTGAGTTTCTCTAGTAATTTTGGGGGTGAATCTATTTTGTCAGAGTTGCTAGGTGGTTTTTTTAATTTCTCATAAATTGCCGCAAAAATAACTCCCATTAAAGGCCCACCCCAATACGCTTCGAAGTGGGAGTTGCCAAGCACATTTTCAATTTGTTCTATCATGAATATCTTTCTGTTGATACGCGTAGAGATGATAGGTTGATTTGTTATGATGATGGCATTTGCGTGTAAATGCAAGAAAATGGCGGGGGCATTGGTTTAGGCGGGACGTTGCATTTTTATGTAGTCAGCCCACCACTGCATCATTTTTCTACGTTCCTCCATGTACTCGGCACGATTGTAAGCAGACCGTACCTTGTTTGTTTCGATATGGGATAGCTGGCGCTCGATAGCGTCCGGGTTGAAGCCTTCTTCATTCAAGATCGTGGATGCAGTGGAGCGGAAACCGTGGACATCGGCTTTGCCCCTGAAACCCATGCTGTGAAGGGCACGGCGTAGGGTTTCCGGCGACATGGGGCGGCGCGGGCTGTTGCGGTTGGGGAAGATGTGTTCCCGGCCGCCGCTGATGGCGTGGAGCTGGCGCAGCACTTCCAGAGATTGCTTGGATAGCGGGACGAGATGGGGAGGCGCGGTTTTCTTGGATTTCTCCGGCAACTTGCGATGCTCTGGCGGAATGGTCCACAGCGCCTTGTCGAAGTCGATCTCTTCCCACCTGGCCATGGCCATTTCTCCGACGCGGGTGAAGGTCAGCAGCATCAGCTTCATCATCAGCTTGGTTTGCAAGTTGCCATCGTACTTCTCTAGCGCGTCGAGGAAGGCGGGGATGTCCTCGCGCATCAGCGCCTTGCGTGGGGTGGATTGCTGGCTCTTGAGAGCGTCAGTCAGCGGAGCGGCCGGGTCGCTGTCGCAGCGGCCGGTCAGGATAGCCAGGCGGAACACGGCTGAGCAGCGTTGCCGCAGGCGCTTGGTGGTGTCGATGTTTCCGGCGCTCTCCACCTTGCGCAGCACTTCCAGCAGCTCCAGCGGGCGAATCTCGTGGATTGGCCTGTCCCCGATGTAGGGGAATATGTGGGTCTGCATGGCCGATAGGACGCGCTCGCTGTGGGCGGCGGACCATTCGTGGCTTTCCCTTGCATGCCACTCTAGCGCGATGGCTTCAAACTTGTTGGCCGTCGCGACCTGCTTCAGCATTTTTTCCAGCTTGCGCTGTTCGCCTGGGTCTTCGCCATTGGCCAGCCGTCGGCGGGCGTCGTCTCGCTTCTGACGGGCTTCCTTCAGCGTGGTCTCGGGGTAGACGCCCAGGGCTAGGCGTTTTTCCTTGGCATTGAAGCGGTACTTCAGTCGCCAGTATTTGGAGCCATTGGGCATGACTTCTAGGTACATGCCTTTTTCGTCGGACAGGCGAAGCGGCTTGCCGTCCTCTCTTGGTTTGGCCGTTTTGCAGGCGGTATCGGTCAGGGGCATGGGTGGGGTCTCGGGTGCATTTGGGGGCATCGAAATGTGCCACCTTTAGTGATTCCCCTAAGTATGCCCCCATGTGCCCCTGGCTTTCAATGGACCTATTTGGACGACTTTGGACGTAAAAAAACCCGCAAATCCTTATTTGGCGCGGGTTTGTGGACTTTCTCGGACTGCTCTGGAAGTGCTGGTGGTGCCCCCGACAGGAATCGAACCTGTAACTGCCCCTTAGGAGGGGGCCGTTATATCCATTTAACTACGGAGACGCTACTGAAAACTGGGGCGCGGTCAGGCGCTGCGGTCCACCGATAGGCGGGCCAGTTCGATCAGGGCCTGGCGGACTTCCGAATCGGGAATGTTCTGCAAGGAGGCAATGGCTTGTTCGGCCATTTTTACGGCTTCATTCTTGGCGTATTCCAGCGCGCCGCAGGATTGTACCGCATTCAATACATCGTGGAAACGGTCGCGGTTGGCGTTTTCCAGCGCGTCGCGCACCAGCGCGGAGGCTTCCGGGCTGCCGTTGCGCATGGTGTAGATCAGCGGCAGGGTGGGTTTGCCTTCAGCCAGGTCGTCGCCCAGGCTCTTGCCTATGGCGTCGGCGTCGCCGCTGTAGTCCAGCACGTCGTCGATGATCTGGAAGGCGGTGCCCAGGTACATGCCGTAGTTAGCCATCGCCTGCACCTGCTCGGCGGAGGCGTCGGCGATCAGCGCGCCGACACGGGCGGCGGCTTCGAACAGCTTGGCGGTTTTGTACTGGATGACCTTCAGGTATTCGTCTTCGCTGACGTCGGTGTTGCCGATGTTCAGCAGCTGCAGTACCTCGCCCTCGGCGATGATGTTGGTCGCCTCGGCCATCACTTCCAGGATGGTCATGTTGCGGGTGGTGACCATCATCTGGAAGGCGCGGGTGTAGAGGAAGTCGCCCACCAGCACGCTGGCGGCGTTGCCGAACAGCGCGTTGGCGGTCTTGCGGCCGCGGCGCAGGTCGGACTCGTCCACCACGTCGTCGTGCAGCAGGGTGGCGGTGTGGATGAACTCTATCATCGCGGCGAGTTCGAACAGGTGCTCGCCCCGGTAGCCCAGCGCGCGCCCCGACAGCAGGGTCAGGATCGGACGCAGGCGTTTGCCCCCGGCGGAGATGATGTATTCCGCCACCTGGCGGATCAGGACGACGTCGGAGTGCAGGCGGGCGCGTATCACGCTGTCTACCGTCTGCATGTCGTCGGCTATCAGGGTTCGGAAAAGCGGGGTGGACACGTTTTCAACCAGTTATCGTTCGAGGGCTACGCCAAAGCTCTGGATGTTACCAGAAAAGCCCATTCCCCCGCCATGCCGCCGTGCTCGCCGCTTAAGTCGATGAAATCATTGACAAGTTGACAGGCTGCCCGTATAGTCTCGCGTTCCCTGCGCATCAGGCGTGGGGGGATTCATTTATCAGGAGCTCATGCGAATGTATGCGGTCATAAAAACCGGCGGCAAGCAGTACAAAGTTGCCATCGGTGAAAAACTCAAAGTAGAACAGATACCTGCAGACGTCGACAGCCAGATCGTACTTGAAGAAGTGCTGATGATTGCTGACGGTGAACAGGTTGTGGTTGGCGCGCCGATGATTGCTGGCGCCACTGTTAAGGCTACCGTTGTTTCCCACGGTCGTGGCGACAAGATCCGCATCTTCAAGATGCGTCGTCGTAAGCACTACCAGAAACACCAGGGTCATCGTCAGAACTACACCGAAATCCGCATCGACGCGATTTCGAAGTAAGGATAAACAGTCATGGCACACAAAAAAGCAGGCGGTAGCTCCCGCAACGGTCGTGACTCCGAAGCCAAACGCCTGGGCGTTAAGGTTTACGGTAGCGAACTGATTCCGGCTGGTTCCATCATCGTGCGTCAGCGCGGCACCCGCTTCCACGCTGGTGAAAACGTTGGTCAGGGCAAGGATCACACCCTGTTCGCCAAGGTTGATGGCTACGTTGAATTCACCGTTAAGGGCGCGCAACAGCGCAAGACCGTTAACGTGATTCCGTACACCGGTGTTGACGGCGAATAATTCGCTTTCCAGCATCCGAGAAAGCCCTATCCTTCGATAGGGCTTTTTTCATACCGAGGGGCAAGGCGTGAGGGCTGGAGCCAGTCCTGACCCCTGACTCCTCGCAGAACAGAGGTTGTAGACATGAAGTTTATCGATGAAGCCCGCATTGAAGTGATGGCCGGACGCGGCGGCAATGGCGTGGCCAGTTTCCGCCGTGAAAAATATATCCCGTTCGGCGGCCCGGATGGCGGCGACGGCGGCAAGGGCGGCAGCGTGTTCGCGGTGGCCGACGAAAACGTCAACACTCTGGTTGAGTTCCGCTTCGTCAAGAAATACCTGGCTGAACACGGCGAACGCGGCCGCGGCGCCGATTGCTACGGCAAGGGCGGTGACGACATCGAACTGAAAATGCCGGTGGGCACGGTGATTACCGACCACGACACCGGCGAGCTGGTGGCCGACCTGACCCATCACGGCCAGCGCATCATGATCGCCAAGGGCGGCAAGGGCGGCCTCGGCAACATCCATTTCAAATCGTCCACCAATCGTTCGCCGCGCCAATGCACGCCGGGCGAGCAGGGCGAGCAGCGCACTTTCAAGCTGGAGCTGAAGGTATTGGCCGACGTCGGCCTGCTGGGCATGCCCAACGCCGGCAAATCCACCTTCATCCGCTCGGTGTCCGCCGCGCGCCCCAAGGTGGCCGATTATCCGTTCACCACGCTGCATCCGAACCTGGGCGTGGTGCGGATGGACGACACCCGCAGCTTCGTGATCGCCGACATTCCGGGCCTGATTGAAGGCGCGGCGGAAGGCGCGGGCCTGGGCCATCGTTTCCTGAAGCACCTGCAGCGCACCGGCCTGCTGCTGCACGTGGTGGACATCGCCCCGTTCGATCCGGACGTCGATCCGGTGCGCGAGGCGCGGGCCATCGTGGAAGAGCTGAAGAAGTACGATGAAGAGCTGCACGGCAAGCCGCGCTGGCTGGTGCTGAACAAGGTGGACATGCTGCCGCCGGACGAGCGCGAGCTGACGGTGTCCGCCTTCCTCAACGCTTACGGCTGGCCTACGGAGAAGCCGGACGACAGCCTGGGCTTCGACATCAAGGCGCCGCGCGTGTTCTCCATCTCCGCGTTGAATCATGAAGGCACCCGCGAGCTGACTTTCGCCATCATGGCTTACCTGGACGTGGTGCGCGCCGCCGCCCGCCAGGAGGCTGAAGAGCAGAAGCAGCAGGCCGCCGCGGCCAAGCAGAAGGTGATTGCGCCGGAAGCGCCGGCGGTAAGCGAAGGTGACGACGCGTAACGAAATCGCAGTATTTAACTGCTATGAGAAGCGGGCTGGATGCATATCCAGCCCGCTTTTTTATTCCACTTGGGCAAAGTGCGGGGTTTTGGCCGATTTTCGGCAATTAACGTCGCTTTGCTGTACACCGATCCTTTCACGCGTCGTTACTTCCCAAGTCGATTGGATGTTGTATTTTGTCCTCAGGCGATTGCGAGTGAGGCAAGCGCCTCCGGATGGCCGTGGCATGAATTCTGCTTGTCGAAGCCGAAGCCGGGAAGAGCCGCCGACAAAGCCGCCGGCGCCGTGCCGCGCCTTCCTGTCCAGCCGTTTCAACGGCTCGGGCGGGAGGAGCCGGTCCGGGACCAGGCGCCAGGTTTTGTCATCCGCCAGCCGGGGGCCCGGCCGGCGGAGCGGCGAAATCCGGCTTGCTAGACGAAATACTCTAACTATATAACTGGTGCAGCCGCCGTTTGGGCCGGGGCCGCACCGGGCGGCGCGGGCCAGGCGGGATCGGCCCGGAGAGAAAGTCCGGCATCGTCCGGATACCAACAAGGCAGTACGATTGATGAGGAGAAGGAAATGAAGAAAGCACTTGCTGCGCTGGCCGTGGGTCTGATGGCCGCATCCCTGGGGGCTTACGCCAAAGACTGGAAGGAAATCCGCTTCGGCGTCGACGCCAGCTACGCGCCGTTCGAGTACAAGGCGCCGAATGGCCAGGTGGTGGGTTTCGACGTCGATCTGGGCAACGAGATCTGCAAACGCATGAAAGCCAAGTGCGTGTGGGTGGAAAACGATTTCGACGGCATGATCCCGGCGCTGAAGGCCAAGAAGTTCGACGGCGTGCTGTCGTCGATGTCGATGACCGAAGCCCGGATGAAGGAAATCGCCTTCTCCGCCAAGCTGTTCAACACCCCGACCCGCATGGTCGCCAAGTCCGGCTCCGGCCTGATGCCGACCCCGGCCTCGCTGAAGGGCAAGCGCGTGGGCGTGGAGCAGGGCACCATCCAGGAAGCCTACGCCAAGAAGCACTGGGCGCCGGCCGGCGTGGAAGTGGTTCCCTACCAGAACCAGACCCTGGTGCTGGCCGACCTGGCCGCGGGCCGCCTGGACGCCTCGCTGCAGGACGCGGTGCAGGCCGACATCGGCTTCCTGAAGAAGCCTGAAGGCAAGGGCTTCGCCTTCGCCGGCAAGGACCTGGTCGATCCGCAGACCCTGGGCGAAGGCGCCGGCATCGGCCTGCGCAAGGAAGACAAGGATCTGAAAGCCGGCATCGACAAGGCGATCGCCGACATGCTGAAGGACGGCACCTACAAGAAGATCGAGAAGAAGTACTTCTCCTTCGACGTATACGGCGGCTGATGCCGTTCCGGGCGCGCGGCCCGTCCGCCCGCCCGCGCTGTGATGCGCCCCGCCTTGCGGGGCGTATTGATCTGGAGCGTCCGTCGCCATTCAGCGCCATAAGCTGAAAGCGGCGGCCACTCGACAAGGGGAACATATGTTTCTGGATGGATTCGGTCCCATTATCTGGCAGGGGACCCTGGTGACGCTGGAGCTGTCGGTGCTGTCGCTGCTTCTGGCTTTCGTCATCGGTCTCGTCGGCGCCGGCGCCAAGCTGTCGCACAATCCGCTGCTGGGCAGCGTGTCCACGCTGTACACCACCCTGGTGCGCGGCGTGCCCGACCTGGTGCTGATGCTGCTGATCTTCTACAGCCTGCAGATCGGCATGAACAAAATCACCGAGGCGATGCACATCGACCAGATCGACCTCGATCCCTTCGTGTCCGGCATCGTCACGCTGGGCTTCATCTACGGCGCCTATTTCACCGAGACGCTGCGCGGCGCCTTCCTGTCGGTGCCCAAGGGACAGATCGAGGCCGGCATCGCTTACGGCATGAGCGGCTGGCAGGTGTTCCACCGCGTGCAGTTCCCGCAGATGATGCGCTTCGCGCTGCCCGGCATCTCCAATAACTGGCAGGTGATGCTGAAGGCCACCGCGCTGGTATCCATCATCGGCCTGGCCGATGTGGTCAAGGCGTCCATCGACGCCGGCAAGAGCACTTACCGCGTGTTCTTCTTCACGCTGGTGGCGGGCGCCATCTACCTGGCGCTGACCGCGCTGTCCAATTTCGTGCTGGCGAAGCTGGAGCGCCGCTATTCCACCGGCGTGCGGGAGGCCGACCTATGATAGACATCATCCAGCAATACTGGCGGGCCTTCCTGTGGAGCGACGGCTACCACCTGTCCGGCCTGGCCGTCACCATGTGGCTGTTGGTGCTGTCCATCGCCTTCGGCTTCGTCGTCTCCATTCCGCTGGCGGTGGCGCGCGTGTCCAAGATCAAATGGCTGGCGCGCCTGGTGGGCTTGTACACCTACGTGTTCCGCGGCACGCCGCTCTACGTGCAGCTGATCTTCTTCTACAGCGGCATGTACAGCCTGGACGTGGTGCGCGAGGTGGGCTTCCTCAATCACTTTTTCCGCGAAGGCTACAACTGCACCATCCTGGCGTTCGCGCTCAATACCTGCGCCTACACCACCGAAATCTTCGCCGGCGCGATCAAGGCCACCTCCTACGGCGAGATCGAGGCCGGGCGCGCTTACGGCATGAGCCCGTTCACGCTGTACCGCCGGGTGATCATCCCGTCGGCGCTGCGGCGGGCGCTGCCGGCGTACAGCAACGAAGTGATCCTGATGCTGCACGCCACCACCGTGGCCTTCACCGCCACCGTGCCGGACATTCTGAAGGTCGCGCGCGACGCCAACGCCGCCACGTACGATTCCTTCAACGCCTTCGGCCTGGCGGCCTTGCTGTATCTGAGCATCACCTTTATTCTGGTCGGCCTGTTCCGCAAGGCTGAAGCCCGCTGGCTCGCTTACCTGCATCCGACCAAGAGCTGAGAAATACTGGGGATTTATTAGATGGACAAGCTGAACATCAGCAACATTCACAAGAGCTACGGCGACCACGAAGTTCTGAAAGGCATCTCGCTGAAGGCCAAGGCCGGCGACGTGATCAGCATCATCGGCTCGTCGGGCTCGGGCAAGAGCACCTTCCTGCGCTGCATCAACTTCCTGGAAAAGCCGAACGACGGCTCCATCGCGCTGAACGGCGAGGAAATCCGCCTGTCGCGCAACAAGCAGGGCGAGCTGGTGCCGGCCGACCAGAAACAGCTGCAGACCATGCGCACCAAGCTGGCGATGGTGTTCCAGCACTTCAATCTGTGGGGCCACATGACGGTGCTGGAAAACGTCATCGAGGCGCCGGTGCATGTGCTGGGCCTGCCGCGCGACGAGGCCATCGCCCGCGCCAAGAAATACCTGGCCAAGGTTGGGCTGGACGAGCGCGCCCAGGCCAAATACCCGGCTCACCTGTCCGGCGGCCAGCAGCAGCGCGTGGCCATCGCCCGCGCGCTGACGATGGAGCCGGAAGTGATGCTGTTCGACGAGCCGACCTCGGCGCTGGACCCGGAGCTGGTGGGCGAGGTGCTGAAGGTGATGCAGGCGCTGGCCGAAGAGGGCCGCACCATGATCGTGGTCACTCACGAGATGGGCTTCGCCCGCAACGTGTCCAACCACGTGATGTTCCTGCACCAGGGCCGCGTGGAGGAAGAGGGCCATCCGGACGAAGTCTTCGGCAACACCAAGAGCGAAAGGCTGAAGGCTTTCCTGTCCGGTAGTCTAAAGTAAGACTATCCCTGCCAAAGGGGGTAGGAAGCCCGCCGGAGCTGTCAGCCGGCGGGTTTGTTTTTTGGCGCGCCATTCAGATCTGTGGATAAATCCGGATTCGATCGATGGCTGTGGGTAAGTCGGTTTACGGCGCCGGCGCGGCTGGCTGCTGCGATCGGAACAGCGTCCATTCCTCCACCGCCCGGCCATCGGGCAACTGACACAGCGCGTATTCGTTGCCGGAGGCGTCCTTTTGCGGCAGCAGCTTGCCGCCTTGTTTCACGCAATGGACCGAGGCCGGATTGGCCATGCCGACAGCTTGCGGCTGCGGCGGCGGGTTTTGCGCGCAGGCGGCCAGGAGCAGCGCCGGCAGCGCGGCGAGAGCGGGTTTCAGCGTTTTCATTTCCAGTTCGGGTCCTGTTTCAGTTGTTGCATCAGATAGGCGCGTTGCTCCTTGTCCGGCTTGCCCAGCCAGCGGTAGCTGGCGTGCTTGGCCGGATGGTCCACCGCCTCGGGCACGTCGGCCACCGTCACCAAGAGGCCCATCGCGCGGCGTTTGTCGGCGCTGAACAGGCCGAAGAAGCGGTTGCCGGCGCAATCGTGCGGCTTGCACATCTCGCCGGCCAGGTAGCGTTTGCCGGCGATGGTGGCCGGATGGTAGGGCGCGCTGGTGGCGCGCGCTTCGCGCAGCCATTCTGGCGCGTGCTTGGCGCCGGCCATCATGCTCATCCAGGCCGCCTGGTAGGCAGGCTGGTGCGCCAGTTCGGCGAACACCGCCTCGGCGGCCGGAGCGGAAGATGCCGGCACGGCGACGGCCGGCGCGGCCGGCAGCAGGATGGACAGGGATAATAGCAGGGGAGCGAGCGTTTTCATGAGCGGAATCCGGCGGCGAAACAAAAGAGTTTGGATCGCCGCCGCCGGCGAAAATTCCGTCAGGCGGTCAACAGCTTGCCGCTCTTGAACGCGGTGTCGCCGGCCACGCGGGCGATGCCGAGGCCGGCGGTGGCGTAGGGCCGGTCGCTGGTGGCGTACAGCACGCCGCCGTGCTGGGTGCACACCTGGCTGACGGTGTCGGTCAGCGGATCGATGATGTCGGCCACCAGGTCGCCGGGGCTGAGCAGGCTGCCGGCCGCCGCGCGGTACACCACCACGCCGGCGTGGGGCGCCAGCAGGTCCTCGGACGCGGCCAGCGGAGTCGCCGGATGGCGCAGCGGCGGCAGCGGCGGCGCGTCGCCGGCGATCACGCCGCGGCGCTGCAGGAAATCGATGATGGCCTCGGCGTCCTTGGCCGCGTATTCAAGGTTGACGTCGCACTCGCCGCGCAGTTCTATCGTCACCGCCAGACAGGCCATTTCGATCGGCGCGGACAGCCCGGCCCGGGCGGCCAGGTCGCGCAGCTGCCACCACGGCTGGCTGCAGGACTCGTCAAAGGGATAATCGCCGGAGTCCTCGGCCAGCAGGCTGGCGCAGACGCCCAGGTAACGCGCCAGCGGCTCGCACTGGTCCCATAGCGGCGTGCCGGTGTACAGATGGATGTCGGCGCGGCTGTCGCAGTGCAGGTCCAGCATGATGTCGGCATCGAAGGCCATCGATTGCAGCGCGTGGCGCAGCGATTGCAGCTCGGTCTGCGGCTGCTGGCGCGCCAGCTCGGCCCGCATCGCGGCGCGGATCAGCCGGGTGTTGGCTTTGGCGTCCGCCCCCAGCTGCTGGCGCACGGCGGCGAACACCGGCTCGGCCAGCGGCAGATAGTGGCGGTTGAAGTTCTGGCCGCTCATCAGCTCGAAGCGGCCCAGCAGGCGGCTGCTCTGGTTCTGGTTCAGTCCGATGGGGTTGGCCACCGGCAGCACCGTGATCTCGCCCAGGATGGCGCCTTCGTCCTCCAGCTGGCGCAGCCGCTGCTTCAGGTGCCAGGCCACCAGCATGCCGGGCAGTTCGTCGGCGTGCAGGCTGGCCTGGATGTGGACCTTCTCGCCGCGGCCTTCCTGGCCGAAGTGGAAGCTGGTCAGCGCGCGCTGGCTGCCCAGGCTGGGCGACAGCAGCGGATGGTGGCGGGTGAGCATGATATCTCCTCTGATGATTTGTTATGGCTCGCGGCCAGGATAAAACGCATCGCCGCGTTGACGAAGCGGCGGGCCGCCGGGACAATCTCCGCTTTGATTCACCCCAGCTTGTGGAGCGCGCTTGGATTCATTGTCCGATTTCTTCCAGCCCGGCATCGAGCCCGGCTCGCTGCAGGCCGTGTCGCGGCTGCAGGGCGCATGGGGCTATCTGTCCGTTTTCGTCACGCTGTTCCGCGGCGGCGACGAGGAAGTGCTGATGCGCCTCCTAGTGCTGCGAGAGCTGGGCGGCCGCGCCGAGGCGCCGCTGTGGACGCCGCAGGAAATCGCCCAACGCTTCTCCTACCTTAACGATACCAAACTGGCCACCATTCTGGGGCGTCTGCGCGAAGGCGATCTGCTGGTCTACGACAGCGACGGCGGCGTGTACCAGCTGTCCGAGGGCGCGCGCGTCGCGTTGGCGGCCCTGGCGACGCTGGTCGATTTCTCCGGCGACGACGTCGAGCTGGGCTATCTGGCCAGCCAGGTGGCGGCCGGCCAGGCGGTCGGCCAGGTGTCGGACGAAGCGCTGAAGCATCTGCTGGCGCGGCTGAACGAGCTGTACGCCGAATTCGAGGAAGCGCTGGAGTCGCAGTCGGAGTTCCGCATCCGCGCCGCCCAGCACCGGCTGGAGGCGGTATGGCGCTGGGTGGCCAAGTCCACCGAGGTGGTGAAGAGCCTGACGCAGGACGACACGCTGAGCCTGACCGTGTTGAACCAGGCCCAGGCCATCGCGTTGGCGCAGAGCCGCATGCTGGCGCTGGCCGGCACCTTCGAGCGCCGGCTGGCGCAGCTGGCCGCGCAGCGCGTGCACCTAGGCAATTCCGGCCTCACCTCCACCGACATCGCCGACTGGCTGCGCCGCCAGGGCGCGGCCATGCTGGCCGGCAAGCTGGCGGGCGGCTGGTCCATCAGTCCGGAGCCGGCTTTCCTGTCCACGCCGGAGCTGGCCGACGTGGCCGAGTTCGAGCTGTTGGCGCGCGAGCGCGCCAAGGCCGGCGCTCACGTTCTGCCCGGGGGCGAAGCCGCCCCGCTGGCCGACGCGCCTGAGATGGAGCGGCTGCTGGAGGCCGAGGAAATGTACGACTTGCTGCTGGAGCTGGGCATGAGCGGCAAGGCCGACGCCCACATCAGCCAGGCGGTGCTGGCCGGCAGCTACAACGAAACCGCCTATCGGCTGTCCCTGCTGTCGCTGATCGGCGACCCGGAAACCAGCAACGACCAAAGCATCGTCGCCGCGTTGGCCAAGCTGCCGTTCAGCCTGCAAGGCGGAGATGGGGTGATAGAGCCGGACCACCCGGAGGTGGCTACGCTGTCCGATGCTAGGCTGGTGGCGAAAAATTAATTAGAGGCGGTATAAATGTATTCGAACGAAGATATTGCTGATTGGTTGTCTGGTTCAGTTTTTGAAACGACTCATATTCAGCCTGGTGATAAGGTTCCTTGGAGGCACTTTCGTATAATAAGAAACCAAAGTTTGTGCAAAGAAGCAGGGGTTTATATTTTCGGAGTTGGTAGTGAGATTCTGTATGTTGGCGAGACGGAAAATAGTCTTCGTGAAAGAATTACAGGAAGGTATATTGGGGTGAGGGGTGTTACGAAAACACAATGCTCTCTTGCCGAGCAAATCAGAGATGAGAATGTTCGCTATAAGCGTGAGAGCATTTCACATGTTAGATGGCGTGGTGCGAATTATTTTTTAAAACGAGGAATTGATCAAGTTTGGCTGATGTTAATTCCATCCAGTGATCCAAAGGGTCTGGAGTCGCGGTTGATTAGCAAGTACAAGCCGTTTTTAAATATCCAGGGCAAGTGATTTGGAACACGAAATCAAAACCCTCACCGCCCGCCTGCTGGCGCACCGGGTGGTGCCGCGCGCCGACGCGCTGGCGCGCAAGGCTTTGCTGGACGACAGCTTTCGCCAGGAGCTGGACAAGAGCCTGGCCGCCGTCGGCCTGCGTCTGGTGGAGAACCCGTACGCCGAGCACATCGCCGTCGCGCTGCTGCCGGAAATGACCGAGCCGGTGTTCGGCTCGGGCGACGCCTGGCTCAACAACAATCTGGGCCTGCCGCGCGACGGCGTGGCGCTGCTGGTCATCCTGTGGGCGCTGATCATCCTGCCCAAGCGCGAGCGGCAAATCGCCCGCGTCGAGGCTGGCAAGGAGAACCAGAGCGATATGTTCGGCGCGCAGAAGCCATTGGAAACCGGCGAGACGGTGTCCACCGGCATTTCCGAGGACGCGCTGTACGCCGATTTCGGCAAGGCCTTGGGCGGCCGCACCCGCTTCGCCGCCAATCTGGGCCGCTTGGTCAACCTGGGCTTCATCGTCCGCCGCAACCGCTGGCTGGACGAGGGGCCGATGCTGGACCTGATGATCGATTACGCCCAACTGGCGCCGCGCATCATCGAGGGCGCGCTGGCTGACGTGCTGCTGCGGCGCGAGGGCCGCGACGCGCTGGTGGACAAGCGAGTCGACGACGAGATCGAAGAAGAAGGCGCGGACGACGGCATAGCATCTGCCGGCCCGCTGTTTGACCTGCCGCCGGACGACGCGGCCGACGGGGAGGCTCGCTGATGTTCCAGATGAAATCGGTGGAAATGGTGCACTGGGACTTCTGGCAGCGGCTGAGCGTGCCGCTGGACGCCCAGATCGTTACCATCATCGGGCCTAATGGCTCCGGCAAGACCACCTTGCTCGACGCGATGCGCACGCTGCTGGCGATCAAGTGTTCCGGCAAGCGCGACTACAAGCGCTATGTGCGCAACAACAAGGAAGCCTTCGCCTATCTGCGCGGCGTGGTGGACAATCCGCGCCGCCCGTCCGGCGGCCTGTACCCGACGCCGTTCTTCCCCATCGTGTCGGAGTCGGTGACGCTGCTGTGCCGGATCAAGAAGCAGGGCGGCGACTGGGTGCGCCACTACGCGATCCTCGATGGCGATATCGCACTGGAGCACGCCGAGGGCCAGGCGCAATGGCTGGGCGTGCAGGAATACCGCCGCCGGCTGGAAGCCGCCGGCCTGACTCCGGCGGTGGCCGAGGTGCTGGCGCTGGAGCAGGGCGACACCGACAAACTGACCGAATACAGCCCGCGCCAGCTGCTGGACCTGGTGTTCCAGGTGTTCGGCGACAAGGACGTGCTGGACAACTACCAGCGCGCCCGCGACGAGCAGCGCGCCACCGAGTTGGAGCTGGAGGCCCTGGGCCGCCAGGAAGAGGCGCTGCAGGTGCGGGTGGAGGCGATGAAGGGCCGCGCCAACCGCTACCTGGAGTGGAAGCAGCTGCAGACTGGCATCGCCCGCCTGCGCGACGAGGCGCTGCCGGTGCTGGCCTATTTGGACGCCAAAACCGCCTTCGGCAAGCAATGGGGCGATTACCGCGCCGGCTACCATGTGCTGAACCAGGCGCGCGCCGAGCATGCCGACACGCTGGACCTGGTGGCCAAGCTGAAGGCGGCCGAAGTGAGCGCCGCCGACGCGAGGGGTGCGGCGGAAACGGTGCGCCAGGCCGCGCAGGACGCCTTCATGAAGGCCAAGGGCGAACACGCCGGCGTGGCCGGCCAACTGAAGGAGCGCGACCGGCTGCAGGCGCTGGCCGGCAAGGAGTACGGCGCCGACGCCGCGCAGTTGGCCGACAAGCTGTCCGCCTTGCGCGCCGAGGCGGATCAATTGAAGGACGGCCTGCGCGATCTGAAAAAACAGCGCCAGGACAGCTCGGAGCATCTGCAAGCGCTGGAGATCGGCCGCGGCCGCTCGCCGGAGGACGTGCGCCAGTTCAAGGCGGCGCTGGATGAGGCAGGCATCCCGCACGCGATGCTGTCCGACATCGTCGAGGTGATGGATTCCAATTGGCAGGGCGCGGTGGAGGCCCTGCTGCGCGGCTACCGCCACGTGGTATTGCTGGACAAGGAATCGGACCGCCGCGAGGCCTGGAAAATAGGCGAAAAGCTGCGCTACCGTCATTTCGTGGTGCCGGAGCGCGCTGCGCCGCCGCGGGCCAACAAGGGCAGCCTGCTGGAAGTGGTGCGCTTCTCCGCCGACGCGCCGGAATGGCTGTACCGGCAGATGAACAGCGTGACGCGGGTGGAGAACGCGGAGGCGGGCGCCAACGCCGACGGCGATTGGATCACCCGCGACGGTTATTTCCGCGAGCGCCGCGGCGCGCGCCACATCGGCGTGCCCATGCATGAGTACGCCTTCGGCGAGGCGGCGCGGCAGTCGCGGCTGCTGGCGGTGCGCGACGAATTGAAGGCGTTGAACGTGCGCATCCTGGCCGGCGAGGAGCGGCTGGTGGCGGCCACCCGCGAAGCGGCGGGCTTGGCCGAGTACCTGGGCGGCATGGACGCCATCCGCCAACTGGACAGCCGCGCCGACGAGTTTTCAGCGCTGGAGTCGCGCAAGGCCGAGCTGGAGGCCGAGATCGCCCGCCAGGGGGCGGCGCTGGCCGACGCCGGCGCGGAGAAGGACGCGGCCGACCAGCGCCACGGCGATGCGCGGCTGGCGCACGACCGCGTCTGTCAGCGCGAGATGGAGAGCCTGTCCAAATACAATCAGAAGCTGCAGGAAGTGGAGCTGGCGCGCCGCCAGCTGCGCCGGCTCAGCGGAGAGCTGCGCGAATGGGCGGAGAGATTGTCGGCCGACGCGCTGGCGCCGGAACATGTGGCGGCGCTGGAGGACGAATTCGACACCGCCGCCGACGCCAAGCACCAGCTGAACTACCTGGAAGAGAAGCTGCAAAGCGGCGACTGGGAGCAGGACGACTCGGTGCTGGCGCTGAAGGACAAGCTGGTGGAGGATTTGACCCAGCTCGACCGCGAGCGCCAGCGCCGCCAGGGCGAGGTGGACCGCTCGCGCGAGCTGACCGACGAGGCGCGCGCCGCCTACATCGGCAAGCTGCGCGCCACGGTGCGGGTCTACGGCCAGAACGTCAAGCGCCTGGGCGAACTGGCCGGCATCCAGGTGGAAGTGGAGCTGCCGCAGCTGTCCAACGACGACGCGGTGCTGGCCCAGGCCGGCCTGGTGCTGAAGTTCAACTTCGACCAGAAGGGCATGATGGGCATGAACGACGGCGAGGCGTCGGGCGGCCAGCAGGTGATGAAGTCGCTGATCCTGCTGATCGGCCTGATGATGGACGAGTCCAATCCGTCCGGCTTCGTCTTCATCGACGAGCCGTTCGCCCACCTCGACATCTTCAACATCGACCGCGTGGCCGGCTTCCTGAAAGCCACCGAGGCGCAGTACCTGATCACCACGCCCAACACCCACAACATCAACATCTTCGCCCCGTCGGAACTGACGCTGGCTACCCGCAAGAAGCGGCCGGGCGAAACCTGGGCGCCGCCGATTCTGCAGACGCGGCGCCGGGTGGATGGCGGCGAACAGGCGTAATGAGCAACGGGGTAGCGAAAGCGGCCCCGTTTTTCTTTGTGGACTTGGCTCGGATATGGCGGGAGTGTGCTGCGTGTCTTCCTGACTAAACTGCGATTACCACAGGAAGAGGGAGGCAGTGTCCATTTGTTCGCTATATGTAGTGTTTGATGGTTTTTAGGCTGGAGAGGCGGATGACTAGCGCATTGATCGTGGCAAGAAAATCTTGTCTAAGTGGGCGTATAGTAAAAAATAAATGCTTAATTTATCGAGTGATTTTCCGAAGTTAGATGGATGATAGAGCTATGTGTTGGTCTAACTAAAGTGAGGTTGGCTACGCGGCAACATCATCTCATTACGAGGCAGGTATGCCAAATGTGTTGAAGTGGAATGGTTATCGGGTTGTGATACGGACAAATGATCACAATCCAGCCCATGTTCACGTAATCGATGGGAAGAGGGAAGCTGCTTTTATTTTGAATTGTCCGGATGGGCCCCCTTGGTTGCGTGAGCAGAAGGGATTCGGTGCCCATGAGATCAACAAGCTCATCAAAGAGCTACATGCCCACTTGTATGAGCTATGCACAGCATGGGGAGATATCCATGGAAGTGTCTGCTGAGGAGCTGGAAGCAGCGTCTTCTCGGATGGAGATGCTGCAACGGGAATATTCTACCTTGCGATCGGTCCAGTATCGGTCAGAGGAGGGGGTTATCGTCTTCATTCTGGCTAATGACAGAGAACTCAAGTTTCGGCCTAACGACTTGCAGGCGACTTATGGTGCAACGCCCGAGCAGTTGCGTGCGATAGAAATCAGTCCTTCGGGACTGGGAGTATATTTTGAGACTTTGGAGGAGGATGTATCTCTGATTGGTTTGTTGGAGGGGCGTCGAGGTTCCGCCAAGTGGATGGCGGAGCATCCTCTGGTTTCTTGAGCTGAACCGAAGAGGCGCAGCATCATCAGGAGGGCAAGCGTAAACGCTTGTCCTCCTTGCGTTTCAGCACCCAAATGTCCCGGCCAACTCTACCAAATCCTCCGCCACCCAATCCCAATCCTGTTCGGCAACCAGATCCGTCTGCTGTTCTGGCCCGAATTCCCGCGGCCGGGCGACGAAGGCGGTTTTCAGCCCGCACTGGCGGGCCGCGGCGAGGTCGCCGTTGTGCGCCGCCACCAGGCAGATCCGTTCTGGCGGCAGGTCCAGCAGCTCCGCCGTGCGCAGATAGGCCTGCGGCATCGGCTTGTAGGCCTGGGCAGCCTCTGCGCCGAGTATCGCGTCCCACGGCAGGCCGGCGTATTTGGCCATATTGAGCAGCAGGCTGGTGTTGCCGTTGCTGAGCGTGGCGACGATGCAGCGCGCCTTCAGCCGGGCCAGGCCGGCCACGCTGTCCGGCCACGGGTCCAGCCGATGCCAGGCGCGGTTCAGCCATTGCAGCTCGTTCTCCGGCACCGAGGCCGGATCGATGCCGAAGGCCGGCAGCGTCGCCTCCAGATTCTCCCGGTGCAGCTGGTCCAGCTTGGCGAACGGGCGGCGGCCGGCGCGAACCACTTCCATTGATGGAGAATAGCGGCCGCGCCAGGCGTCGGCGAAGGCGTAAGGGTCTTGCCTGGCGCCGGGATGGCGCTGCAGGAAGGCGGAGGCGTCGCGGGCCACGCCCTCGCGCCAGTCCACCACGGTGCCGAACACGTCGAACAGCAGGGCCTGAACAGACTGATTCATGACATGTCTCCATGTCTTTGGCATGAAGGCAGTCTGGCGATGGGGCCGGACGGCGTCAATCGTTCAAATGCTTACCGCCGCCGGCTCGCCGCTTGGCATCGCCGACAAAACTCAGCGGAGCGCCGTGCCCGAGGCGGGCCGGCGCCGCTAGTGTCGCCGGATCAGGCGCGCTGTCCGCCCACCGGGTCTGCGCCCTGCCACCAGTCCGGCGCTGCGCTGCCGTCGCCGATATGGCCGTCGCGGCGCAGATAGTGGCGCACATCCCGGCCCGGCTCGCGCAGCGCGGGATCGCCGGACAGCGCCCGTTCCAGCCACTCCGCGCCGTAGCGGAAGACTTCCGCCGCCACGCCGCCCAGCGGGTGGAATTCGTTTTCGTAGACGCGCATCTCCTTTGGCGCGCGGATGCGCTGGTAGCAGGCCAGCGCCTGCTCCAGCGGGGTCAGCTCGTCGAATTCTCCTATGCCTAGCAGCACCGGAATACGGATGTCGGCCGCCATCGCGTCCAAGGGCATGCGGTCGCGCATTTCGCGGTCGAAAAGCGCCTCGTCGCGGTAGCCGCTCATATACATGTAGTTTTTCTTGAAGCTGGGCTGGGCGCGCTCGAAGATGGTGAGGAAGTCGCCGCACACCGCTTCGTAGGCGGCGAGGGCGGCCAGCCGGGTGGCGCCGGCGGCGGCGCGCAGTCCCCAGTAGCCGCTCATGCTGATGCCGAACATGCCGATGCGGCCGGCGTCCACTTCGGGCAGGCCGGCCAGGTAGCCGGCATAGGCTTCCAGCGCCCGCTCATAGTTGTCCAGGGTGACGGCCAGGCCGCCGGCGCGGCTTTCGCCCTGGCCGGGGCCCTCTATCGACAGCGCCACCATGCCGCGCGAGGTGTAGTAGCGCTCGGCGGCGTACAGGTAGTCTTCCTTGATCATGTCCATGCCGGGGCCGAGGATCACCGCCGGCGCCTGGCGGACTTCGCCGTCCGGCAGGTGCAGCAGAGCGTGGATGACGCCGCCCTCGAACGGAATCTCCACTCGCCGCACCCGGCCGCCGCGCAGTTCGCCGATGCGGGTCACGCAGTGGTTGCAGCGAGCGCGCAGCGCGGCTTTGCGGGGATCGGCGGTGTCGAAGATCGAGTACTGCGCGCGGCCCCACATCACCGCGGCGCGCAGATAGAGGTCGGCGGCGGTGCGGCGGTAGCCGTCGCGCTCGTAGTGGGCGGCGCGCCGTTCGGCGCGGGCGGCCACTTCCGCCCAGGCTTTCGGCAGCATCGCGCCGCTTTTCACCTGCTCGAACACGGCGTCGAAATCGGCCGGGTCATGCCCCAGCTGCAGCAGGGTGTTTTTGCCTTCCGGGTGCAGGGCGTCGAAACCGCCCTGGGCCAGCGCGATGTCCAGCGACCAGCTTTGCGCTTCTGAACGTGACATAATTTTCACCTCGTAGATTGATCGTGCCTGAAAATTAACTAAGTACTTAGTTATATTATTGTGGAGTCTGAACGCATGTCAACCAAGCCCCAGGGGGATGCCTTGCCCAGCGAGGCGGGAGAAGCGCGCCAGCAGGCGCTGGCGAGACTGAGCCGCGCCGCCTACAGCCTGAGCGCCGCGGACGCGCGGCTGCGCGGCCGCGCCACGCGCCAGGCCGGCGCGCTGTCGCTGTCGCACGCCAGGGTGTTGCGGATATTGGCCGAGGAGGGCGCCTTGCCGGTGGCGCGGCTGGCGGAGCTGACCGAGACCACCGGCGCCGGCGTCACCCAATTGGTGAATGGCCTCAGCGAGCAGGGCTATGTGGAGAAAGCGAAGTCGCTGGCGGATAAGCGCTCGGTGCTGGTGGGGCTGACCGAATTGGGCCTTGCGCGCCACCGAGAGCGCGAACGCCTGCTGGCCGAGGTGCTGGAGCGCGAGCTGCGAGGCATGGACGACCAAGCGCTCGACGCCGCCTCCGAGGTGCTGCGCGCCTTGGGCGGCGTCTACAACCAGCTTTGAGCCGGACGGATCTCAGGCTTTTAGGTTGCGCTGCGCGAATTCCCAGTCGATCAGCTTGTCCAGCACCGCGTTGACGTAGTCGGCGCGGCGGTTCTGGTAGTCGAGGTAATAGGCGTGCTCCCACACGTCCACGTTCAGCAAGGGCGTCAGGCCGGAGGTGATAGGATTGTCGGCGTTGCCGGTCTTCACCACCCTGAGCTTGTCGCCGTCCTGAACCAGCCAGGCCCAGCCGCTGCCGAATTGGGAAATGGCGGCGCCGGTCAGCTGCTGCCTACAGGCGTCCACGCTGCCGAACGAGCTTTCTATTCTCTCCCGCAATCCTTGCGGCGGCACGCCGCCGCCCTTGGCTCGCATGCTGCGCCAATAGAAGGTATGGTTCCACAGCTGGGCGGCGTTGTTGAACACGGCGGTGTCGCCGGCGGGGCCGAAGGAACGGGTGATGATGTCTTCCAGCGGCAGGTCGGCGTAGTCGCGGCCGGCGATCAGCTTGTTCAGATTGTCGAGATAAGCCTTGTGGTGCTTGCCGTAATGGAAGCCGATGGTGCGAGCCGAGATCACCGGCTCCAGCGCGTTGTCGGCATAGGGCAGCGGCGGCAGCGTTCGCGCCGACGATGCGCCGGCGAGTCTGGGCAGGGCGAGCGCTGTGGCGCCGGCGGCTGCGGCGAGCAGGAAGCCGCGGCGGTTCAGTTCGGCGGGCAAGTCGGTCATGGCGGATCTCCTGGAGAGAGGACGCAAGCGGGGCGCATGCGCTGTCGAACCGGCATCCAAGCACGGCAGGCGCCGTTTGCGCGATCGCCATGGCCGTATGGACAGGCTGAAGACGAACAAACCGCCGGGCCTAGGGCGCCGGCGGTTCGCGCGGACATGGATGCTTAGCGCAGGTTCAGCGCTTTGACGGTCTGCCGCACTTCATCGGACAGCTGGATCTCTTGACCGTATTCCTCGATCCAGTGGCCGGCCTGGAGGAAGGCGTAGCGGGCGCGGGAGCCGTTTTCAGCCTGCCAGCCGCCCTTCAGGTGGCCGTCGAAGTGGAAGTCGCCGACGCGCGGAGAACCCGGGTCGATAGGCAGGCGGAAGCCGTTCAGGAACAGTTCGATGTCGCCGCTCTTTTCCTCGTAGTGGCCTTGCACCGGGTTTTCGAAAACCAATGGGTGCTGCAGCGCCTGGGTGATGATGGCGCGGCCGCTGACCTGGCGGGCCGGCGGATAGACCGACAGCTGCAGGTGCAGGTTGTAGCCGCCGGCTATGCCGGGCTTGAAGACGTTGTAGCTGACGATGAACAGTCCGGACTTCTGATCGCGATCTTGGCTAGCCATGAGAGACTCCTTTAAATCCGATGACAGTTGACGACGCCGGTAAGCGCGCGTCCCGAATTGCTTATTCGCGGCGCCACGGTAGCGGCGCCACCTGCACTTTATATAACGGATGAAAATAAAAATCTCCGTCATTTAGAACAGTTTGGAATTTGGTGCGCATCGGGAAGGTAGGCTGGCGGCCGGTAGCGATGACAACCATGCGCCGCGCGGGGTTGCATTCCACCCGCTTTGCTCCACACTATCGCCATCTCCAACCCTGACGAGGATTCAAGACATGGCAACCGTAACCCTGCGCGGCAATCCGGTGGAAGTGGCGGGCAAGCTGCCGTCCAAAGGCGAGCAAGCTCCGGCGCTGCAACTGACCGGCGGCGATCTGGCCGAGGTGTCGCTGGCCAGCTACGCCGGCAAGCGCAAGATCCTCAACATCTTCCCTAGCGTGGATACCCCGACCTGCGCGATGTCGGTGCGCAAGTTCAACGAGAAGGCCGCCGCGCTGAGCGACACCGTGGTGCTGTGCGTGTCCGCCGACCTGCCGTTCGCGCAGAAGCGCTTCTGCGGCGCCGAAGGCATCGAAAACGTGGCCACGCTGTCCACCTTCCGCAATCCGGCTTTCGCCGAAGCCTACGGCGTCAAGCTGGCCTCCGGCCCGCTGGCCGGTCTGACCGCGCGCGCCGTGGTGGTGCTGGATGCCGACGATAAGGTGCTGCATAGCCAGCTGGTGGGCGAGATCGCCGACGAGCCGGATTACGACGCCGCCCTGGCCGCGCTGTAAGCCCGTTCCTTTTGTTTCGATACAGGCCGGCTGCGATTGATCGCAGCCGGCTTTGTTTTTGGCCGCGCGTAAAGTTCAGCTATCTTGTTGTTATTGATAATCGTTATCAATTAATATGCCGGCTTGGCAAAGAAAGCAAGGCGGGAAAGACATGAAGCGATGGATGGCGGCGGTTTTATTGCTGGCGAGCCTGGCTGGCTGCGCGGCGCAGCCAGCGGCGGAACCGGAAGGGCCGCCGGCGGGCCGGATCGTGGAGACGGCCAGCGGCAAGGCGCTGAGCCCGGACGAGTTGCTGGCCAGGCTGGCGCCGGCGGAGATGCTGCTGGTAGGGGAGAAGCACGATAACCGCCACCACCACCGGATAGAAACCTGGCTGGCGCAGCGCCTGGCCGCAAGCCGGCCGCAGGGCAGCGCGCTGCTTGAAATGCTGACGCCCAGCCAGCAACCCAAGGTGGACGAGGTGAAAGCCTGGCTGCAGGGCGATCCCAGCGTGCGCCCGTCGCGGGTGCGGGAGCTGGTGGCCTGGCAGGGCGGCTGGCCGTGGGAGCTATACGGCGAGCTGGCGATGACCTTGCTGCGCGCGCCGTATCCGCTGCTGGCGGCCAATCTGGACCGGGATCAGATGCGCGCCTACTACGCCAGCAAGGAGAGGCCGCAGGGGCGGGCGTCGCGCGGTCCGCAGGCGGCGAGCCGGCTGGAGGAGGTGATCCGCGGCGAGCACGGCGGCAAGATGGACGAGGGCATGATGGCCTCCATGCTGGCGGTGCAGCAGCAGCGCGACCGCCGCATGGCCGAGCGGCTGCTGGCCGCGCCCAAGCCGGCGATGCTGATCGCCGGCGCCTATCACGCGCTGCGCGATGTCGGCGCGCCGCTGCATCTGGCCGATTTGGCGCCGGAACGGCCGGCGACGGTGCTGGTGCTGGCCGAGGAGGGCGTGGAGCTGGGCCGCGAGCAGGCGGACTACGTCTGGCACACCGCCAAAGCCGGTGAATGAACGAAGTGGAATTGTTTCTATTTTGTTAATTGATAATGATAATCATTAATGATAGAGTGAGGCACCTCCACCCAACCCTTTAGTCACTGATGAAGACCAGCATCCCTATCAGGCCGTTGCCCGGCATCGCAGGCAGCGGCCTTTCGCTTTATTCCGTCCAGGCATTGGCGGCCCAGCCGGCAGCCGACGCCGGCTTGTCGCCGCTGGCGATGTTCGTCGCCGCCGATCCGGTGGTGAAGGGCGTGATGCTGGCCTTGCTGGCCGCCGCCTTCGTCTGCTGGCTGGTGCTGCTGGTCAAGGGGGCGGCCTTGTGGCTGGCCGCGCGCGAAGGCCGCCGCGGCCATGCGGCGCTGGCGCGGGCTGCTACGCTGGCCGAGGCCGGCGAGCGCGTGCTGCCGCTGCCGGCCCATGGTCTGGCGCGCAGCCTGCTGCGCGAGGTGGACGCCGAAATCGCGCAATCGGCCGCCGACGCGCCGCGCGACGCCTTGCAGGCGCGCGCCGTGTTCCGGCTGGAGCAGGCGCAGGGCGCGCGGGCGCGGGCGTTGGCGCGCGGCGTCGGCCTGCTGGCCACCATCGGCGCGGTGGCGCCCTTCGTCGGCCTGTTCGGCACCGTGTGGGGCATCATGCGCAGCTTCGCCGGCATCGCCGCCAGCGGCAACACCAGTCTCGCCAGCGTCGCGCCCGGCATCGCCGAGGCGCTGCTGGCTACCGCCTTCGGCCTGGTGGCCGCGATTCCGGCAGTGGTGATCTACAACTTTTTCAGCCGCTGGCTGCAAGGCCACAAGAGCCAGCAGCAGCAGGTGGCCGGCCAGTTGCTGCTGCTGCTCAGCCGCGAGCTGGACGCGCGCGCGGCGGGGAACTGAGCGATGGGCGGTTTTCCTTCCGGCAACGGCGACGAACTGGCCGAGCTGTCCGAAATCAATGTCACGCCCTTCATCGACGTGATGCTGGTGCTGCTGATCATCTTCATGGTGGCCGCACCCTTGTCCAGCGTCGACCAGCGCATAGCGCTGCCGGCTTCCAGCGCCAAGCCGGCGCCGCGGCAGGACAAGCCCTTGTTCGTCACCTTGCAGACGGACCGCAGCCTGCTGCTGGGCGACAAGCCGGTGCCGCTGGCGCGGCTGGGCGAGGGGTTGGACGCCGCCACCGGCGGCCGCCGCGACACGCCGCTGTTTTTCCAGGCCGACCGCGCCGCCGCTTACGAAGACGTGATGGCGGTGATGGACGCCCTGCGCGCCGCCGGCTACCTGCAAGTGGGCCTGGTGGGCCGGGAGGCGGGCTGATGGCCGCCGCCGAGCGTAAGCCGCGGCCCGTTGTCGGCTGGGGCAGCGGCGCCTTGCTGCTGACACTCGCGCCGCTGCTGTGGGCATGGATCTGCCTGCCTGCCGCGCGCGAGGCCGAGCCGCCGAGCGCCCAGGCCGCGGTGGTGCAGCTGGTGGCCCTGCAGGCGCGCGCGCCGACGCCGGAGGCGGACAAGCCGGTGGCGCGGCAACAGCGGATGGCCAGCGCCGAGTCCCGCGCCCGCGCCGGAGAGCGCGCGCCGGTGAAGCTGGCGCGCCGGGACGAGGCCCGCCAGAGCGTGGCTTTGCAGGCGCGGCGGGATGGCGCGCCGAGCGAGGCCGACGCCGACAGCGCCAGCCGGCCGGCCAGAAGCGCCGAATCGGCGTCATCGGCCAAGGCGCCGCAGCGCGCCGACGACACCGCCGCCGCGCAAAATAGCGACGGCAACGCGCGCAACGTCGATTGGGAGGGCAGGGTGCTGGGCCACCTCGCCGCCCACAAGCGCTACCCGGAAGACGCGATCAGCCGCCGCCGCGGCGGCGTCGCCAAAGTCGAAGTGACGCTGGACGCCGGCGGGCGGGTGCGCGCGGCCAGCCTGGCCGCCGGCAGCGGCACCCTGTCGCTGGACCGCGAGGCGCTGGCGGTGCTGCGGCGCGCGCAACCGCTGCCCGCGCCGCCGCTAGAGCGGCTCAGCGACGGCCAGATCCGCATCGTATTGCCCATCCATTTTGACCTGAACCAGGCCGGCTGACCGGCCGCCGCGAGCGACGATGAACCCTATTCTTTCCTTTGCCGCATTGGCGGGCTTCTGCCTGTGCGCCGCGCTGGCGCGCGCCGACGCGCCGCCCCGGGCCGAGACCCGGCCGCAAACTTTCAGCGCCCACGGCGACGCGCGCGTCGATCCCTACGCCTGGCTGCGCGACGACAGCCGCAGCCGGCCGGAAGTGCTGGCCCATCTGCAGGCGGAGAACCGCTACGCCGAGACGCTGCTGGCCGGCCAGAAGCCGCTGCAAGACACGCTGCTGGCCGAGATGCAGGCGCGCGGCGCCGGCGGCGAGGCGTCCTTGCCCTACCGCGACCAGGGCTGGGAATATCGCGAGCGCTATCCGGCAGGCGCGCAGCAGCCGGTGTACGAGCGCCGGCCGGTTGCCGGCGGCGAATGGCGGACGGTGCTGGACGCCGCCGAGCGGGCCAAGGGCAAGCGTTACTACCGTCTGGGCGGTTGGCAGCTGTCGCCGGATGGGCGCTACCTGGCGGTGGCCGAGGACGTCCGCGGCGACGGCACGCAGCGGCTGGTGTTGCGCGATCTGGCCAGCGGCGAGTGGCTGCCGGTTGCCGAAGGCGGGGCGGGAACCGATATGGTCTGGTCCGCCGACGGCCGCGCGCTGTGGTATGTCGGCGTAGCCCCGGACACCTACCGCCCCAGCCGCGTCTACCGCCATGCGCTGGACGGCAAGAAGGACGGGCTGGTGTTCGAGGAAAAGGACGAGGGCTATACCGTCAGCCTGTCCGCCAGCGCCTCGCGCCGCTACGCGCTGATCGCCGTCGCCGGCAGCGACAGCAGCGAGGCCTGGCTGCTGGACGCGCAAGATCCGGCCGCGCCGGCCAGGCTATTCGCCGCGCGTCGGCCGGGCCGCGAATACTATCTGGACCATTACCGCGGCGCGTTCTACCTGCGCGCCAATCCCGACCCGGCGGGTTTCGGCCTTTACCGCAGCGCCGCGCCCGGCGGCGAGTGGCGAACGCTGATCGCGCCTACGGCGAACCGCGAGGTGGAGAGTTTCCTGCTGCTGAAGCGGCATTTGGTCGTCAAGGAGCGCGGCGACGGCCTGAGCCGGGTGCGCGCCATCGCCTGGCGCGGCGGCGCGAGCCGGACGCTGGCGCTGCCGGACCCGAGCTACCGCGTCTGGTTCGACCGCAATCCGGACCCGGACAGCGGGCGGCTGCGCTACCGCTACTCGTCGCTGACCACGCCGACCTCGACCTGGGAATGGAATCTGTCCAACGGCAAGACCCGCGCGTTGTGGCAACCCAAGCTGGCCGGCTACCGCGCCGCCGACTACCGCAGCGAGCGGCTGTGGATACGCGCCCGCGACGGCGAGCGGGTGCCGGTGTCGCTGGTCTACCGCCGGGACCGTCTGGCCAAGGGCGGCAATCCGCTGCTGCTGTACGGCTACGGCGCTTACGGCATGAGCATGGACGCCGCCTTCAGCGCGCCGCGCGTCAGCCTGCTGGATCGCGGCTTCGTATTCGCCATCGCCCACGTGCGCGGCGGCGGCGAGCTGGGCCGGCGCTGGCACGAGGCAGGCCGCTTGGCCAACAAGCAGAACAGCTTCAATGATTTCGTCGACGCCGCCCGCGAACTGGCGCGGCTGGGCTACGCCCGATCCGACCAGCTGTACGCGATGGGCGGCAGCGCCGGCGGCCTGCTGATCGGCGCGGCGCTGAACCAGGCGCCGGGTCTGTTCCGCGGCGCGGTGGCCCAGGTGCCCTTCGTCGACGCGCTGTCCAGCATGCAGGACCCGTCCCTGCCGCTGACGGTGGGCGAGTACGGCGAGTGGGGCAATCCGGCTGACGCCGACGCCTACCGCCGGCTGCGCGGCTACAGCCCGGTCGACAATGTCGGCGCCGGTCCGTATCCGCACCTGCTGGTGACGGCGGGCCTGCATGACCGCCAGGTGCCGTACTGGGAGCCGGCCAAGTGGGTGGCGCGGCTGCGCGAGCGGCAATGGCCGGGCCAGCAGCTGGCGCTGATCACCGAGATGGACGCCGGCCACCGGGGCCAGTCCGGCCGGGTGTCCCGGCTGGCGGCCAACGCCCGCGAATACGCCTTTTTGCTGACCCTGTCCGGCTGGCGGGAACCGTGAGCTCTGCCTTACCCCGCCGCCGGCGGGGCGATCAGCCCCGCATGGCCCTGATTTTCACACCGCTCTCCTGTTTCCTGCTGTCCGAACGCATGCGCCCCTGGCAGGGCGGTTCGGACAGCGATCACTTTGGAGAGTCAGACAGTGAACAAAAAAATGATGGCGCATTGGGTGAGCGCCGCGATGGCGGTATGCGGGCAGTCGGCGCTGGCGGCCGACGCGGCGCAGGCCGACGGCAAGGTGGAGTTCCGGCCGCTGGTGGTCAGCGGCAGCGCGGCGGGCGGCGCGGAAGCTGACGGCGACCGCGCCGAGAAGCGCGCGCTGGAGAAGCCGGGCGCGTTCAGCAGCCGCGGCGAAAACACCCGTTCCGAATCGCTGGACGCCGTGCTGCGCGGCATGCCCGGCGTGTACACCCAGATCGACCCCAACCAGGGCGCGGTCAGCGTCAATATCCGCGGCATGAGCGGCCTGGGCCGGGTCAACACCATGATAGACGGCGTCAGCCAGAACTACTTCGGCAGCGCGCCGTCGGAGCTGGCCCATGGCGGTGTGCCGACCAGCTCCTTCGGCGCGCTGATCGATCCCAACTTCATCGTCGGCGTCGACGTGGAGCGCGGCGGCTCGGCCGGCGGCAACAGCATCAACGCCTTGGCCGGCAGCGCCAATTTCCGCACGCTGGGCGTGGACGACGTGCTGCGCGAAGGCAAACGCTACGGCGCGCGGGCCAAGTACATGAGCGGCAACAACGGCCTGGGCCGCAGCGGCATGGTGGCCGGCGCGACCCGCCAGCGGCTGGGCGACTGGGGCGAATTCGGCCTGGTCGGCGCGATCAGCAGCAGCTCCAGCAGCGGCACCTACCGCAATGGCTCCGGCGTCGACAGCACCGAGTTCGGCTTCGGCGGCGACCGGAGCTTCAGCCAGAATCCGCAATCGCAGCTGTTCAAGGCCGAATGGCGGTCCAACGCCCGCCACTTCGCCGAGTTGTCGGCGCGGCGCTATCGCAACCACTTCACCAAGCGCGACATCCAGAGCGACGACTACGCGCTGAAGTACCGCTACACGCCGCTGTCGGAATGGGTGGACCTGACCGCGCTGGCCAGCCACGGCAAGGGCCGGCAGAGCTATATGCCGGGCGCGCTGATCAACTTCACCAATACCAGCACCGAGAACGTCAACGACAGCCTGAGCGTGGACAACGCCAGCCGCTTCGACCTGTGGGGCGGCGACGCCACGCTGCGGACCGGCGCCAAATGGCAGCGCAACCGCTTCGTGCGCAATGTGTTCAGCAATATTGACGACCCGGAGACCGCGCAACAGGCGATAGAGAACAACCCGTTCGCGCCGGCCGGCAAGCAGGAGATGCGCTCGCTGTTCGCCAGCCTGGACTACCGCTACGGCATCTTCAACGTGGTCGGCGGCTTCAACTACACCCGCTTCGAGCTGGGCGGCCACAAGCCCGCCTGCCGCGACGATCTGCGCTGCTTCCCGCAAGGCGCGGCCGACATCAGCCTGAAGGAGCGCTATTTCGATCCGTCGCTGTTGATCTCGGCCGAGGTGGCGCCATGGTTCCAGCCCTTCGCCAGCGCGGCGCGCACCTCGCGCGGGCCGAATCCGCAGGAAGTGTTCTTCGCCAACTCCGGCGCCGATTCGATGAACCCCTTCCTCAAGGGCGAGCGCGCCGACACCGTGCAGCTAGGCTTCAATTCGATGTTTCACGGCCTGCTGAGCCGCGACGACACGCTGCGGCTGAAGCTGCTGGGCTACCGCTCCAAGATCGACAACTACATCAGCAGCACGATGTTCCGCATCTGCCAGGACGGCGCGCGCTGCAGCTACGCTGACGTCAACACCGGCAAGGCGGAGGAGGCGGACGTCAGCGACACCATGTACGTCTACACCAACACGGTATCGCCGGTGCGCACCCGCGGCTGGGAGCTGGAGGCCAACTACGATGCCGGCTTCGTTTACGCGCGCTTGTCGTACAGCCGCGAGCGCACCAGCCAGCCGCCGTCCATCGCCGCCGCCAATTTCAACTTCGGCGACATCACCGAGCTGCCGTCCAGCTATTACTCGCTGGACGTCGGCGCGCGGTTGCTGGAGCGCAAGCTGGAGCTGGGCGCGATCTTCCGCAAGGACGGCGAGAGCTACCGCATCAATGTCGACCGCACGCAGGACGACATCACCGGCGACGTGGAGAAGGAGCAGCAGAACGCGACGCCGACGCTGATCGACCTGTACGCCAACTACAAGCTGAACAAGCAGCTGACCTTGCGCGCCGGCGTCAGCAATCTGACCAACCGCAGCTACTCGGCGCCGCTGAACGTGATGAATGCGATGCCGCTGCAATCCACCGATTGGACGCCCAACGCCACCGGCCGCGGCCGCGCGTATTCGGCCACCGTGGAATGGCGCTACTGAGCGTTTTCAGATAGCCCGGACGTAAAAAAGCCGACTGCCTGGGCAGTCGGCTTTATTTTGAGCCGGGCTGGATGATCAGCTGCGCTGAACGGCGGGCTTGCCGGACGGCGCGTTGTCGCGCTGCATCTCTTCCACCAGCTTCGGATCGTGCTCGTCGCGCAGGTAGCGGGTGTACCAGCCGCTGTTGACGCCCCAGAAGTAGAAGCCCAGCGCGGCGGCGGCCACTACGGCCATGTCCACGCCGTACGGCAGGATGCCGAGGCCGCCGAAGTCTGTGCTGCCGATCCAGGACAGCAGCGCCATCGTCGGCAGGTAGAGCACCATCCACATCGCGCCCTTCAGCTCGCGGGAGAATTCCGGCCAGCCAGCCTTGGCCTGGTACCAGATGTAGACCGGCAGCGCGGCCACGATCAGGAACAGGATCTGGCCGGTCAGCGGCCAGCGCGCCCAGTACAGCACCAGCGAGGCGCAGACGAAGGCGAACGGCGCGACGATGTTCAGGCCGGCCAGGCGCAGCGGGCGCGGCAGGTCCGGCGCGCAGCGGCGCAGCGCGGCGGCGCTGATCGGGCCTGTCAGGTAGGAGATCACGGTCGCCACCGAGATCACTGCCGCCAGCGTGCCCCAGCCGCGGAAGAAGAACAGGAATACGAAGGACACCGCCAGGTTGAACCACATCGCCGGACGCGGAATGCGGTACAGCGGGTGGATGCGGCCGAAGATCTCCGGCATGGTGCCGTTGCGCTGCATGCCGTAAATCATTCGCGAGGTGGACGCCATATAGGTGGCGCCGGTGCCGCTGGGGCTGACGAAGGCGTCGAAATACAGGGTCATCATCAGCCAGTTCAGGCCCAGGGCCATCGCCAGCTGGGCGAACGGCGAGCTGAAGTCCAGGCCCTTCCAGCCGTGGGCCAGCTCGGACGGCGACAGCGCGCCGAGGAAGGCCACCTGCAGCGCGACGTAGATCACCGCGGCCAGGAGGATGGAGCCGACCACGCCGAAGGGCACGCTCTTGCCCGGATTGCGGGCCTCGCCGGCCAGGTTGATCGGGCTCTGGAAGCCGTTGAAGCTGAACACGATGCCGCTGGTGGCCACCGCCGTCATCACGCTGGCCCAGCCGAAAGGCGCGAAGCCGCCCAGCGCCGGGTTGTTCAGGTTTTCCGAGTGGAAGCCGCTGTAGACCAGCGCGCCCACCGTCACCGCCGGCACGATCACCTTGAAGATGGTGATGGCGCTGTTGGCCTTGGCGAACAGCTTCACGCCCCAGTAGTTGAGCAGGAAGTAGGCGACCACCAGTACGGCGGCGAAGGACAGGCCGACGGTGCTCAATTCGCCTTCGCGGTACAGGTTGTGCGCCCATTCATAGGGCCAGGTGCTCATGTACTGCACCGAGGCCTCGGCCTCGATCGGAATCACCGACACGATGGCGATCCAGTTGGCCCAGGCGGCGATGAAGCCCAGCAGCGAGCCGTGCGAGTAGCGGGCGTAGCGCACCATGCCGCCGGACTCCGGGAACATGGCGCCCAATTCGGCGTAGCTCAGCGCGATGGAAAGAATGATCACCATGCCGACGATCCAGGCGACGATGGCGGCCGGGCCGGCGATCTGCGCGGCGTGGGCGGCGCCGAACAGCCAGCCGGAACCGATGATGGAGCCAAGACCGGTCAGCATCAGCGCGATAGGGCCGATGTGGCGGGAGTGTTGTTGTTGCAAGGGCGAATCTCCTGTCATTTGAACGATGACGGGCAACATCGCTCCCGGGGAGGCGCGCACGCGCCGGACGGGTCCGGGGGAGGTTGCCCACATAGCCGGGTGGGCCCGGTCTTATGTAAATCGCGCCTGCCGGGCAGGCGGACCGCACAGGCGGGAACGCCCAAGCGGTCTAGGGGATGTCGAAGCAGCCGGTTTCGGCTTGGCGTGGAGGAAATCATGATGTTGCATCCGTGCTTGGCCGCAACGCCGAATCTTGTCCGACACGCCGACCCGAATTTCGGGTGCGCGGATTGTAACGTAATGTGAACAATTTTTGTTGCTTGTGTTATATGTCTTGAAATCTTTACGTCATAAATACTGGTTAGGATGAGGGCCCCGAAGTTCTGCGCAGCGCCCGCCATGTCCCTGATCAAACGCCTGTGGCTGACCATCGCCTTCACCCTCGCCAGCCTGGCGCTGGCGATGGCGCTGACCGGCCAGCAGCTGTACTCCTTTACCCGCCATGTCGACAACTACAACCGCCTGCAGCAGTTGGCGGCCAATCTGCAGCAGCTGAAGGCCGTGTCGCTGTCGTTTTCCCGCGCCGATCCCTTGCTGCCGGAAACCGCCGAACGCCTGAAACAGGCCGAGCGGCAGGTGGCCGGCCTCCGGCGCGATATCCATGACGCCTTGCCGGCGGCCGACGCCGGCGTGTTCGACGGCGCATTGCGCGGCCATTGGCAGGCTTACGCCGCCAACCTGGGCAGCGCCATCCGCATCGCCGAGACCGCGCCGCAGGACGCGCTGTCGATTCCGGAGCAGGCCTACCAGAACGATCTGGCGCCGCTGATCGCTCAGACCGACGCCCAATTGAAGAAGCGCGACGGCGAGCTGGCGGAGGAGAAGGCCGGCCTGGCCGAGGCGCTGTCGCGGCTGGCGCCGCTGATCCTGGGGCCGCTGGCCTTGGCCAGCGCGCTGGTGGTGCTGATCCAGCTGACGTTGGCGCGCCGGCTGCGCCGCCAACTGGCGGCGATGGCCCAGGCCGCCGACGCGCTGGGCGAAGGCAATCTGGCCGTGCGCCTGCCCGACCGCGGCGGCGACGAGCTGGCGCACGCGGCGTCGCGGATCAACCGCTTTCTGGACCATCTGGCCGGCTTGCTGGACGAAGTGCGCCGCCATGCCGGGGCCAACCAGGACGACAGCCGCCGGCTGCAGCTGTTGACCCGGCAGAGCGCCGACGCCAGCCGGCAGCAGACGCAGAAAAGCCAGCTCAGCAACGAGGCGGCGGCCGAGATCGCCGGCCATGCCGACCAGGTGGGGCTGCATATCGAGGCGGCGCTGGATTGCGCGCGCGGCGCGGCGGCGGCCACCGCCCAGGCGCGCCGCCAGGGCGAGCACAACGCCGCGACGATGGGCCTGCTGGCCGAGCGCATCGCCACTGCCAACCTGGAAATGCAGACGCTGGGCCAGGCGCTGTCGGCGATAGGGCAGATCAGCGCGCTGATCCGCGATGTGGCCGAGCAGACCAATCTGCTGGCCTTGAACGCGGCGATCGAGGCAGCGCGGGCCGGCGAGGCCGGCCGCGGCTTCTCGGTGGTGGCCGACGAGGTGAGGAAGTTGTCCGAGCGCACCGCTTCGGCCACCAGCGGCATTTTCGACAGCCTGCGGCAGATGGAGCAGGCCAAGGGCGCGCTGGGCGAGGCCGTCGCGGCCGCCGGCAGGGCCGGACGGGACGGCCAGGATGCCCAACTGGCGCTGGATGGGGCGCTGGCCGCGGTGGACGGGGCCTTGGCCGGGCTGGGCGGCTTGATGGCCGACATCGGCGCGGCGGGCGAGGGGCAGACCCAGGCCGGCGGCAATATCCGCCAGCACGGCCATGAGCTGGCCAGCCTGGCCCTGCACATCGAGCAGCAGATGCGAGAGGCCGAGCCGCTGATGGAGCAGCTGGCGGAATCCGCCGGCGGACTCAACCAGGCGCTGGCCTGGTTCCGGCTGGACGCGCCGGCCAGCGCTGAGTCGGGCCGGACGGAGATGCCGCGCGGACGGCTGGCGCCGGCTTAGCGGCGGCCGGGGAAGGCGGCCGGCTGCGGCTTGCGCCGCACCACCACGGTGCGTGCCAGCTTGTCGTGCCAGCCTTGCTTGCGGGCGTCTATGCCCACCCACACGAGGCCCAGGCAGAACGGAATGATGGAGACGAAGTAACCGAGGTAGCGCAGCGCCGCCTGACCGGGCGTCAGCGGCGCGCCGGTGTCGGCGTCCACCACCCGCGCGCCCAGCATCATCTTGCCCGGCGTCGCGCTCTTGTAGATCCAGAACAGGATGACGGCGACGGCCGGCAGCAGGTAGTTGACCAGGAGTTCCGCCAGCGAGCCGGCGCCGCTCAGTTCGGCCAGGTCCGGTATCCCGCCGACGGACGCCGCCTCGCGTCCGGCCAGCAGCCACAGCAGCGGAGCCGACACGATCAACAGCAGCACGGTGTCGACCAGGCTGGCCAGCACCCTGGCCCAGAACCCGACGTATTCCAGCTCTTCTTCATGGACTTGCGGCGAATCCGCCATCGCTCAATCCTCCAGATTGACCTTGTGCTTGTCGGCCACGCGCAGATAGTGCTCGGCCGAGTATTTGAAGTAGGCCAGCTCCTTGTCGGTCAGCGGCCGCGCCTGCTTCACCGGGTTGCCCAGGTACAGATAGCCGGACTCCAGCCGCTTGCCCGGCGGCACCAGGCTGCCGGCGCCGACCAGCACCCGGTCCTCTATCACCACGCGGTCCAGCACGATGCTGCCGATGCCGATCAGCACCTCGTCGCCTATGGTGCAGCCGTGCAGCGTGACGTGGTGGCCGATGGTGACGTGGCGGCCGATGATCAGCGGTGCGCCTTCCGGATCGGCGGCGCTTCGGTGGCTGACGTGCAGCATCGCGAAATCCTGCACATTGCTGTTCTCGCCGACGTGGATGCGGTTGACGTCGCCGCGGATCACCGCGCACGGCCAGACCGAGGCGCCGGCCTCCAGCTTCACCTCGCCGATGACCACGGCCGCCGGATCGATGTAACAGCCGTCCGCGATCTCCGGATGGTGGCCGTCGTATTGGCGGATATTGCTTTTCATCGTTTCGTCCTTATCTCTGTGAGCATGTATTGTGCCGGCCGCGCGCGCCGGCGCGCAAATTCCCTTATCATAATCAGCCCGCCCCGACAGGATGTTGAAGCCATGAGCCAGAACCCCTTACTTGATTTCTCCGACCTGCCGCGCTTCGACGCCATCAAGCCGGAGCACATCACCCCGGCCCTCGACGTATTGCTGGCCGACGCCCGCGCCGCGATAGACGCGGTGGTCGCCGCCGGCGGCGACAACTGGGACGCGGTGGTGGAGCCGCTGACCGACGCCACCGAGAAACTGGGCCGCGCCTGGGGCGTGGTCGGCCATCTGAACGGCGTGGTGGGCAACACCGAGGGCCTGCGCGAGGCGTACAACGCCGAGATCCCGCGCATCTCCGCCTTCTTCACCGAGCTGGGGCAGAACCTCGATCTGTTCGCCCGCTTCAAGGCGGTGGCGGCCAATCCCGCCTTCGCCGCCGCCAGCGCCGCGCAGAAGAAAGTGATCGAAAACGACCTGCGCGACTTCCGCCTGGCCGGCGCCGAACTGCCGGATGCCCAGAAGGCGCGCTTCGCCGAGCTGTCCAGCCGCCTGGCCGAGCTGTCCAACCAGTTTTCGCAGCACGTGATGGACGCCACCGACGGCTTCAGCCTGTACATCGAAGACGCGGCCGAGCTGGCCGGCATTCCCGAGGACTCGCTGGCCATGTACGCCGCGATGGCCGAGGCTGACGGCCAGCCGGGCAAATACAAGCTGGGCCTGCAGTTCCCGCTGCTGTTCCCGGTGCTGCAATACGCCGACAACCGCGCCCTGCGCGAAAAGCTGTACGAGGCCAACGCCAAGCGCGCGTCGGAATTCGGCCCGGCCGAGCAGGACAACGGCCCGCTGATCCGCGAAAAGCTGAAGCTGGCCGCCGAAGAGGCGCAGCTGCTGGGCTTCGCCGACTACGCCGAGCTGTCGCTGTACACCAAAATGGCGGAAAGCCCGAAGCAGGTGATCGACTTCCTGCGCGATCTGGCCCGCCGCGCCAAGCCCTACGCCGAGCAGGACCGCGCCGAGCTGGAAGCCTTCGCCCGCGACGAGCTGGGCCTGGACGCGCTGCAGGCCTGGGACATCAGCTACGCCAGCGAGAAGCTGCGCGTCGCCCGCTACGCCTTCTCCGAGCACGAAGTGAAGCAGTACTTCCCCGAGCCCAAGGTGCTGCAAGGCCTGTTCGGCGTGGTCGGCACCTTGTACGGCGTGCGCTTCGCCGAGCGCCAGGTCGCCGCCTGGCATCCGGACGTGCGCTACTTCGAAATCTTCCAGGGAGACGCGCTGCTGGGCGGTTTCTATCTCGACCTTTACGCCCGCGACGGCAAGCGTCCTGGCGCGTGGATGGACGACGTGCGCGGCCGCCGCCGCAAGGGAGGCCAGGTGCAGACCCCGGTGGCCTATCTGGTGTGCAACTTCAGCCGCCCGGTCGGCGACAAGCCGGCCTACTTCACCCACGACGAGGTGATCACCCTGTTCCACGAATGCGGCCATGGCCTGCATCATCTGCTGACCCGCATCGAGGTGGCCGGCGTGGCCGGCATCAGCGGCGTGGAATGGGACGCCGTCGAGCTGCCCAGCCAGTTCATGGAAAACTTCTGCTGGGAATGGGACGTGCTGCAGGGCATGACCGCGCACAGCGAAAGCGGCCAGCCGCTGCCGCGCGATCTGTACGACAAGATGATCGCCGCCAAGAACTTCCAGTCCGGCATGCAGATGGTGCGCCAACTGGAGTTCTCCTTGTTCGACATGCAGCTGTACACCGCCGGCAATCCCGACAGCGTGGACTGGCTGGCGCTGCTGGAGCAGGTGCGCGACGAGGTGGCGGTCAACCGTCCGCCGGCGTACAACCGCTTCCCCAACAGCTTCAGCCACATTTTCGGCGGCGGCTACGCGGCCGGCTACTACAGCTACAAGTGGGCGGAAGTGCTGTCGGCCGACGCCTACGCCGCGTTCGAGGAGGCCGGCGGCGCCAATCCGCAGGTGGGCCGCCAGTTCTGGGATGAAATCCTGGCCGTGGGCGGCAGCCGCCCGGCGCTGGAATCGTTCCGCGCCTTCCGCGGCCGCGACCCCGAAATCGACGCGCTGCTGCGCCATTCCGGCATGGCGCCGGAGGCGGCGTAAAAAAAATTGAAACTTTAGGAACTCGCCTGGAATAGTCCGGCTCTAATCTTTTGCTCAGGGTTGTCTTCCGGAGCAGCAAGCGAGCCAGACGCGTATCAGGGGTAGTGATATAGTGTCTATTGACGCCTCCGCCGACTGCGGAGGCGCTTTTTTTTGCCTTGCCGGCGGCGAGGCGCGAAAATCCCTCAACAGCCGGGCCGGCTGCTGCTATGGTGTCGGCCTTCATCTTTATCCCATTCTGGAGTTCTCGCCGATGCGTTTTGCCACCTGGAACGTCAATTCCCTGAAAGTCCGCCTGCCGCAGGTGCTGCAGTGGCTGGCCGACACCGGCGTCGAAGTGCTGTGCCTGCAGGAACTGAAGATGGACCAGGACGTCTTCCCGCTGGCGGAGATCAAGGCGGCCGGCTACCGCGCGGCCTGGTTCGGCCAGAAGACCTACAATGGCGTCGCCATCCTGGTGCGCGCGCCGCTGGAGATGACGGACGTGGTCGCCGGCATTCCCGGCTACGGCGACGAGCAGCGTCGCGTGATCGCCGCCACCGTGGACGGCGTGCGGGTGATCTGCGGCTACTTCGTCAACGGCGAGGCGGTGGATTCGCCCAAGTACCCGTACAAGCTGGAATGGCTGTCCAAGCTGGAGGGCTACGTCGCCGCCGAGCTGGCCAAGCATCCGAACCTGCTCTTGCTGGGCGATTACAACATCGCGCCGGAAGACCGCGACGTCTACGATCCGGAAGGCTGGCATGAGCAGGTGCTGTGCAGCACGCCGGAGCGCGACGCCTTCCGCCGCCTGATCGCGCTGGGCCTGTCCGACAGCTTCCGCCTGTTCAATCAGGAGGAAAAGCAGTACAGCTGGTGGGACTACCGCCAGATGATGTTCCGCCGCAACAAGGGCGTGCGCATCGACCACATTCTTGTCAGCGACGCGCTCAAACCCCGCGCGCAGGCCTGCGAGATCGACAAGGCGCCGCGCAAGTGGGAGCGCCCGTCCGACCACACCCCGGTGGTGCTGACGCTGGCCGATTGACCGGGCCGTTTCGCCAGCCAGACGGCCCGGCCTTGCGCCGGGCCGTTCGCTTTGGCGCGCCGATGAGGTTGCCGCCGCATGGATGCGGCGCTTATAACGACGTTGGAATATGCCTTCCGCGTGGCCGGGCCAAGGTTTGGCCTGGCTCAAGCCGAGGGGAAAAGACGCTTGTTAAGCTGGTTCCATCACTGATAACCGGTAACCCACCATGACCACACTGAACACGCGCGCAAGCGCTGGCGACCCCTACTACCAGGACGTTCCGGACTACATGACCGAGGTCTACGACTGGGCCTACGTCAACCCGCGCAAGGCCAGGATGCTGGACCACAAGCTGGTGGTGCGCACGCTGCTGTTCGGCAACGACCAGCGGCTGATGCGCGCCTATCTCGATGAAATCCGGCCAGGCGAGCGGGTGTGGCAGGTCGCCCACGTCTACGGCGACCTGGTGCAGCGCGCGGCGGCTCGGGTCGGCGAGCGCGGCCGCTTCACGCTGACCGACGTCACCCCCATCCAGGTGGAGCTGGCCGAGGGCAAGCTGGCCGGCGTGCCGCAGGCCGGAGTGGTGCGAGCCGACGCGGCCCGCTACCAGGCAGATCAGCGGCCGGACCTGGTGTGCAGCTTCTTCCTGCTGCACGAGGTGCCGGAAGGGATGAAATCGGCCATCGTCGACAATATGCTGGCCCAGGTGGCGCCGGGCGGGCGGGCGATGTTCGTCGATTACCACCGTCCCCGCCCGTGGCAGCCGATAGGCTGGCTGCTCAAGTGGGTGAACCGCGCGCTGGAGCCGTTCGCCGAGGCGCTGTGGAACAAGGAGATCGCCGCCTACGCGCGCGAGGCGGAGCGGTTTGACTGGCGCAAGCGCACGGTGTTCGGCGGCGTGTACCAGATCGTGGTCGCGCAACGGCGCGATTGAGCCCGGCGGGCAAGTGGGCGCCGCGGGGGCAGCGGTTTTGTCCCTTGTACGTCGCGTTACATGGCCTTACAAGGCGCTAACAGACGGGTGGAGGGGGCGGGACTAGGATACGTCTCAAGGAAACACCAAACACGGTGCCTTGCGGAGGTGGAAGCCTCCGTTACCGACCTGGAGATGAAATCATGAAAAAGCTGACCCTTCTTGCCCTGTCCGCCGTATTCGGCCTGAGCTCCGCCGCAGGTTTCGCCGCACAGGTCGTTCCGGCTTCCGCTCCCGCCGCCAAGGCAGCCCCGGCCGCCAAGAAGGCCGAGAAAAAGACCCCGGCCAAGATCCACCACGCCAAGAAAGGCGAAAAGGTAGGCGCTTCCGCGCCGCAGAAGGCTCAAGCCGCCAAGGCCGAAGCTTCCGCTCCGGCGAAGAAGGCCGCCCACAAGCACGCCAAGAAGCACGCCGCCAAGAAGGAAGCTTCCGCGCAGAAGGCCCAAGCCGCCAAGTCGGACGCTTCGGCTCCGGCCAAGAAGGCCCATAAGTCCCACGCGAAGAAGCACGCTGTGAAGAAGGAAGCTTCCGCGCAGAAGGCCCAGGCCGCCAAGTCCGATGCTTCGGCTCCGGCGAAGAAGGCTCACAAGACCCACGCCAAGAAGCACGCTGTGAAGAAGGAAGCTTCCGCGCAGAAGGCCCAGGCTGCCAAGTCCGACGCTTCGGCTCCGGCCAAGAAGGCTCACAAGACTCACGCCAAGAAGGCTCATAAGGCTGCCGCTTCGGCCGCCAAGTGAAAAAACCAGACAGCAGTCTGGCTCGCATAAAAACTGGGGAGGCTTTCGCCTCCCCTTGTTTTTGTCGATGTCCGTTCTGTTCACCGTTCCGGAGGAAGGGCGGGGACGGGCAAAAAAACGCCCCGCAAGCTTTGGTTTGCGGGGCGTTTTCGCGTCTGCGCGGGGCGGACGGATGGATCACTTCTCGACGAAGGCGCGCTCGATCGCGTAATCGGCCGGCTCGCCCATGCGCGGGGATTCCTTGAAGCCCATGCCGTTCAGGATTTCGCACAGGTCGTGCAGCATGCTCGGGCTGCCGCAGATCAGCACGCGGTCGTGTTCCGGATTCAGTTGCGGCAGGCCGATGTCGGCGCACAGCTTGCCGTTGGTGATCAGATCGGTCAGACGGCCTTCATTGCGGAACGGCTCGCGGGTGACGGTCGGGTAGTAGATCAACTTTTCACGCACCATGTCGCCGAAGAATTCGTTTTCCGGCAGTTCCTTGGTGATGTAGTCGTGGTAGCCCAACTCGCTGACCCAGCGCACGCCGTGGGTCAGGATCACCTTGTCGTAGCGCTCGTACACGTCCGGGTCCTTGATGATGGACATGAACGGGGCGAGGCCGGTGCCGGTGGACAGCAGGTACAGGTTTTTGCCCGGCAGCAGGTTGTCCTGCACCAGGGTGCCGGTGGGCTTCTTGCTGATCATGACTGTGTCGCCGACCTGCAAGTGCTGCAGACGGGAAGTCAGAGGGCCGTCCTGCACCTTGATGCTGTAGAACTCCATGTGCTCTTCGTAATTGGAGCTGACAATGGAGTAGGCGCGCATCAGCGGCTTGCCGTTCACCTCCAGGCCTATCATCACGAATTGGCCGTTGATGAACCGCAGGCCCGCGTCGCGGGTGCAGGTGAAGCTGAACAGCGTGTCGTTCCAGTGATGGACGGACAGGACCTTTTCAGCGGTCAGATTAGGAGAGGACATAAGCTCGTGCGACTCACAAAATTTAAAGATCGGACAATATTGCGCTGCAAAGATTCTAACCCGTTTGCCCGCCCCCTGCTTGTTCGTGCGGCTTCGGGTGTTGTATGGCGGCATGCTTGCCTGTGCTTGGGACGGCGCCGCGCCGGCGTGGGCCGGGGTGGACGCGATCGTGAATGGCGCCTAGCGGATTGTCCAGGCCGTGGCGCGCGGTTGCAGCATGGTAACTGACAGCGCATAGCATGCGGAAGATTGTTTGCTGATTTTTTTATCGTTTTCCGTTATTTGGACGTGCTATAGCGGGCAGCGCTTGATCTGAAGCAAAGAGGGCGTCCCGGTGTCGGGACGCCCTCTGAATGAATTAAGGGGGATTTTACATCGCGGCCGCGCCGCCTGAATCGTTCATGGCGCGGGCCTGTCTGCGACAAGGCGTGCGTTGAAGCCTGCACGCCACCCTGAAGCAGGGCGCTGCGAACACACCGTTCTGGCCGGCGCATCGATGATGCGCCCGCGACGGGCGCTTGGACGGAAATATCGCTTCCGGGTATTGCCGGTACTGCCCATGCGCCGGGCCGTCAATCGCGATGAAGGCAGGCTTGCCTGGGGCCGCGGGGAGATGCATCCGTCCTGGATGCTCGTTGGGCATTGCTGACACCTCCGGTGCCGACCGCCGCTCCGTAACGTGGGCGCGGTCGCAATGCCAATTCATGCGCGGGTCCGCCGGACAAGCTCGCCAAAGACATCCGAGCTTTCCGCGTGCTTCGATTTTTGAAATATAGCGCTTACAGCTGATGAAGCAAGGCGCATTTAATCTGCGATGGGGTTCAGGCCGGCGGATGCGGCGGCGTTGGGACGCAGATGGGATTCGAATTGGCGGCTGGCGGCCTGCCAGGAGTAGCTCTCGGCCACCCGGCGCACATGGCCGCGGTCCAGTTCCAGCGCCTTCAGGCAGGCGGCGCGCAGGTCCCAGTCCAGCACGCCGGCGCCCGAGTCGCCGACCACGTCCAGCGGGCCGGCCACCGGGAAGGCGGCCACCGGCGCGCCGCAGGCCATCGCCTCCAGCAGCACCAGGCCGAAGGTGTCGGTGAGGCTGGGGAAGACGAACACGTCGGCGGCGCGGTAGAAGCGGGCCAGCTCCTGCTGCGGGAACACGCCGGCGAAGTACACGTCCGGGTGCTGTTGTTTCAGCCGGGGCAGCAGCGGGCCGTCGCCGACCACCCATTTGCTGCCGGGCAGGTCCAGTTTCAGGAAGGCTTCGATGTTTTTCTCCACCGCCACCCGGCCGATGTAGACGAAGCGCGGCGGGTTGGATTCGTCCAGCCTCTGGCGCTCGCCGGGGCTGAACATCTCGGTGTCCACGCCGCGGCTCCACAGCTTGACGTTGTCGAAGCCGCGCGCCTCCAGATCGGAGGCGATGGAGCGGGTGGGCACCATCACCGCCTGGGAGGCGTTGTGGAAGCGCCGCATCCAGGCATAGCTGGCGGAGAGCGGCAGCCGGCAGCGGGCGTGGATGTATTCCGGGAAGCGGGTGTGGTAGGCGCTGGTGAAGGCCAGGCCTTCGCGCAGGCAGAAGCGGCGCGCGGCCAGGCCCAGCGGACCTTCGGTGGCGATGTGGATCGCGTCTGGAGCGAAGCCGGCGATGCGTTGCGCCACCTGGCGGTAGGGCAGCAGCGACAGCCGGATGTCGGGGTAGGTGGGGCAGGGGATGGTGCGGAATTCCAGCGGCGTGATCATGTTGACCTGGTGGCCGAAACCGTCCAGCTCGCGGACGGTTTCGGTCAGCGAGCGGACCACGCCGTTGACTTGCGGCTTCCAGGCGTCGGTGACGATCATGATGCGCATGTGGATTCCTCCGAAGGGATGGGCTCGGGCGATTCCTCGATGACCGCGCCGGCGGTCAGCGCGGTCCAGTGCAGCACTTCCAGCCGGCCGTCGGTGTGCTCGACCAGCGCCGACAGGCTTTCCACCCAGTCGCCGCTGTTACCGTACAGGATGCCGTCTATCATCCGCACTTCCGGCTTGTGGATGTGGCCGCACACCACGCCGTCGAAGCCGCGCCGCCGGGCTTCGCCGGCGAGGATGGCTTCGAACTGGCTGATGAAATTCACCGCGTTCTTCACCTTGTGCTTCAGGTATTGCGACAGCGACCAGTAGGGCAGGCCCAGCCGGTGCCGCACCCAGTTGAAGCCTCGGTTCAGCTGCAGGATCAGCGTGTACAGATTGTCGCCGACATAGGCCAGCCACTTGGCGTACTGGATCACGCCGTCGAACTCGTCGCCGTGCAGCACCAAGAGGCGCTTGCCGTCGGCGGTGAAGTGCTCGGCCTCGTGGCGGATGGCGACGCCGCCGAAGTTCAGCCCGCAGTACTGGCGCGCCGCCTCGTCGTGGTTGCCGGGGATGTAGATCACCTGGCAGCCCTTGCGCGCCTTGCGCAGCAGCTTCTGCACCACGTCGTTGTGGCTTTGCTTCCAGTACCAGGATTTTCTCAATTGCCAGCCGTCGACGATGTCGCCGACCAGATACAGGTATTCGGATTCGTGTTCGCGCAGGAAGTCGAGCAGGTGTTCGGCGCGGCAGCCGGCGGTGCCGAGGTGGACATCGGAAATCCAGATGCTGCGCAGTCGGCGGGAGGCGTCGGAAGCGGTATCTGGCTGCATGGCGGGTCCGTGGGCCGGGATGACGTCCCATGCTGCTATGGCGACGTGACAGGGAAATGAGGTTTTGTTGACGGGAAGGTGAATAGTCCTATGCCGTTCAATGACAATATGGGCGGATCGGGACGGCGCTTAAGCATGGTTTAAGCTGTCAGTGGGATAAAGGACGCTGCGGCGGATAGCGGGAGGACGGATGCGGATACTGGTGGTGGAGGACGATGCGCAGATAGGCGATGGTCTGCAGATGGGCCTGCGGCAGCTGGGATTCGCGGTGGATTGGCTGCGCGACGGCCGGCAGGCGCTGGCCGCCTTGCCCGCGGCGCCCTACGACGCGGTGGTGCTGGACTTGGGGCTGCCGGGCATGGACGGCATGGACATCCTCGCCGCCTGGCGGCGCGCCGGCCGCGACGAGCCGGTGTTGGTGCTGACCGCGCGCGACGCGCTGGCCGACCGGGTCGGCGGGCTGGACGCCGGCGCCGACGACTACCTGGCCAAGCCCTTCGCGTTGGCCGAGGTGGCCGCGCGGCTGCGCGCCCTGACCCGCCGCCGCCATGGGCAGTGCGGCCCGCTGCTCAGCCACGGCAGGCTCAGCCTGGACCCGGTGGCGCGGACGGCGACGCTGGACGGCGCGCCGCTGGAGCTGACCGCGCGCGAGCTGGCCTTGCTGGAGCTGCTGCTCAGCAGCAAGGGACGGGTGCTGCCGCGCGAGCTGATCGAGGAAAAACTGTATGGCTGGGGGCAGGAATTGGAAAGCAACGCGCTGGAAGTGTATGTCCACCATTTGCGCAAGAAGCTGGGCGCGGGCTTCATCCGCACCTTGCGCGGCATAGGCTACACGCTGGGAGAGCCGGCTTGACGCGGCTGCGCAGCCTGCAGGCCCGGCTGATGCTGGTGTTGCTGCTGATCGTGCCCGCCACCTGGCTGGCGGCGTCGGCGGCCGCGGTGTGGCTGGCCCAGCGCGAGGTGGATGAGCTGTTCGACACCCAGATGGCGCAGTTCGCCCGCCAGTTGCTGGCGATAGACGTGCACGGCATGCAACCGGATGATCCGCCCAAGCTCAAGCATCTGCTGGCCGGGGCCGACAAGGGGCGGATGGACAACGACGACATGGGGCTGGCGATCTGGGACGCGCAGGGGCGGCAGGTGTTGTGCGACGGCCGCGGCCGCCGCTTCGACTACGAGCCGGCGCGGCGCGGTTTCCACGATTTCATCGGCCATGACCATCATCACGACTGGCGTCTGCTCTATCTGCCGGCGCCGGACGGCTCGCGCATGGTGGCGGTGGGGCAGAAGCTGGGGCTGCGGCAGGAGATGGTGTGGAGCGTGGTCAAGGCCCAGCTGCTGCCCTGGATGATAGGGCTGCCGCTGATGCTGCTGGCCATCCTGTTCGCGCTGCGCCGCGAGCTGGCCCCGTTCCGCCGGCTGGCCGGCGCGATCGCCGCGCGCGCGCCGGACGACAACAGCCCGGTGCCGGACGAGGTGCCACAGGAGGTGCGGCCGCTGGTGCGGGCGCTGAACGCGCTGTTCGTCCGCATCGGGACAATGCTGGAGCACGAGCGGCGTTTCACCGCCGACGCCGCCCACGAACTGCGCACCCCGCTGGCGGCGTTGCGGGTGCAGGCCGAAGTGCTGGCGTTGACGCCGGACGAGGGCGGCCGCCGCCACGCCTTGTCGCAGTTGCAGCTTGGCATCGAACGCGCCGGCCGTCTGGTGGAGCAGTTGCTGGCCTTGTCGCGGCTGGACCCGTTGCAAAGCCCGAGGCAGCGCGAGGCGGTGGTGTGGGGACGGCTGGCCGAGGGCCTGATGGCGGAGTTGGCGGCGACTGCCGACGGGGTGGAATGGCGGTTGGACTGGCGCTGTCCGCCGGAGCAGGCGCTGCCGCTGTCCGGCGACTCGACCCTGGTGGGGCTGATGCTGCGCAATCTGCTGGAAAACGCCTGCCGCTATGGCCCGGCCGACGGCGTGGTGGAGCTGAGGCTGGAGGAGGATGCGGTCAGCGTGCTGGACCGGGGGCCGGGCATCGCGCCGGAATGGCTGGAGCGGGTGCGCGAGCGCTTTTTCCGTCCGCCGGGCCAGGCGCAGCCGGGCAGCGGCCTGGGCTTGTCCATCGTCGAGCGCATCGCCGAGCTGCATGGCCTGGCGCTGACATTGAGGAACCGGCCGGATGGCGGGCTGGAGGCGAGGCTGGAGCGGGCCTGACTGCGACAATCCGCCGCAGGCGGGGCGCGCCGCGCCGAGGTATGCTGTGAAGGCTGGGCGCGACAGGCGTCCGGCAGACAAAGGTTGCAAGCCCGCCATGACCCGGCGGGCTTTTTTTTGCTCAGCCGAGAGCCCGCAGCTTGTCGCGGCGGCTGTAGGCGGCGGGCGCCATGTCGCGAACCTCGCAGCTGACGGATTGCACGCCGGGCAGCCGTTCGCAGACCGCGCGAACCAGCCGGTCCGCCAACTGACCCTTTTGGTCGTCGTCGCGCCCGGCCAGGATGTGGCAAGCGATGTGGACAAAATCCTGGTCGCGGCCGCCTACCAGGAAATCATCGTAGGACTGCAGCCTGACCTTGATGTCGGCGCTTTGGAACAGGCCGCTGGCGTCGGCGGCTTCGTGGACGGCATGCAGCAGTCGGTCGATATCCGGATGGCCGGCGATCTCGGCCGAGCATTCGATCACGCAATGGGGCATGGGCTTCTCGCTATCAATGGGGCGGGTTGGCGGGCGCGCTGAAGCGGATGCGCCAGAACAGCGCGTTGCACACGCCGCCGGCCATCGCGCCCAGGTACAGGGTCATCGAGTCGTTGTACAGCAAGGGCTCGGCGATGCGGGCGTACAGCAGCGTGATCGTGCTGCCGCTGACCGCGCCGGGGGCGAAGGCGACGACGGCGAGCAGCCAGGCCGGCCATTGCCGTTGCCAGCGCTCCACCGCGCCGGCCATCGCGATGCGCAGCAGGCACAGCAGCAGGCCGAAGACCAGCGCCGGCACCGCGCCCATCAGGTAGGCCATCATCGGCACCACGCCGCTGGCCAAGAGCGCCACCAGCGGCCCGAGCAGGATGAACAGCGTCAGACCGCAGGCCAGGATCTTGAAATAGGGAATCTTCATGCCGCCGCCATCGTGAAAAAGGCTTCCAGCCTAGCAGACTGGAAGCCCCGAGACGAGAGGACGGGCGGATATTTACAGCTCGACCTGCAGCTTGGTCCACAGCGTGCGGCCGGGCTCGTTGACGCGGGTGGTCCGGGTGTAGCCGGCCACCATATCGCCGCCCCTGCTGACGCTTTCGGCGTAGTTGCGGTTGAACACATTGTCGATGCCGGCTAGCAGCTTGAAGCGCTTGCTGATCTTCCAGCCCGCGTCCAGCGACAGCGTGGCGAAGCCGGGCGCCGTGCCGATGTCCTGGCCGACGATATTGCCCTGGCCGGGCGCGACGCGGTCCTGGCGCTGCGCCGCGCGCAAGGCGGCGCTGGCGCCGTAGCGGCCGTTGTCCCATTTCAGGCCCAGCTTGCCTTCCAGCGGCGGGGTTTGCGCCAGCGGCCGGCCGTTGTCCAGATTGGCCGCCCATACCCAGGCCACGCTGCCGGACAGCGTCCATTGCGGCGCGAAGCGCCAGCGCGCCTCGCTTTCCAGGCCGTAGCGGCGGGCGTCGACGTTGCGCGCCATCTGCGGGCTGTTGTTGTCGACCAGGATGAAGTCGCCGACGCGGCTCAGGTAGGCGGACAGCGAACCCTGCAGCTTGTCGTCCTGGTACAGCAGGCCGGCATCCAGCTGCAGATTGCTTTCCTTGCCGAGGCCGTCGTTGCGGTTCAGCTCCCAGTAGTCGGGCGCGCGCTGGGCCTGGCCCAGACCGACGTAATGGGTCCAGCCGCCGGTCTTGAGTTCGTAGCGGACGAAGCCGGAGTCCATGTGGTAGCGGTTCTCCGCGCGGACGCCGCCATTGGACGCGGCTTCCTGCACCGCCAGGGTGGCGTCGCGGCGCAGGCCGGCGATCAGCCTGCCCTGCGCGCCAAGGGGGGTGGACGCTTCGGCGTACAGGCCCTGATTGTCGAAGCTGATGTCCGGCAGGCGCGGCTGTTGCTGGTAATCGACGTCGAAGCGTTTGCTGTGGCGGTCGCGCAGCCAGTCGACGCCGGTGGTGACTTCCCAGTCGCCGAAGGCCAGGTCGGCGCTCAGGCGGCCGGTATCGGCTTCGCGGTCGGGATTGCCCAGCATTTTCATCTTGGGAGCCGGGCGCAGCGAGAAGTTGTCCATCACGTGGTCGACATAGCTGTGGTTCAGTTGCAGGCGTACCGCGTCCAGCCAGCCGGCCAGACGGCGCTGCTCCAGCTTGACGCCCCAGGCGTCGCGGTCGAACTTGCTGCCGTCCATCATCCGGTCGGCGTAGGCGGCCTGGCCGCGGCTGCGGTCGGCCGAGACTTCCAGCGTGGTGTCGCGGCCCGGCGTCAGGCCGACGATGGCGGTCTGGCTGTCGCGGTCGAACGCCGAGTGGACCGGACGGCCGTCGCCATCGCGATAGTCGCCGCCGTGGTTGCGGCTGGCCAGGATGCGCGCGTAGCCGTATCGCGAGCCGGCGGCGAAGTCGGCGTAGGCGTCGTTGCGGTCGCCGCTGCCGCCCAGCAGGCTGCCGTTGAAGCGGACGCCCGGCTGGTCGAAGCGGGGCGTCTTGCGTTCGAAGTTGACGCCGCCGGCCACCAGGCCGGGGCCGAGCTTCACGCTTTGCGGCCCCTTGACCACCTCCACCACGTCGTAGGCGTCGGGGAACAGGTAGGCGGTGGGCGGGTCCATCCGGCCGCCGCAGCCGCCGAACACGAAGCCGCCGTCGGCCAGGATGGCCAGCCGCGAGCCGCCCAGGCCGCGCAGCAGCGGATCGCCGGAGCTGCCGCCCTTGCGGGCGACGTTGAAGCCGGGAATGTTTTTCAGCAGCGAGGCGCCGTCGGCGGCCGGCGCCGGCTGGCGCGGCGCGCGCGGGTCCAGCGACAGTTGCAGCGGCTGGTCGAGGCGGCTGGCGGTCACCAGCACTTCTTCGCCGACGAAGGCGGGCGTTTCCGCCGCGCAGGCGTGGGCGACGGCCAGCGCGAGCGGCAGGGGGAGCAGGTAGCGGATTGTCATCACGGAACAGGTTTGTGTTGGAATTATTGACCGGAGATGGTAGTGGAAGCCGCCGAGCCGACCAATGCGGCAAAGTGTCGCAGCCGCCGAGCGGCCGGCTTGGTGGTAAAGTGCCCCCATGAACAGGAATGCGATGTTGGCGCCGGCGCTGGCGGGGGATGCCCCGCAGGCCGGCGCGCGGGTGCGGCGCTTGCGCTGGCTGATGCTGTGGCTGGCGGCGGCGATGCTGGCCGGTTGCGCGCTGGAGCGGGTGGAACTGCCATGGCTGCTGGTCGGCCAGGCGCTGGCCACGCTGGCGTTGGTGAACCTGTTGCTGCCGCGCCTGCCGGCCTGGGGGCTGCCGGCCGAGCTGGCGCTGCGGCTGGGCCTGCTATGCGACGTGCTGGTGCTGACCGAGCTGCTGGCCTTCAGCGGCGGCGCGGCCAATCCGCTGGCTTCGCTGTATCTGCCGCCGGTGCTGTTCGCCGCGCTGCTGTCGCCGGGCTGGTTCGCCTGGCTGCTGGCGGCGCTCAGCGTGGCGGCGTACGGCCTGCTGTTCGAGTGGCATCTGGACTGGCCGCTGAACGGCGGCAACGCCGCCTACGCCTTCAATCTGCACCTGTCCGGCATGTGGATTTCCTTCGCGCTGTCGGCGCTGCTGATCGCCGGTTTCGTTTCCTGGCTGGCCCGCCAGCTGCGCCATCAGGGCGACGCGCTGGCGCAGGCGCGCGAAACCCAGCTGCGCGACGAGCAGCTGCTGGCGGTGGGCATGCAGGCGGCCGGCGCCGCCCATTCGCTGTCCACGCCGCTGAACACGATGACGCTGTTGGTGGACGAGCTGCTCAGCGAGCGGCAGGGCGACGAGGCGCTGCGCCAGGATCTGGAATTGATGCGCGCGCAGCTGGCCAGCTGCCGCGCGACGCTGTCCCGCCTCAAGCACGGCTCCGAATCCCGCGGGGGGCCGCAGCCGCTGTTCTCGTCGCTGGCCGAGCGGCTGGAAGGCTGGCGCAGCCTGCGGCCAGACGTGAGGCTGGAGTGGCGGACGCCCGACGGCGACGATCCGCTGGTGAGTCTGGACGCCGCGTTCTGGCCGGCGCTGTTCAATCTGGTCAACAACGCGGCCGAGGCCGGCGGCGGCGAGGTGGCGGTGTCGGCCTGCCTGAGCGGCGGCCGGCTGCGGCTGGACATCGTCAACCGCCAGGGCTGTCTGAGCGAGGCGCAGTTGGCGCGCGCCGGGCTGGCGCCGCTGGATTCGTCCAAACCGGCCGGCCTGGGGCTGGGCATGATGCTCAGCCACGCCACGCTGGCCCGGCTGGGCGGCACGCTGCGCCTGGACAACCGCGCCGAGGGCGGCGTGCACGCCCGCATCGAACTGCCGTTGGAGGAGGGAGCGTGAGCGATTTCCTGCTGATAGACGACGACGAAGCCTTCGCCATGGTGCTGACCCGCTCGCTGGCGCGGCGCGGCCACGCGGCCGCCTGGGCGCGCGACGCGGCCGAGGCGCTAGCGCGGGCGGCCGAGCGGCCGGCGCGCATTCTGCTGGATCTGAACCTGGACGGCGACAGCGGCCTCAGGCTGCTGCCGGCGTTGCGGGCGGCCAGCCCGGACAGCGCCATCGTGGTGCTGACCGGCTACGCCAGCATCGCCACCGCGGTGGAGGCAACCAAGCTGGGCGCGGTGCAATACCTGGCCAAGCCGGCCGGCGTCGACGAGATCCTGGCCGCCTTCGCCCAGCAGACGGCTAATCCGGAGCTGCCGGTGGCGCCGCAGCCGATGTCCTTGCGCCGCGTCACCTGGGAGCACCTGCAACGGGTACTGGCCGAGCACGACGGCAACATCTCCGCCACTGCGCGCGCGCTCAACATGCACCGCCGCACCTTGCAGCGGATGCTGGCGAAACGGCCAGTCAAGAGCTGAGTCAATTCCGATGACGAATATATAAATCAGACGATGGCCGGCCATCAGAAAATATGATTGGAGTGAAAACTCCAGCGCGGCGTAACGTGCGGATTCCATACCGATAACAGGGGAGATGCCAGATGCTGCGTGGACAGATGATGGACCAGCCTTTGCTGATTGCGGATTTGCTCGAGCATGCCGAGCGCTTCCACGGCGACACCGAGATCGTGTCGCGCACGGTGGAAGGCTCGATGCACCGCTACACCTACCGCGACGCCGCCCGCCGCGCCCGCCAGCTGGCCAACGCGCTGCCGTCGCTGGGCGTGGCGCCGGGCGACCGGGTGGGCACGCTGGCCTGGAACGGCTACCGCCATTTCGAAATCTACTTCGCGGTGTCCGGCAGCGGCGCCGTCTGCCACACCGTCAATCCGCGGCTGTTCCCCGAGCAGATCGCCTGGATCGTCAACCATGCCGAAGACAAGGTGCTGATGTTCGACGCCACCTTCCTGCCGCTGGTCTCTCAGTTGGCGGACCAGTTGAAGAGCGTCGAGCATTTCGTGCTGCTGGCGGCGCGCGCCGACTTGCCGGCCGACAGCGGCATCCCCAATCTGCTCAGCTACGAAGACCTGGTGAACAGCCACAGCGACGTCTACGACTGGCGGCTGCTGGACGAGAACGCCGCCTCCAGCCTGTGCTACACCTCCGGCACCACCGGCAATCCCAAGGGCGTGCTGTATTCGCACCGCTCCACCGTGCTGCACGCCTTCGGCAGCTCGCTGCCGGACAGCTTCGACCTCTCGGCGCGCGCGGTGGTGATGCCGGTGGTGCCGATGTTCCACGCCAACGCCTGGGGCCTGCCATACAGTTGCGCGATGAACGGCAGCAAGCTGGTGCTGCCCGGGCAGAAGCTGGACGGCGCCAGCCTGCAGCAGTTGATCGCCGAGGAAGGCGTCACCACCACCGTCGGCGTGCCCACGGTCTGGCTGCAGCTGTTGCAATATTGCCAGCGCGAAAACCTGTCGCTCTCGCCCTTGAAGCGGGTGATCGCGGGCGGCTCGGCGGTGCCGGAAAGTATGATCGAGCAACTGGCCGAGCGCGGCATCGAGCTGCGCCAGCTATGGGGCATGACCGAGCTGTCGCCGTTCGGCACCACCAGCACGCCCAAGCTCAAGCACGAAGGCCTGCGAGGACGGGAGTTGAACGCGCTGCTGACCAAGCAGGGCCGGCCGGCGTTCGGGGTGGACATCCGCATCGTCGACGACGCCGGCCTGCCGCTGCCGCACGACGGCGTGTCCTTCGGCAATCTGCAGGCGAGGGGGCCGTGGGTGCTGTCGCAGTACTTCAAGCGCGAGCTGGACGCCAACCACAGCGCCGACGGCTGGTTCCACACCGGCGACGTGGTGACCATCGATCCGGACGGCTACATGCGCATCACCGACCGCACCAAGGACGTGATCAAGTCCGGCGGCGAATGGATCAGCTCAATCGATCTGGAAAACATACTGGTCGGCCATCCTGCGGTGGCCGAGGCGGCGGCGATCGCCGTGCCGCACCCCAAGTGGGACGAGCGGCCGCTGATGGTGGTGACGCTGAAGCCGGGCGGGCGGGCGACGCGGGAGGAGCTGCTGGCTTACTTCGACGGCAAGATCGCCAAATGGTGGACGCCGAACGATGTCGTCTTCGTCGACGAGCTGCCGCACACCGCCACCGGCAAGCTGCTGAAGATGAAGCTGCGCGAGCAGTTCCGCGATTACCGCTGGCCGGAATAATGAAAATTGGATGAATTGCTCTAAAGTGCTGGATTTCCGTAGAGCAATTACGCTAGAATGCCGGCTGCACTGAGAACCGCAAGGTTTTGAGGTGTTAGCCCCTCGAAATATCGCGCTGGCCGAGGCCGGTCCGATGTTTCTTCCTCGTGTTGACCCCTGCCGCATTGCCGCAGGGGTGTTTTTTTGCCCGTCCTTCCCCGTTATTCACATCGACTGAAATCATGGTTGCACCTATCATATTGTGAAAACGGCATGAGCTTGATCAAGCGCCCGCGCGTCCGCTTGGTTTAGCGTATCCATCAGGCTCTCCAAATGAATCACCACCAGTCTGCCGAGGAAATGGCCGGCTTTCGCCCGGGCTATACAGGGTAGAAATGAAGGGAAGGCGATGAAATCACTTCGTAGTCGATTGATAGCGTTCAATGCCCTGTTGATGGCGTTGTTCGGCCTGGTCCTGGTGACCATAGTTTTCACGCAGATGCGATCGGAAATCCTGGAAGGGCTGGACAACGAATTCGCCGCCAGCTTGAAGGGGCAAAGCTCGGTGGTGACCACCTGGCTGGGCGAGAAGAAGCAGCAGATCGTCGCCCAGACCGCGGTGGCGGGCGAGGCCGACGCGATGCGCTTCCTCAAGGTGGGCACCAAAGCCGGAGGCTTCAACGTCAACTACGCCGGCTACGCCGACGGCCGCACGCTGTTCTCCGACGACTGGGTGGCCCCGGCCGATTACAAGGTGGCCGACCGCGACTGGTACAAGCAGGCCCAGGCCTCAGGCCAGCCCGTCGTCACCGACCCCTATGTCGACGAGGCCACCAAGAAGCTGACTGTCACCATCTCCGCGCCGTTCAACCACAACGGTGCCTTCGCCGGCGTGGTCGGCGGCGACGTGATGGTGGACACGCTGGTGAAGTCGGTGCTGTCGCTGAAGGTGCGCGGCAATGGCTACGCTTTCATCATCGACAAGAAGGGCACCGTCATCGCCCACCCGCAGGCCGAGCTGACGCTGAAGCCGATCACCAGCGTGGTGCCGGCGCTGACGCCCGACCGCCTCGCGCAACTGGTGCAGAACGACAAGGCGTCCGACGTCGACATCGGCGGCAGGAGCATGCTGATCGCGGCGCAGGCCATTCCCGGCACCAACTGGATTCTGGCGCTGGTGTCGGACCGCGACGAGATCCTGGCCCCGCTGCACACGCTGCTGTACACCATAGGCGGGCTGACGCTGCTGGTGTTCGCGCTGATGATCCCGTTCGCCAGCCTGGTGATCGGCAAGATGCTGGCCGGCCTGGTGCGGCTGAAGGCGGCGATGGAGGACATCGCCCGCGGCCAGGGCGATCTGACGCTGCGGCTGAAGGACGACGGCCAGGACGAGATCGCCGCCACCGCGCGCGCGTTCAACACTTTCGTCGGCCAGCTGGGCCACCTGTTCCGCGGCCTGAAGGGCGATGCGGCCGGCGTGGTCGGGGGGGTGAAGGACGCCAGCCAACTGGTGGCCGACGTCGCGCAGAGCTCGCGCCACATCTCCGACGTGTCCTCGTCCAACGCGGCCACGCTGGAGCAGATCACCGTTTCCATCTCCCATATCGCCGACAGCGCGCGCCAGGCCGACGACCTGGCCAGCGCCACCGGCCATAACCTGGCTGCCAGCGCCGACAATATGCAGCGGCTGTCGTCCGGCATGGAAAACACCGTGCAGTCGGTGCGCGGGCTGGAAGAGATGCTGTCCTCGCTGGACAAGCGCTCGCAGGAAATCTCCGGCATCACCAACGTGATCCGCGACATCGCCGACCAGACCAACTTGCTGGCGCTGAACGCGGCGATCGAGGCCGCCCGCGCCGGCGAGCAGGGCCGCGGCTTCGCGGTGGTGGCCGACGAGGTGCGCAAGCTGGCGGAGCGCACCGCGCAGGCGACGCTGGAAATCTCCAATATGGTGGGCGCGATCCGCGAGGAAACCGGCCGCGCGGTCGGCGACGTCAACTCCACGGTGCAGGCGGTGGACGAGGGCGTCGGCCTGACCCGCGAGGCGGTGGACAATATCGCCGCCATCCGCGCGTCGATGCTGGACGTGGTGGCCAAGATGAGCGAGATCTCCAACTCCACCCAGGAGCAGCACAAGGCCACCACGCTGATCGCGCAGAGCTCCGAGGCGATCAACGGCCACGTGCTGGAAAACGACGACGTGCTGCAGAACGTCAGCAGCACCTTGCAGGGCCTGGCCGGCAACGCCGGCAAGATGGACGCCGAGTTCAACAAGTTCCGGCTGTAAGCCCGATCCGTCTTCTCGAACGCCGCCTTGCCGGGCGGCGTTTTTGCGTCGATGATCCGGAGTGAAACGATTTCGGAAGCCGCGATGACCCTGCTTTCCCCCGATACGCTTGAAGCCGCGCGCCTGTTGGCCGACGGCGATCTGCAAGGCGCGCTGCGAGCCGCCCAGCGCGGTTTGCAGGCCGAGCCCGGCAATGCGCCGTTGTGGAATCTGCTGGGCGTGTGCGCCGCGCGCCTCGGCCAAGCGCCGTTGGCCGAACAGTGCTGGCGCCAGGCTCTGGCTTTGGAGCCGGCCACGCCGGACGCGCGCTTCAATCTGGGCAGGCTAGCCGAAGAGAGCGGCGACGCGGCCGCCGCCGAAGCTCACTACCGCTCCGAACTGGCGCGCGATCCCGATCATCTGGCGAGCCTGGGCAATCTGGGCAATCTGCTGCAGGACGCCGGCAGGCTGGCCGAGGCCGAAGCCTGCTTCCGCCGCCGGCTGGCTGCCCAGCCTGGGGCGGCCGTCCATTACCAGCTGGGCCGGCTGCTGGATTCGCAGGGCTTAAGTCGCGAGGCGGAAGCGCATCTGCGCGCCTGCCTGGACGAGGCGCCTGACGATGCCGAGGCGCTGCAGCTGCTGGGGCGGCTGCTGGAGGATAGGGGGGAGGCCGGGAAGGCCGAAGCCATGCTGCGGCGCGCGTTGGAGTCGGCGCCGGGCCATGTCGTCGCCGGCAACAATCTGGGTTTGTTGCTGATGGCCCAGCGACGCTGGGACGAGGCGGAGCGGCATTTGCGCGCCGCCCACGCGGCTGCGCCCGGCTCCGCGCTGGCCAATCTGGCCTCGCTGCTGCTCGCCACCGGCCGCGCGGCGGAGGCGGAAAGCCTGGCGCGGCAGGCGCTGGCGACGGAGCCTGGCCGCGCCGACTGGCTGAACCTGCTGGGCCTGGCCTTGCGCGAGCAAGGGCGGGACGACGAGGCCGGGCGGGCATGGGGGCAGGGCCTGGCGTCGGCGCCGAACCACCGCCGGCTGCGGCAGAATCTCGGCTATCTGCAACTGGCGCGCGGCGACTGGGCGGCCGGCTGGGCCAATCACGAGGCGAGGCTGGAGGCGGCCGGCTATCCCGCTTTGCCGACGCCGCGCTGGCAAGGGGAGGACTTGGCGGGGCGGAGGCTGCTGGTGTTGTTCGAGCAGGGCTATGGCGACGCGATCCAGTTCAGCCGCTATTTGAATCCGCTGCTCGAAAAGGGCGCGGTGCGAGTCATCGCGCTATGCCGCGAGCCGCTGTTGCCGCTGTTCCGCCGGCAATGGCCGCAGGTGGAATGGCAGGCGATGGCCGGCGCTTATCCGGCCGACTTTCCGCCGCATGATTGCCATGTGTTTTCGATGAGCCTGCCATGGGTCTTGCGCGCGTTCGAGCCGCGCGCGGAAACCTATCTGCAGGCCGATCCGGCGTTGCGGCAGGCGTGGCGGAAGCGCTTGCCGGCCGGCCGCAACATCGGCCTGGTCTGGCGCGGCCGCGCCGAGCATCCGTTCGACCACTGCCGCTCGTTGCCGGGGCCGGAGGCCTTGCTGCCGCTATTGGTGGATCGAGGCGTCAACTGGATTTCGCTGCAGCCGGAGCCGAGCGATGTCGAACGGCAATGGTTGCTCGAACATGGCGTGGCTGAGTGGGGCTCCCAATTGGGGGATTTCGCCGACAGCGCGGCGTTGCTGGCGGAGCTGGATGGTTTGGTCGCCGTGGACACGGCGATGGCGCACCTGGCGGGCGCGCTGGGCGCGCCTTGCCGGCTGCTGTTGGCCGGAGAGCATGTGGACTGGCGCTGGGGCGTCGATGGCGCTGCGACGCCGTGGTACCGGTCGCTGACGCTGGAGAGGCGGCGGCGCGGGGAGGAATGGGAAGACACTACCGGCCGCTTGGCGATCTGAATCGTTGCCATCCTCTCCGATGGAGCACGCGCGCGGGTTTACAACCACTTGCCCGGATTCATCAGCCCGTCCGGGTCCAGCGCGGCTTTGATGGTCCGCATCAGCTCCAGCGCCAGCGGGTCCTTGTAGCGGACCAGCCAGTCTTTCTTCAACTGGCCGACGCCGTGCTCGGCCGCCAGCGTGCCGCCCAGCCGGTAGACGTGGTCGTAGACGATGGCGTTGACCGCGTCCTCGTCGTCGAACAGGTCGGCGTTGCCGGGCCGGGTGAAGCTGACGTTGTAATGTAGATTGCCGTCGCCGGCATGGCCGAAGGCGACGATGCGCACGCCGGGGAAGGCCTGGTCCAGGTCCGCCGCGCAATCGCGTACCAGCCGCGGCAGCGCCGAGGTGGGCACCGCGATGTCGTGCTTGATGCTGGGGCCGTCCTTGCGCTGGCTTTCCGATATTTCTTCGCGCAGCGTCCACAGCTTGCGGCGCTCGGTTTCGTTTTGCGCGACCACGCCGTCGGTCATGGTTTGCACGGACAGCCATTCCACCAGCGCGTCGTTGAGCGGCGCCGGATCGCCGCCGTCGGACAGCTCGATCAAAATCAGCCACGGCGCGGAGAACGGCATCAGCGACGGATGGTGGCGCAGCAGCACCTGCTGGCAGCTGGCGCCCATCACTTCGAAGGCGGTCAGGCGGTCGCCGAAGCGGTGGCGCAGCCGGTTCAGCCAGTCTATCGCCGTCTCGATGTCTCCGACGCCGACCACCGCGGTGGCATGGGCGCTGGGCAGCGGGTACAGCTTCAGCGTGGCGGCGGTGATCAGGCCCAGCTGGCCTTCCGCGCCGATGAACAGCTGCTTCAGGTCGAGTCCCGTCGTGTCCTTGCGCAGTCCCTGCAGCTGGTTCAGCACCCGGCCGTCAGGCAGCACCGCCTCCAGCCCCAGCGTCAGCTCGCGCATGGTGCCGTAGCGCAGCACCGCCACCCCGCCGGCGTTGGTGGACAGGTTGCCGCCGATCTGGCAGGTCCCTTGCGAGGCCAACGACAGCGGAAACAGCCGGCCGGCGGCTTCGGCCGCCTGCTGCGCCTCCAGCAGCGTGACGCCAGCCTCGACGGTCAGCGCGTTGTTGTCGGTGTCGACATCGCGGATGGCGTTCAGCCGGCGCAGCGCCAGCACCAACTGGCGGCCGCTGCCGTCCGGCGTCGCCGCGCCGCAGGTGGAGGTGTTGCCGCCCTGCGGCACGATGGCCACCTTGTGCGCGCGGCACAGCTTGACCACCTCGGAGACTTCGGCGGTGGAGCCCGGACGCGCGACGGCCAGCGGCGCACCCTGGTAGCGGCGACGCCAGTCCAGCGTGTACGGCGCGGTGTCGATGTCGTTGGTCAGCAGATGTTGCGGGCCGACGATGGCGGCCAAGGCGGGCAGAAAATCGTTCATGCGGATTCCAGTTGGGATGGCGGCTCTCAGAATGGCCCGCCGTTTTCGCGCAGCTTGTCCGGCAGCCCGTCGTGGCCGCCGAGCTCGCGTTCCGGCGCGTCGTCCCAGTGCAGCGCGCCCAGGAACTGGTTGCGTTTGGGATGTACGGCGTAATGGATGCGGTTGTCCGCTCGGTCGGTGTCGCCGACGCAGAGCAGGCGGACGATCTGTTCGGTGTTATTGATGAAGGTGTGGGCCAGGCCGTCTCCGGCCTTGAAGCCCACCGAGTCGCCCGGCTGTAGCCGGTAAAGGCTGCCATCCAGCCAGACATCGGGCGTGCCTTCCAGCACGTGGACGAACTCGTCTTCGGTTTTTTCGGCATGCGGCCAACTGGTGCGGCAGCCCGGCTCCAGCAGCTCATGATGGATGCCGAGCCGGGCGAAGCCGTAGTGCTTGCCCAGCGGGCTGCCGCGCGACAGCGGCTCCTGGCTGCCGGAGTAATAGCGCGGCCTGTCGCTTTGCAGCTCGCTCCAGTGTTTGATGCAGTCGGGTCGGCTCATCAGTTCTCCTCAGTCTTTTTCGCGGCGGTCCGCGCGGCGGGAACAGGGCGCGTCAGCCTTCAACCATACCACTTGCCGGCTTGCCGCGGCCGGCGGGCTTACTCCGGGATGTCCGGCGACATCAGCTCGTCAGGATGCTGCCAGCCCGGCTGGGCGGCGATGCGGGCGAGCCAGGCCTGGATATTTGGCCAGTCGGCGATAGCCAGGCCGGCGTCGGACAGCCACCACAGGTAGCCGCTGAGCGACACGTCGGCGATGCTGATCTGGTCGCCGGCCAGGTAGCGGCGCTCGGCCAGCTCGGCTTCCAGCACCGAGAGGTCGGCGCGCAGCCGCGTTTCCAGCCAGGCTTCCACTTCCGCGCCGGCGGAGCGGTAGGCGCGCGACACGCGCAGATTGGGCAGCGACAGGCCCAGGCGGTTGGTTTCCCAGTTCAGCCATTCGCGCATGCGCTGGCGCTCGCCCAGAGCGCCGCCCAGCGCGCCGTAGCTGTCGGCCAGCCATTGCAGTATCGCGTTCGACTGGCACAGCGGCACGCCGTCGGCCACCAGCACCGGCACTTCGCCGAAGCGGCTGGCGGCGCGGAAGTCTTCCGGCCGCTCGCCGCGCGGCAGCGAGATGTCGATGTGCACGTAGTCATGCGAGATGTCGGCCAGCATCAGCGCCAGCCTCACCTTGTAGCTGTGGCCGGAGTAGCGGTTGCCGTACAGGATCAGATTGCTCATTGCGATAGCTTTCTTTTAATGCGTAGACATCATCTTAGTTCGGCCGGCGCGATCCCAGCCAGGCCGCGGCGAAGGCCAGCGGCAGCGAGAACAGCGCCGGGTTGGTGTAGGGGAACAGCGGCTTGGCGTGGCCCAGCGCGGCCACCCACACCGCCGGGCCGCAGACGATCAGCGCCAGCGACGAAGCGATGCCGGCGACGCCGCCCCACACCACGCCGCGGGCGGTCAGGCCGCGCCAGTTCAGCGCCAGCAGCAATAGAGGAAAATTGGCGGAGGCGGCGATGGCGAAGGCCAGGCCCATCATCACCGCGATGTTCAGCTGCTGGAAGGCGGTGGACAGCAGCATCGCCGCCAGGCCCAGGCCCAGCGTGGCCAGCCGCGACACCTTGAGTTCGCGGCGCGGATCGGCCTGGCCGCGCTTCAGCCAGCTGGCGTACAGATCGTGGCTGACCGCGCTGGCGCCGGCCAGCATCAGTCCGGCCACCACCGCCAGGATGGTGGCGAAGGCCACCGCGGCCACCAGCGCGCGGGCGAAGTCGCCGCCCAGCAGCTCGGCCAGGTGCAGCGCCGCCATATTGCCGCCGCCGATCAGCTTGCCGTCCGCGCCGTGGAATTGCTGATCGGGGCCGATCAGCGTCATCGCGCCGTAGCCGATGATCAGGTTGAGCAGGAAGAAAGCCGCCACAAGCCAGGTAGCGATGCCTACCGAGCGGCGCGCGGCGCGGGCGTCGGCCACGGTGAAGAAGCGCATCAGCACGTGCGGCAGACCCAGCAGGCCCAGGCTCAGGCCCAGGCCCAGCGACAGCGCCTCCACCGGGTTGGCCAGCGCCTGGCTCGGCAGGAAGGCGGCCGCGCCGCGCAGCTGGTGAGCGGCGGCGAACAGCGCGGCCGGGCTGCCGCCGTAGCGTCCCAGTACGCCGGCGGCCAGCAGCAGCGCGCAGACGAACAGCAGGCTGGCCTTGCTGATCTGCACCCAGGTGGCGGCCAGCATGCCGCCCAGCGCCACGTAGGCCATCATCAGCGCGCCCACCAGGCCGACGGCGGCCAGATAGGGCAGGCCGAACAGCAACTCGATCAGCTTGCCGGCGCCCACCAGCTGCACGATCAGATAGCACAGCGTCACCGTCAGCGAACTGGCGATGCTGACCAGGCGCACGCCGGCGTGGTCGAAGCGCTGGCTGAGCACGCCGGCCACCGTGTAGCGGCCGCGCTTGCGCAGCGGTCCGGCCAGCAGCAGCAACAGCAGCGGCCAGCCGGCCAGCGTGCCCACCGCGTAGGCCAGCGAGTCGTAGCCCTGGCCCAGGTACATGCCGGCGGCGCCGAGGAAGGCGGCGGCGGACAGGTAGTCGCCGGCCAGCGCCAAGCCGTTCTGCCAGGCGGGCAGACGGCCGCCGGCGGTGTAGAAGTCATTGAGGGAGGCGGTGCGGCGGCGGGCGGCGGCGGTCAGGCCCAGGGTCAGCAGCGTCAGCGCCAGGAACAGCAGCTGGGACGCGCTCATGCGTCCTCCCCGTCGCCCACGCGGCTGTACAGCGTGGATACTAGGCACAGCAGCAGGATCACCGCCAGCGCCAGCAGGATGGACAGCGGCAGGCCGGCGACGCAGCCGGACAGCCAGTCCGGGCGCAGCGCCAGGACCAGGAAATAGCCGAGGCAGGCGGCCAGGGTGAGGGCGGCCAGCAGGCGCTGTAGCAATGCGGACTTCATCGGCGCTTCAATCGGGCAAAAGCGCCAGTGTAGCGCATGTCAGCCGGGTTGCCACTCCAGCAGCAAGCGGGCCTCGCCGGGGCCGAAGTAGTCGGCCTCCGCGCCGATCTCGGCGAAACCCAGCTTGCGGTACAGCGCCGCCGCCGGATTGGCCGGGTCCACGGTCAGGCGGATGCTGCGTGCGCGCGGCTGCATCGCCTGCAGCGCCGCCAGCATCAAGGCCTTGCCGGCGCCGCGGCCGCGGCAGGACGGCAGCAGCGCCAGCGACAGCAGCCACAACTGGTCCGGCTCCTGGGACGGCGCGCCCAGCGCGTAGCCGGCGGGCGCGCCGGTCTCGTCTTCGGCCAGCCAGAACCAGTCCGGCCACAGGTCCAGCGCCTGGCGGAAAAAGAAGTCGGGGTAGACGTGGCTGCCGAACACCGCCTGCTCGATGGCGAACACGGCGGGAAGGTCGGACAGGCGGACCTGGCGTAACTGCATGGCGGGCATCCTGCTTGGGTGTGTCGAGCGGGCAAGGTTAATCGATGCGCGCCGGATGGAAAAGGGAAGCGGACGCGGCGGACCGAATCCGGTTTCGCTGTCCGGTCTGCCAGCGGCGCCTCGCCGATCGCCGCCGGCTGTCCTTTAATCAAGCCATCACATTGCATGAGCACACTGCGCGCTTGGCCTGGCTTGCCAGGGTCATGAATCCTGAAAATTTACGGAGCGTTGTCATGAGCGAGATGTCACGTCGTGAGTTTATCAAGCTGTCGGCCGCCGGCATGGCCGCCGGCGCGCTGCCGCCGGGCCTTGCCGCCGCGATGGCGATACGTCCGGCCGGGCGCAGCCTGTCGGCGGTCAAGCATGTGGTGGTGTTCATGCAGGAAAATCGGTCTTTCGACCATTATTTCGGCGCGCTGGGCGGCGCGCGCGGCTTCGGCGACCGCAGCGCGCTGCAGCTGCGCAACGGCAGCAGCGTGTTCCGCCAGCCCAATCTGTCCAACGGCGAATACCCGTTCCGCCTGGACACCAGCCGCACCAACGCCCAGTACCTGACCGATCTGGACCACTCCTGGACCGGCACCCACGCCGCCTGGAACCAGGGCAAGTACGATGGCTGGATCGCGGCCAAGAGCAGCCTGACCATGGGCTACTTCACCCGCGCAGACATTCCTTACCATTACGCGCTGGCCGACGCCTTCACGCTGTGCGACCACTATTTCTGCTCGGTGCAGGGGCCGACCAATCCCAACCGACTCTACCTGTGGAGCGGCATGGTGGACCCGGCCGGCAAGAACGGCGGGCCGGTGATAGACAACAGCGAGAAGGGCTACAGCTGGACCACCTATCCGGAGCGGCTGCAGGCGGCCGGCGTCAGCTGGAAGGTGTACCAAGTGCTGGGCGACAACTACGACGACAACGCGCTGGCCTGGTTCAACCAGTACCGCAGCGCCAAGCCGGGCAATCCGTTGTGCGACCGCGGCATGAGCTCGGTGCCCAAGGTCAGCGGCAACTCGGTGCAGGATCTGGTGGCCGCCATCCGCAACGACGCGGTCAACGGCACGCTGCCGCAGGTGTCGTGGATCGTCGCGCCGGAAGCGTATTCCGAACACCCGAGCGCGCCGCCGGCCGCCGGCGCCTACCTGCTGGACCGCGTGCTGCAGGCGCTGACCGCCAATCCGGACGTATGGGCGTCCACCGTGCTGCTGCTCAATTACGACGAAAACGACGGCCTGTTCGATCACATGCCGCCGCCGGTGCCGCCGGCAGGAACCGCCGCCGAGTTCATCGGCGGCAAGCCCATCGGCCTGGGGCCGCGGGTGCCGATGCTGGTGCTGTCGCCGTGGAGCCGCGGCGGCCATGTCTGTTCGCAAGTGTTCGACCACACCTCGGTGATCCGCTTCCTGGAAACCTGGACCGGCGTGCAGGAGCCGAACATCTCGGCCTGGCGCCGGCAGGTCTGCGGCGATCTTTCCAGCGCGCTGGATTTCTCCAATCGCAACCCCAGCGTGCCGGCCTTCCCCGATACCGCCGCGCTGCTGACCCAGGCGCAGCAGAGCAAGAACTGGCCGGCGCCGACCGCGCCGGTGCCGGGCCAGATGCCGCTGGCCGATGGCGGCCGCCGTCCGGCGCGGGCGCTGCCTTACCAGTGCAACGGCTACGGCAGCACCGACGTCGCCGGCGGCATCTTCTGGACGCACATGCAGAACAGCGGCAGCCAGGCTGTCCACTATTCGATCTACGCCAACCAGTACCGCAGCGACGGCCCGTGGCAGTACGACGTGCCGGCCGGCGGCGAGATCAAGGACTATTTCCACGCCCAGACTTACGGCGGCGGGTTCTACGACCTGACGATGTATGGCCCGAACGGCTTCCTGCGCCGCTTCGTCGGCAATCTCCGCAGCGCGACCGGCGTGCTGGAGGCGGTGGGCGCGGCATCGGTGGTGGCGGGCGTGCCGCAGTTGACGCTGCAGCTGAGCAACGGCGGCAAATCGCCGGTGACCTTCCAGATCAGCGGCAACGGCTACGGCGGCTCCGCGCCGCAGCAGGTCAGCGTGGCGAACGGCGGCAGCCAGATACTGAGCTGGAACCTGTCCGGCGTGTACGGCTGGTACGACTTCACCGTCAGTTGCACTAACGACGCCAACTTCCTGCGCCGCCTGGTCGGCCACGTGGAAACCGGCGCCGCCAGCGTCACCGGCTGAGCGGTGCCCAGGCCTGGCGGGCGCCGCTCAGGCGTCCGCTTGTCAGGACGACAGCTTGCGGCCCAGCCGCTTCTCCACCTGCCGCTTCTCCCAGTCCGGGCCCAGGATGGGCAGCAGCTCGAAAGTGTTGACCGCCTGCAGCAGCAGGCCTATGCCCCAACCCAGCGCCGGCCAGACCACCCATAGTCGGTGCGGCGAGGTCAGCAGATTGACCGCGGCCAGCAGCGCCATCACCAGCGCGTATTGCGCCAGGTGGCGGTAAAAGCGCTTGAGGCGGTTCACGTGTTGCAGCGCCAGCATTTCTTCCAGTTCGCGGGAGGCTACTGGCGCGGCGGCGGTATCGGGGGCGGTCAAGTCGGTCATGGCGGGCTCCTGGTTCAGTTCCGAGAAATCGATCTCGAACACGGAGGCCAGCGACTTCAGCGACTCGACGCTGGCGCCCTGGCCGCGCTCGATGCGCTGGACGGTGCGCACGCTCAGACCGCTCAGATCAGCCAGTTGTTGTTGCGACCAGCCGCGTTGTAGCCTCAGTTTCTGTATCAGCATAAAACCTCCGTTCGATCACTGGACGCAGTGTGGCGGCGCTTAGGGCAAGAGACAACGACAGCGGGGCGACAGATAGGCGACAGCGGAGCGACAATGCCCGCCAGGCTTGGGTTTCCAGCTGACGCCGGCCAGGCGCCGCCCGCGTTTCAGGCGCTCATCGGCATGATAGGGACAGGGAGCGGCCGCTGGCAAGGCGGCGCGCCGGAATGAAAAACGCCGCCGTTCGAGCGAACGGCGGCGCGGGAAGAAGCGGCTTGGCGCCGGGGCCTTACCACAGCACTCTGACCTTGCCTTCTCCCAGCCACTCGGTCAGCGCCAGCAGCAGGCCGTCGTCCAGGCGCACGCCCCATTCCTGCGGCAGCATCAGTTCGCCCTTGGCCTTGCCGTTGTTGTAGGCCAGCCGCACCAGGCTGCCGGCGTCCTGGCTCTTGAACGGATGCAGTTCCGCCTTCAGGCGGGCGATGTCGGGCTTGGCCGGCAGCTGCAGCGCCAGGCCGCGGGCGTAGCGGCTGCGCGCCTCGCCCAGGCTGTGCAGCTTGTCTACGACGATGCGCAGGCCGCCGGAGAAGCTGTCCTCGCTGACTTTGCCTTCCACCACCAGCACCACGTCCTCCTTCAGCTTGTCGCGGTTCAGCTCGAAGCTCTCGGCGAACAGGCTGACTTCCAGCTTGGCGGTGCCGTCGTCCAGCTGGACGAAGGCCATCTTGCCGCGGTTGCCCACCTTGACCCGGATGCCGGTGACGAAGCCGGCCAACAGCTGCGGCTCCTTGCGTGGGCTGAGGCGGGACAGCGTGGTCTTGATGAAGCCGCGCACTTCTTTCTCGTAAGAGGAGAACGGGTGGTCGGACAGGTAGAAGCCGATCGCGAGCTTTTCCTCGGCCAGCTTGACCGCGTCGCTCCACGGCCGGGTGGCCACCATTTCCACCGCCGGCGCGACGTCGTCGCCGAACATGTCGAACAGGCCGCCCTGGTTGGCGTTGGCGTGCTCCTGCTCGGCGGCTTCCATCGCCAGGCCGACGTTGGCGAACAGCAGCGCGCGGTTGGGTTCGATGGCGTCGAAGGCGCCGGCGCGGATCAGCGCCTCGATCACGCGCTTGTTGACCAGCTTCTTGTCGGTGCGTTTGCAGAAATCGAACAGGTCGGTGAACGGTCCGCCGGCTTCGCGCGCCTCGACGATGTGGTTGACCGCCGATTCGCCGGTGCCCTTGATCGCACCCAGCGCGTAGCGGATTTGCTTGCGGTTGACCGGCACGAAGCGGTAGAAGCCGTGGTTGACGTCTGGCGGCAGGAAATCGATGCCGTTCTTGCTGTCCTGGCAGTCGTCGTAGAACACCTTCAGCTGGTCGGTGTTGTCCAATTCGGTGGACATCGTCGCCGCCATGTAGGCCGCGCAGTGGTGGGCCTTCAGCCAGGCGGTGTGGTAGGCCACCAGCGCGTAGGCGGCGGCGTGCGACTTGTTGAAGCCGTAGCCTGCGAACTTCTCCATGTAGTCGAAGATTTCGTTGGCCTTGGATTCCGGAATGGCCTGCTTGTCGGCGCCTTCCACGAACATGGCGCGCTGCGCCACCATTTCCTCGACCTTCTTCTTGCCCATCGCGCGGCGCAGCAAGTCGGCGCCGCCGAGAGAGTAGCCGCCGATCACCTGGGCCGACTGCATCACCTGCTCCTGGTACACCATGATGCCGTAGGTCGGCGCCAGCACCGGCTCCAACAGCGGGTGCAGGTACTCGAACTTGGCGCCGTGCATACGCTGGATGAAGTCCGGGATCAGGTCCATCGGGCCCGGGCGGTACAAGGCCACGAAGGCGATGATTTCCTCGAACTTGCTGGGCTTGGCCTCCACCAGCATCTTCTTCATGCCGGTGGACTCGAACTGGAACACGGCGGTGGTGTTGGCGGTGGCGAACACCTTGTAGGCGGGCTTGTCGTCCAGCGGCAGGTGGGCGACGTCCACGTCCTCGCCGGTGGTGTCCTTGATGTACTTCTGCGCCAGCTCGATGATTGTCAGGTTGCGCAGGCCCAGGAAGTCGAACTTCACCAGGCCGATCTGCTCGACGTCGTCCTTGTCGAACTGGGAGACGGGCGAGGCGCCGTCGCCGCTGGCGATGTACAGCGGACAGAAGTCGGTCAGCTTGCCCGGCGCGATCAAGACGCCGCCGGCGTGCATGCCGATGCCGCGGGTCAGGTCTTCCAGCGTCATCGCCAGCTCGATCAGCTCGCCCGCGCCTTCGCTCTCGATGATCTCGCCGATCTGAGGCTCCACCTCCATCGCCTTGGTCAGGCTCAGCGGCTTGTTGGCCTCGAGCGGAATCAGCTTGGACAGGCGGTCGCACAGGCCGAAGGGCAGGTCCAGCACCCGGCCGACGTCGCGGATCACCGACTTGGACGACATGGTGCCGAAGGTGGCGATCTGGCTCACCGCCTCCTCGCCGTACTTGCGGCGGGTGTATTCGATCACCCGCCAGCGGTTTTCCTGGCAGAAGTCGACGTCGAAGTCGGGCATGGACACCCGTTCCGGGTTCAGGAAGCGTTCGAACAGCAGCGCGTACTTCAGCGGATCCAGATCGGTGATGGACAGGCTGTAGGCCACCAGCGAGCCGGCGCCGGAACCCCGGCCCGGACCCACCGGGCAGCCGTTGGCCTTGCCCCACTGGATGAAGTCCGCCACGATCAGGAAGTAGCCGGGGAAGCCCATCTGGATGATGGTGTCGCACTCGAACTTCAGCCGGGCGTCGTACTCCGGGCGTTTCTCCAGGCGTTCCGCCTCGTCCGGGTACAGCTGCTTCAGCCGCTCCTCCAGGCCGCGCTGGGCTTCGTGGACCAGGAAGTCGTCCAGCGACATGCCGTCCGGCGTCGGGAACAGCGGCAGGTAGTTCTTGCCTAGCACCACCGAGATATTGCAGCGCTTGGCGATTTCGACCGTGTTGGCCAGCGCCTCCGGGATATCGGCGAAGCGGGCTTCCATTTCTTCGGCGCTGAGGAAATACTGGCATTCGTTGAAGCTGCGCGGCCGGCGTTTGTCGCCCAGGGTGTAGCCTTCTGCGATGCACACTCGCGCCTCGTGCGCCTTGAAGTCTTCCTTCTCCATGAACTGGATCGGGTGGGTGGCGACTACCGGCAGCTCCAGCTCGCCGGCCAGCCACAGCGTGGCCTGCACCACGTTTTCCACCTGGGCGCTGTCCACGCGCTGGATTTCCAGATAGAACGCGCCCGGGAACAGCTTTTCCCAGTACTCCGCGCGGCGTCGCGCCTCGTCGCGCTGGCCCATGGACAAGGCGATGCCGACGTCGCCCAGGTGGGCGCCGGACAGGCACAGCAGGTTGCTGTTGTCGCCGGACGCCAGCCATTCGCGCTTGATCTCGGCGCGGCCGCGGTACTGGTTGTGGCTGAACGCCTCGGTCAGCAGTTCGCACAGCCGGCGGTAGCCCTCGCGGTTCTTCGCCGTCAGCAGCAAACGGTAAGGCTTGTCCCGGTCTTCCTCGTTCTCCAGCCAGATGTCGGCCGACACGATGGGCTTGATGCCCTTGTTGCGGCAGCTCTTGTAGAACTTGACCATGCCGAACAGATTCATCAGGTCGGACGCGCCGAGCGCGGGCATCTGATCCTTGACGGCGCGCTTGACCGCGTCGTCGAGGCGGACGATGCCGTCGGTGATGGAAAACTCCGAGTGGAGGCGAAGATGGACAAAGCGGGGTGCGTTCATCCCGGCATTTTAACGGCTGGCGCTGTGGCAAACCAGTTGAATCGCCGACAAAAAGCGGCTGGTGCGGCGGCGGCCATGCACATTAGAATGTTGGCATTCGAAGTCTGACGCAGGTGAAAGAACGAGATGGAGTTCAATGTGCAGCAATTGGAACGGACGAATCTGTATCAGCTGCTGGTGGGCTGCGTGTTGCCGCGTCCCATCGCCTGGGTCAGCACTCAGGATTTGAAAGGCGTGTGCAATCTGGCGCCGTTTTCCTTCTTCAACGTGATGAGCGTCAATCCGCCGCTGCTCGGCATCAGCATCCTGAAGCAGGCGCCGGAGCGGGACAAGGACACGCTGGCCAATATCCGCCTGACTGGCGAGCTGGTGGTCAACATCGTCAGCCAGCCGCTGGCGGCGGCGATGAACGCCAGTTGCGGCGCCTATCCGGCCGACATCGACGAGTTCGAGCTGGCCGGCGTGGCCAAGATGGGCAGCGTGACGGTCAAGCCGCCGGGCGTGGCCGAGGCGCCGGTGAGGCTGGAGTGCGCGTTGCACCAGTGCCTGACCTTCGGCCACGGCAGCGGCGCCGGCAACCTGGTGCTGGCCGAAGTGAAATACATCCATGTCGCCGACGGCCTGTGGCGCGACGGCGCGATAGACGAGCAGGCCTTGCAGGCGGTGGGCAAGCTGGGCGGCAACCGCTACAGCCTGGCAGAGGAGGCGTTCACGCTGGAGCGCCCGGCCTGACCGGACTTCAAACGGCGGCCAGGGTCTGGGCGGTGAGATCGTCCAGCAGGTTGTAGCGGCGCTGGTATTCCGAACGCTTCTTGCTGGCGATGTCGGTCATCGCCTTGCGCGGCAGCGTCAGCGGGATGCGGTAGAAGCGCAGCTTGTCGTCCGCGGCCTCGGCTTCCATGGTTTGCCAGAAGCTGTCGTAGTCGGCGAAGAAATGCCGGCGATAGCGCCAGGAGCTGTAGATGTGCTCCCTGTTGCCGACTGCCAGAATCTCGTCCGCGCCGATCTTGCGCGCCAGCGCGGTCAGCGCTTCCATCGCCAGCCGTTTCGGGAACAGGCCATGGGCGGCCTTGGTCGCCAGCTGCACCTGCTCCGCGCCATAGGGTTTGCGCGGGCCCTGCAGGCCGCCGATCACTATCGCCATCTTGTCGCCGCGGCGGGTCAGCGTGAAGGTCAGCGTGGCCAGCGGCACTTGCTCCGCGTCGCAAACCTGCAGCGACATTTCCCCTTCCTTGTCGAAGTTGTGTTGATGCGTGAGCAGCAACAGCAGGCGGCAATCGTTCTTGCCGGCGATATCGGCCAGGCGCAGCGGCGCGCTGGACAGCAACTGGGCGCGGATGTCGGCGGAGAAGCGCTGCTCCAGCAGCTGGTAGTGCGCGCATAGCGCCTCCAGCTTGCCGCGGCATCCCAGCGAGCGGTACAGGTAGGGGCGGTGGAGCTTGCTGGCCAGCCGTGGATTGCGGCGCAGATAGGTCAATAGCGTCTGCGACTGGCGGAAGGTATCCAGCCAGCGCAGCGTCCACGGCAGCGTCAGCATGCCGCGGAAGACGAATTTGAAGCGGTTCTTGCCTTGATCGAAACCGTCGCGCCGGGAGAACTCACCCGTCGCCAGCGACCAGAACAAATCCACGGAGTTTGTGACAGTCATGCAATACCTCATCCTTGGGAATGTCAGGATAAGATAAATTTGCACAAGAATTTGTTAATAGTTATGTGGGACAGTGTGACGGAATGTGACGCAGGATAGCGCTGTCATGATGAAAAATGCCAATTCACCTCAGGCTATACAAGCGGAAGCGTTCCTTGTGGTCGCCCGGCCGTTGGAAAACGTAGACGGGATACAATTTGTCGTAGGGCGGCGGAATCTGGTCGTGCAGCGTTTGCAGCAGCAGCCAGCGGCAGCTGCCGGAGCCGCCCGCGGCTTCCAGGCGTTGCGTGCGCAGGCCCGCGTAGTATTCCAGCAAGGCGCGCTGGGGCTCGCCCAGGCCCAGGCTGGCGACGCAGTCTCCGGGCCGGATCAGGGCCGCCGGGCCGGGTTTCAGCGCGGCGAAGGCTTCGCGGTAGCGCATGCCGTGGTCCAACGCCGGCAGCCATAGCGTAGCCATGCCGCACCAGAGCAGGGTCAGGCCAACGCTCCAGCGCCAGATCAGGCGATAACCGTCGGCCAATGGCTGCCGCCAGCACCAGACGAGCAGCGCCGCCGCGGCGGCGAACAGCAGCCAGCGCCCGGGCTGGAACTGCGGCGTCCAGCCATGGAAGCGTCTGCCCAGCCATTCCCGCGCGGGATGGATGTCCAGGGGGAAGCTCAGCGCGGCGGCGCAGAGCAGCATATAGGCGGTCAGCGCGCACAGCAGCAGCGCCAGCGCGATGTTGAGCCAGCGCGGGGGGCGGCCCAGGCCGCGCAGCCCCGCCACGGCCAGCAGCGCCAGCGGCGGCAACAGCGGCAGCGCGTACAGTTCGCGGGCGTCTGCCGCCGAGGCCAGCACCGCCAGCGTGCAGCCGGCCACCGCCAGCGGCGGCAGGATGGCGGGCCAGTCCTGCCGCGCGCGCGCGGCGCGCCATAGCGCGAACAGCGCCAGAGGCCAGGTCGGCAGCGCGTACCAGGGCAGGGTCAGTCCGTAGAAGCCGCGCGCGGCGCGCGGTCCCAGGTGGACGGTGCCGCGGAAGCGGCCGAAGTTATTGGCGTCCAGCCAGAGATGAAACAGCTCGGGGCTGCGCTGGTACAGGCTGACCATCCACCACAGCGGCAGCGGCAGCGCGGCGGCCAGCGCGATGGCGAGGGTTTTCAGATAGGCGGGCCGGCGGTAGTCGCGATGCGCGAGCAGCGCCAGCGCGGCGGCGGCCAGACAGCCCGGGCCGAGCAGGCCCTTGCTGAGGAAGGCGATGGCGGCGCCGGCGCCCAGCATCAGCCCGGCGGATAGCGGGCGGATCAACGCCAGGCTCAATCCCGCCAATCCCCAGCAGAAGCCGGCCAGCAGTGCGGTGTCGGTGATCAGTTGATGGGCGCGCAGCGGCAGGCCGACGGTGCCGATCAGCAGCACCAGCGCCCAGCGGCCATGCCCGGGGCCGAACAGGCCTCGCGCGGCGGCGGCAAGCCCCAGCCAGGCGATCAGGTTCCAGAAGCCGGCGGCGAGCCGGGCGGCGTCGGGCGCGCCCAGCCAGCCCTCGAACAGACGCATGGTCCAGGCGGCGCTGATGAAGAACAGCGGCGGCTTTTCCATGAAGGGTTCGCCGGCCAGCGTGGGCACCACCCAGTCGCCGCTGGCGGCGATATGGCGCACCAGGCCGAAGGTGTAGGCTTCGTCAGGCTTCCAGGGTTCGTGGCCGACCAGGCCCGGCAGCAGCCACAGCAGGCACAGCGCCAAAAGCGGCGCCCAGCGCAGCGGAGCCCGGGGCTCAGCCAATGGGCGGGTCTTTCGGCCGCATCGAGTGCAAGGCGGCTTTCTGCATTTCCAGCGTCTTGATCTGCATCGCCAGCACGCCCATGTTCATGGTCAGCCAGCCTTCCACCACTTTCAGCTCGGCCAGCTTGCGGTCGATCTCCTCTTCCGACATCGGCGGCAGGAAGGCCTGCATGCCGGGCGGCGTGGCTTGTTGCCAGAACTGGCGGAACAGGGCGAACGGGTCGTTGTGGTTTTCTTGGCTCATCGACATTTTCCTGCAATGAAAAACGGGCAAGCGATGCTTGCCCGTTCAGTATAAGACGCCTGAGACGCCGGATCAGCCCTGTTGTACGGCAACCTGGGCGTCGACCGAGGCCAGCGCCACCATGTTGACGATGCGGCGCACTGACGAGATCGGGGTCAGGATGTGAGCCGGCTTGGCCATGCCCATCAGGATCGGGCCGATGGTCACGCCGTCGGACGCCGACACGCGCAGCAGGTTGTAGCTGATGTTGGCGGCTTCCACGTTCGGCATGATCAACAGGTTGGCCGAACCCTTCAGCGTGGAATCCGGCATCGCCTGTTGGCGGATGCTTTCCACCAGCGCGGCGTCGCCCTGCATTTCGCCGTCGATTTCCAGCTCCGGCTGAGCTTCGCGGATCAGGTCGAAGGCGGCGCGCATCTTCTGCGCCGACGCGGTGTTCAGCGCGCCGAAGCTGGAGTTGGACAGCAGCGCGGCCTTCGGCTGGATGCCGAAGCGCTGGATGGACTCGGACGCCATCTTGGTGATGGCGGCCAGCTGCTCGGCGTTCGGCTCGGCATTGACGTAGGTGTCGGTGATGAAGATGTTGCCGGTCGGCAGGATCAGCGCGTTCATCGCGCTGGCCACCTTGTCTTCATTGGCGTAGCCGAGCACGTTCTCCAGGATGTCGAAGTGCTGGCGGTACGGGCCGTAGGTGCCGCAAATCAGCGCGTCGGCGTCGCCGCGGCGCACCATCATCGCGCCGATCAGCGTGGTGTTGCCGATCACGCGGCGGCGAGCCTGTTCCTGCGACACGCCCTTGCGCTTCATCAGCTGGTAGTAGTCCTGCCAGTAGGTGTTGAAGCGCGGATCGGATTCGTTGTTGACCAGTTCGAAATCGATGCCCGGGCGCAGCTTCAGGCCCAGTTTTTCGATGCGCTTCTCGATCACGCTGGGGCGGCCCACCAGGATCGGCTTGGCCAGGCCCTGGGTGACGATTTCCTGGGTGGCGTGCAGCACGCGCTCGTCCTCGCCCTCGGTCATCACCACGCGCTTCGGATCCTTCTTGGCCTGGGCGAACACCGGCTTCATGAACAAGTTGGTCTTGTACACGAACTGGGCCAGCTGGTCGGCGTAGGCGTCGAAGTCCTCGATCGGGCGGGTGGCGACGCCGGAATCCATCGCGGCCTTGGCCACGGCCGGGGCGATCTTGACGATCAGGCGCGGGTCGAACGGCTTGGGAATCACGTATTCCGGACCGAAGGACAATTCCTGGTCGCCGTAGGCGGTGGCCACCACGTCGTTTTGTTCGGCCATCGCCAGGTCGGCGATCGCGCGCACGGTGGCCAGCTTCATCTCTTCATTGATGGTGGTGGCGCCCACGTCCAGCGCGCCGCGGAAGATGAAGGGGAAGCACAGCACGTTGTTGACCTGGTTCGGGAAGTCCGAGCGGCCGGTGCCGATGATGGCGTCCGGGCGCACTTCCTTGACCAGCGGCGGCAGGATTTCCGGTTCCGGGTTGGCCATCGCCAGGATCAGCGGATCGCGGGCCATGGACTTGACCATGTCTTGCGACACCAGGCGCGGGCCGGACAGGCCCATGAAGATGTCGGAGCCGGCCATCGCGTCGGCCAGCTTGCGCCAGCCGTTGTCCTTGATGGCGTAACGCAGCTTGGACTCGTCCAGCTTCTCGTCGCGGCCGATGAAGACCACGCCCTTGGAGTCGCAGATGGTGATGTTTTCGCGCTTCACGCCCAGGGCCACCAACAGGTCCAGGCAGGCGATGGCGGCGGCGCCGGCGCCGGAGGCCACCACGCGCACTTCGCCGATTTCCTTCTTCACCAGGCGCAGGCCGTTCAGCACCGCGGCGGCGGCCACGATGGCGGTGCCGTGCTGGTCGTCGTGGAAGACCGGGATGCCCATGCGCTCGCGGCACTTCTTCTCGATGTAGAAGCACTCCGGCGCCTTGATGTCTTCCAGGTTGATGCCGCCGAAGGTCGGCTCCAGCGAGCAGATGATGTCCACCAGCTTGTCAGGATCCAGTTCGTTGACTTCGATGTCGAACACGTCGATGCCGGCGAATTTTTTGAACAATACGCCCTTGCCTTCCATCACCGGCTTGCTGGCCAGCGCGCCGATGTTGCCCAGGCCCAGCACCGCGGTGCCGTTGGAGATCACGGCCACCAGGTTGCCGCGGGCGGTGTACTTGTAGGCGTTGAGCGGGTCTTCGACGATGGCGTCGCATGGGGCGGCCACGCCGGGGGAGTAGGCCAGTGCCAGATCGCGCTGGGTGGTCAGCGGCTTGGTCGGGGCAACCTGAATCTTGCCCGGTGTCGGGAACTGGTGAAACTCCAGTGCGCTTTGGCGCAATTGCTCGTCCATTCGCAGGCTCCTGATTGAGAGATGTTCTTTTATGTTGGTAAGGGAGAATCAGCCTCGCATTATAAGACTTATGCCAGGCCCGGGCTATGCCGTGTCGGACAAAAGCCGCGACGGGCAAAGCCCATCGCGGCGGCATGTCATCTGACGCGGGAAGCTCAATTCATCATGCCCAGCATCCGCGGCAGCCACAGCGAGATTTCCGGGATGAAGGTGACGGCCAGCAGGAAGCCCAGCATGGTCAAGAGCCACGGCCACACCGCCACCGTCAGCTCGGTGATCCCCATCTTGGTGATCCCCGACGCGACGTAAAGGTTCAATCCCACCGGCGGGTGGCACATGCCCACTTCCATGTTGACCGCGATCAGGATGCCGAAGTGCACCGGGTTGACGCCCAGCTTCACCGCCACCGGATACAGGATGGGCGCCATGATCAGCACGATGGCCGACGGGTCCATGAAGTTGCCGGCCGCCAGCAGCAGGATGTTGGTCAGCAGCAGGAAGGCGACGATGCCGAAGCCCTGGCTGGCCATCCAGGCCGCCATGGTCTGCGGGATCTGCTCGGACGCCATCAGGAAGGAAAACAGCACCGCGTTGGTGATGATGTAGAGCAGCATCGCGCTCATCGACGCGGCGTTGATCAGCACCTTGGGCACGTCCGGCAGCTTCATGTCCTTGTAGACGAACACCGCGATCACGAAGGCGTACACCGCGGCCATCGCCGCCGCCTCGGTGGGGGTGAACACGCCGCTGTAGATGCCGCCTATCACCAGCACGATCAGCAGCAGGCCCCACACGCAGTCGCGGAACGCGCTCCAGCGCTCGCCCCAGCTGGCCTTGGGCAGGCGCGGATAGTCGAACTTCCTGGCGCGGAACCAGGTAGTCATGCCCAATAGAAAGGACAGGCACAGGCCGGGCAGCACGCCGGCAATGAACAGCTGGCCGACCGAGGCGGTGGAGACCGCGTTGCCGTCCGGGCCGGTGACGCTCATGCCGGCGGTGGCGATGCTGAACATCACCAGGTTGATCGACGGCGGAAACAGGATGCCCAGCGCGCCGGAAGTGGTGATCACGCCGGCGCCGAAGCGGGCCGGGTAACCTTGCTTCAGCATCGCCGGCAGGATGATGGATCCGACGGCGACGACGGTGGCGACCGAGGAGCCGGTGATCGCCGCGAACAGCGCGCAGGACACCACGCCGGCGAGGCCAAGGCCGCCGTACCAGTGGCCGACCAGGGTGGTGGCGAAGCGTATCATCCGCCGCGCCACGCCGCCGTGCATCAGGAAGTTGCCGGCCAGGATGAAGAAGGGGATCGCCATGATCTCGAACTTCTCGATGCCGGTGAACAACTTGAGCGCGACGGAGGTGATCGGCACGTCGGTCATGGTGAACAGGAAGGTGAGGACGGTCAGGCCCAGCGAGATGGAGATCGGCATGCCGGTCAGCATCAGCGCCAGCAGCAGGCCGAAGATGATCAGGGCGCTCATGGACGGCCTCCGTGATGCATGTCGCGCGGGTGAAGGTTGTCCAGCGTGTCGTCGCCTTCGATGCCGTCGACGTGGTCGTGGTCATGCTTGGGCAGGCTGCCGGTCTTGACGAAGTTCCAGGCCACCTGCAGGAAGCGGAAGCACATCAGCGTGGAGCCGGCCGGGATGGCCAGGTAGACCAGCCACATCGGCGCTTCCAGGTCGGGCGAGGTCTGGTCGGTGTGGGCGATGTTCCAGACGAAATCGCCGCCCATCACGGCGACTGCGCCGGTGAACAGCGCGCCGGCCAGCAGGCCGAACACGATGAAGCGGCCGCGGGTCTTGTCGGGCAGGCGGTTGATCAGCACGTCGACGCCGACGTGGATGCCGGTGCGCACGCCGTAGGCGGCGCCGAACTTGGCCATCCAGACGAACAGATAGACGGTGAGTTCTTGCGCCCACGCCAGATTGATGTGGGCGAGATACGGTTGAAGAGCGGGAATGCCGGAGCCGTAGCGGTGCAGCACGGCTACGAAAGTGATCAGGGTGGCGGCACCCATCAGACAGGCAATCATCCACTCCTCGAGGTGGTCGAGGAATTTCAGCATGGCGGGATTTCCTATGCGCGCAGCGCAGCCGCGCATCGGGCGATGCGCGGCCGTCGGCCTGTTACTTGCCGGGGTTGAAACCGGTTTCTTTATAAATCTGCTTTAGCAGATCGGGGCCGATGCGGGAAGCCATTTTCTGGTGCACCGGCAGCAGCGCTTTCTTGAACGCGTCGCGCTCCTGCGGCGTGGGGACGTAGACCTTGGTCTTGCCGGATGCCTTGATCGCCGCCACGGCCTTGTCGTTCTCTTCCTTGGCGATCTTGTTGGCGTAGACGGAGGCGTCCTGCACCGCGCTGTCCAGCTGGGTGCGGACGTCGGCCGGCAAACCGTCCCAGAACTTCTTGTTGACGATCAGCGCGTAGCCGAGGAAGCCGTGCTGGGTCAGCGTCAGGTTCTTCTGCACTTCGTAGGCCTTGCTGGTGTACAGGTTGGACGCTTCCAGCTCGGTGCCGTCCACCACGCCGGTCTGCAGCGCCTGGTAGACCTCGGAGAAGGCCATCACCTGCGGCAACGCGCCCAGGGTGCGCATTTCTTCCTCAAGCACCTTGGACGACTGGATGCGGATCTTCATGCCCTTGAGGTCGGCCGGGGTCTTGATCGGCTTGTTGGCCGAGAAATTCTTGAAGCCGTTGTCCCAGTAGGCCAGGCCCTTGATGCCCTTGCCCTCCAGCTTGCCCAGCAATTGCTTGCCGAGCGGACCGTGCATCACCTTGTTGACCTGGTCGTAGTTGTCGAACACATAGGGCAGGTCGAAGACTTCGAATTCCTTCACGCCCAGCGGGCCGAACTTGGCCAGGCTGGGGGCCAGCATCTGCACCGCGCCCAGCTGCAGCGCCTCCAGCTCTTCCTTGTCCTTGTACAGCTGGCTGTTGGGGTAGACCTGGACCTTCACCTTGCCGTGGGTGCGTTGCTCGGCCAGCTTCTTGAAGTATTCGGCGGCCTTGCCCTTGGGGGTGTCCGGCGACACCACGTGGCTGAATTTGATGACGATCTCGCCGGCCGCCTGGGCGAATCCGGAGAGGGCGAGGCTGGCGCAGACGGCCAGCGCGGCATGCTTCAGTTTCATGTAGGGATCTCCATCCATTTGTAGCGTTGTAGTGTCAGGCCCGGCTCGTGCCGGTTGTTGTTGTGGGTAAAGTAGAAGCTCTATGGCGGTTTGGCCATTAGGGAATTCCAGAACATGGGCATGCTCCCTGCCGGTCCGCGGCCGCGGTATCATCTAACGCGTTCCATTGTCCGGTTGTCCGCCATGCCCCCATCCCACTCCCGCATCCGCCGCATTCCCCATCAGCTGTGGCTGGGCGCCAGCCTGGCCTTGCTGGCGCTGCTGCTGGCCTTGTGCAGCCTCAGCTACCTGGTGTACCGCGACTGGCGGGACGAGCAGCAGGACAACCTGATCCAGGAAGTGCTGTGGCTGGAGCAGTCGCTGCGCATGCATCTGGAGGCGCATCAGGAATGGGGCGAGGCGCTGGCGCGGGACATCGCCGCCGGCAAGGTGGACAGCCGGCGTTTCGCCCAGCTGGCGGCGTTCTACCTGCGCGAGAATCCGGAACTGGTGACGCTGGAAAGAATCGGCATGGACCGCCAGGTGGAATGGGACCCGCACGGCCTGCGCCGCGACCAGCGGCAGCTGGGGCTGCCGGAGTACGACGCGATGTGGCGCGCAGGACGCCTGCTGCGCAATAGCTACGGCGCGCCCTACCAGGGGCAGGACGGCAAGTACCGCTTCGACCTGGCGATTCCCATCGTCCACGACGGCCGGCTGCTGGGCGGGCTGCGCCTGTCCTATCAGCTGGACGCGCTGCTGTACCACCAGGTGCCGTGGTGGATCGCCTCCAAGAACTACATCAGCATCATCGATCTGGGGGGCAAGACGCTGGCGCAGAAGTTCGACGCCGCCGAGCAGCCCGGCAACATCTCGCACCAGACCAGCTTCGATCCGCCCGGCTACGGCCTCTACCTGCGCGCGGTCAGCTACCGCAGCGGCCTGGGGCTGACGCTGCCGGTGCTGACGGTGGTGATCGCGCTGCTGCTGCTGACCCTGCTGTACGCGGTGTGGCGCATCCGCCGCCACATGCGCGAGCGCTTGCTGGCCGAGCAGCGGCTGGCCAAGGAGGTGTCGCTCAGGCAGGCGATAGAGGATTCGATGAAAAGCGGCCTGGTGGCGATCGGACTGGAAGGAGAGATCGTCCGTGTCAACCGCGCCTTCTGCGACATGCTGGGCTTCTCGCCGGAGGAGCTGGTGGGCAGCCACCCGCCGCATCCATTCTGGCCGGCCGACCAGCACGGCGTGCTGGCCGACGCGATGGACGCGGTGCGCGACAACCGCCAGCCGGAGCAGGGCTTCGAACTGACCTTGATGCGCAAGCGCGGCGACACCTTGGTGGTAAGGCTATTCGCCACGCCGTTGGTGGAGGAGGACGGCGACCAGCGCGGCTGGATCGCCTCTATGTTCGACATCACCGAGCGCCAGCGCCAGCGCAAGGAAATGGACGCTGCCCACAGCCGCTTCCTCACCGTGCTGAATGGTCTGGCCGCCGGGGTGTGCGTGGTGGACGAGGACAGCGCCCAGCTGTTGTACGCCAATCCCGGTTTCGCCGAATTGTGGCAAGTGGGCGATGCCGACGCGCCGTGCTGCGTGTTGCTGCCGGGTTTGAAGGCCGGCGAGGGCGAGGATATCGGCCAGGAGTTCATCGTTACCGGCGAGCGCTGCCTGCTGATCCGTCGCCGCCGCATCGAATGGGTGAACGGCGAGGCGGCCTGGCTGGCGATACTCAGCGACGTCACCGCCGACCGCCGGCGCGAAGAGCGCGAGCAGGCGCAGCAGGAGCGCTTCCAGAACACCGCCAGGCTGATCGCGATGGGCGAGATGGCGTCCACGCTGGCGCATGAGCTGAACCAGCCGCTGACCGCGATCCACACCTACGCCGCAGGCGTCAGCCGCCGCTTGCCGGAAGAGCTGGCACTGCCGGCCGGCGTGCGCGACGCCATCCAGGCCATCGCCGAGCAATCGCGGCGCGCGGCGCAGATCGTCAGCAGCATCCGCGCCTTCGTCAAAAAGCACGAGCCGCAACTGGAGCGGGTGGACCCGGCGCGGGTGGTGCAGCGCGCGCTGGGCCTGGCCGAGCCGCTGGCCGCCAAGAACGCCGTCGGCCTGCAACTGGCCGCCGACCGCAGCCCCTGCCGGGTGGACATGGACCCGGTGCTGATCGAGCAGGTGTTGCTCAATCTGATGAAAAACGCGATCGAGGCATTGGTTGAGGCGGGCACGGCGCGCCCCGGAGTGGAGCTGCACACCTGCGTGGAAAATGGCAAATGGCGGGTGGAGGTGGTGGACAACGGCCCCGGCCTGGCCGCCGGCATGCAGGACAACCTGTTCACGCCGTTCTACTCCACCAAGCCGGAAGGGATGGGCATCGGCCTCAATATCTGCCGCTCCATCGTGGAGTTCCACCGCGGCGAATTCGGCGCCGTCAGCAGCCAGGAAGGCGGCTGCGTATTCTGGTTCAGCCTGCCGCTGGCCGGCGCGGAGGAGAGCTGACGCAGGGACTGGTCAAGCGAAATGCCATCGTGTTAGGATGCCTGAGTCGATGGGCCGATAGCTCAGCTGGGAGAGCGCTGCGTTCGCAATGCAGAGGTCGGGAGTTCGATCCTCCTTCGGTCCACCAGAATTCATGCGACGGGAAGCATAAGTTGGCCGAAACGGCCAGCTTATGCTTCCTGTTTCGCGTTTCTAGCTACTGCTCATTGACCTAGCGGCGGGGTGCGCGGCGGGATCATGCGCTTGTTGCCGGTGGCTTCAAATGCGCCAGCGAAGCGCAGCAGCGCGTTGTCATCATAGGCGCGACCCGCAAAAGTCAGCCCCACCGGCATGCCGATATCAGCCATCACCCCCATCGGTACGGTAACCGTCGGGACGCCAAGATGGCGGATGGCGAGGTTGCCATTGGCTACCCAGACGCCGTTGCTCCAGGCGATGTCGGCGGAGCGCGGATTGACGTCTGCATCAGCCGGGCCGACGTCGGCCACGGTGGGGAACAGCACCGCGTCCAGCTTCAGCTGATCCATCCAGTCTTCCAGATCCAGCTTGCGGGTCTTTTCCAGACCACGCAGACCATCCGGCACGCTTTCAATCCGGTCATAGGACTTGAGGCCACGCTTGGCCATGTTGACGTATTCGTCCATGCCGGCGGCCAGGTCTCCTTCGCGGTTTGGCAGGGTGCCAGGGTCATGCGGGAAGATCTGCGGGCCATCTGCGTCAGCCAGTTTGTTGAGCTTGGGGTCGCCGTTGGCGCGCAGGAACTCATCGAAGGCCCAGCCGGACAGCTCCCACAGCTCGTCATTGAGAAACTCAGGCGAGACGATGCCGCGGTTGAATACGGTGGGCGCGCCGGGTCGGTCGCCTTCACAGTTGGAAACCAGCGGAAAGTCCACTTCGATGACTTCCGCTCCGGCGGCTTCCAGCGCCTGACGCGCGGCCTCCCAGAGATCGATCACCGACGCGCGGGTATGGATGCGCTGTCCGGTCGGGCCGCCGATGCCAGGCGTCTCGCTGGTGCCGGCCAGTTCGTCCTTGTTGATGTACATGCGTGGTATGCCAAAGCGCTTGCCTTTGAGCATGTCGGGCTGAGCCAGCAGGCCGGAATAGGAATCTGGCCGAACCGCCGAGGCTTTGGGAATCTCCACCCAGGGCTGCAGGCGCCATAGGTCGCCACGGCTGATCGGGTCGTCTGCGACGATGACGTCGAGCACTTCGAGCAAGTCCGCCATGGTGCGGGCGTACGGCACGACAACGTCCATGGTCGGTGTCAATGGCCAGTTGCCGCGCACCGAGATGACCCCGCGAGACGGCGTATAAGCGCACAGGCCATTGTTCGAGGCCGGACCGCGGCCGCTAGACCAGGTCTCCTCAGCCATGCCGAAGGCGGCGAAGCTGGCGGCCGTCGCGGTGCCGGCGCCATTGGAGGAGCCGGAGGCGAACGGCGCAGTCAGGTAGTCGGCGTTGTAGGGGCTTTCGGCGCGGCCGTAGCAGCCGCGCTGCATGCCGCCATTGGCCATTGGCGGCATATTGGTTTTGCCCAGGCAGATGGCGCCGGCCGCGCGCAGGCGCGCGATGGTGAAGGCATCGTGTTGGGCGACCAGATCCTTGAACGCCGGGCTGCCTGAAGCGGCGGTCAGCCCCTTCACCAGGTAGCTGTCCTTGGCGGTATACGGGATGCCGTCCAGCGGGCTCAGCGTTTCGCCACGGGCGCGACGGGCATCGGATGCCTCGGCTTCCTTGATCGCATCCGGATTACGCACCACCACCGCATTGAGCCTGGTATCCGTCGCGGGGCCATCGTAGGCCTCTATCCGCGCCAGATAGGCCTTGACCAGTTCAACCGCTGTCGAACGCCCGGATTCGAGCGCCGCGCGCAGCTCGGCAATGGATAGCTCGGTAACCTCGATCATGCTACTACCTCCACTAAGAAGACGGATTTCATTCCCATCGCGGTGACCGTTTCCTGCAGGCGCAGGCGGGTCATGCCGCACGGTAGCCGGCGCACGCATGGGTTGTTCTGCAATATGGCGGCTAATCTACAAGAGATAGCGTCATGCGGGAAAATGATTCATTTTGATGCACTCATTCATGCGGCGAATACCGGGGCAGCATCATGCCGTGCGCCGCATCATCGGACTCGATGAGCTTGCGCATCAAGTCGCGCAGCCAGTGCAGCGCGGGATTACTATCCTGTACTGGGTGCCAGATGCAGTTAAGGTGATAGCCTGGCAGCTCTTCCGGCAACGCAACCGTCTTCAACGGCCAGTAGCCCGCGATCATCGCCGCGACTTTCTTCGGCAGGATAAACAAATGATCGGTGTTGCTGACGATGGCGGCTGCAGCCATATAGCTTTGGCTGTGCACCGAAATCTTGCGCTGCAAGCCGCGCTCGGCCAGAAAATCATCCATTGGCGACCCCAGATTGCCCAGCGGCGCGTGGAAGACATGCGGCAAGGCAATCAGATCCGATAGTGTCAGCCTATCGCTCTGGAGAGGGTGGTCATGGCGCAAGATGCCGATCAGCGGCTCGTTCAGCCAGGTTTCCCGGCACAGATAGCTGGGGATGGACATGTATTCGTCAAAACCCAGCAGGAAGTCGATTTCACCATCGGCCAGCGCCAGCTCCGGAATGTCTTCCCGCAGGATGGTGATGTCGATATGAACGTTAGGCGCGGCCTCCGCCAGTTTTTTCACCAGCGGCGGAATCAGCACGCACTCCACATAATCCGTGGTGCATAGGGTGAAGCGGCGCGCCGATGTGGCGGGATCGAAGGCCTCCGGCTGGCTGAAATGGCTTTGCAGCAGGCTGAGCGCCTGATGGACGCCTTGTTGCAGATAGAGCGCTTTTTGCGTCGGCAGCATGCCATGCGGCGAACGCACCAGCAGCGGGTCGTCGAAGAATTTCCGCAAGCGATTGAGCGAGTGGCTCATCGCAGGCTGGCTGACAAACAGTTTCTCTGCCGCCCGCGTGACGCTGCGCAGGCTGACCAAGGCATCCAGCGCCAACAGCAGGTTCAGATCCAGTTGATGCAGTTTCACATCATTCACCGTATTTATGAAAGTATTCGTATTGTTCATTTGCTGAATAGTTTGGCGCTCCCTAGACTGCGTCTGTCAATCACTTCCTCGTGCATGGCAGAAAAAACGGGTCATCACGGCCCGCTGGCTTGGAGCCGCTGCGACTGGCCGCGCCAACCCGGCTCGTCCTTTGCACATGCACGATGTTTTGAATACTTCTGATGGCATCAATCAAGTCATGGTGATCAAAATGCACAGCAAAACGCTCAACAGCCTACCCGCCGCCGACGGCTTTCACATGCCAGCCGAGTGGGCCCCGCAGCAGGCGGTATGGATGATCTGGCCGCAGCGTCCGGATAACTGGCGCCATGCCGGCCGCGAAGCGCAACAGACCTTCGCCGCCATCGCCAAGGCCATTGCGGCGGCCACTCCGGTCTTCATGGCGGTGCCGCAAGCATGCATGGCCGAGGCCCGCGCGGTGATGCCATCCGAAGTGACGCTGGTGGAAATGAATAGCGATGACTGCTGGATGCGCGACAGCGGCCCGACCGTGGTCATCGACAAGACAGGCAATGCGCGCGGCGTGGACTGGCAGTTCAATGCCTGGGGCGGCCTCAATGGCGGGCTGTACCATCCTTGGGATCAGGATAGTGAAGTCGCGAGCCAGGTGTTGGCTCAGCATGGCTTTGATCGCTACGCAGCCCCGCTGGTGCTGGAAGGCGGCTCAATTCATGTCGACGGTGAAGGCACGCTGCTCACCACCGCCGAGTGTCTGCTCAACCCCAACCGCAATCCGCACTTGTCCCAGGCCCAGATTGAAGCCTTGCTGTCCGAATATCTGGACGTGACACATTTCATCTGGCTGCCCGAAGGCGTGTTCATGGATGAAACCGACGGCCACATCGACAATATGTGCTGCTTTGCCCGCCCGGGCGAGGTGGTGCTGCACTGGGTCGACGATGAGCAGGATCCGCAGTATCCGCGTTCGCAGGCCGCCTACGAAGTGCTGTCCAAAGCGCGCGACGCCAAGGGCCGCCAGCTCAAGATCCACAAGATGCTGGCCCCGGGCCCCTTGTTCTATGAGCAGGAGGAAACGGCTGGCGTGGTGGCTAGCGGGCAGGCGGTGCCGCGCGAGGTTGGCGAGCGCATGGCCGCTTCTTATGTCAATTTCCTGATCAGCAACGGGCAGATTATTTTCCCGCTGCTGGATGAGCGCACCGATGCCGCGGCAGCCAGCCGCTTGCAGGAGATCTTCCCCGAGTACCGAATTGTCGGCGTCCCGGCACGGGAGGTGCTACTTGGCGGCGGCAATATCCACTGCATCACCCAGCAGATTCCGGCAGGCAAGGCTAGCTGAGGCGCTATCGCGCACGGCGGGTGAATTCCCGCCGTTTCTGTCTGCCATGAGCCGAGCGTGTGCAGAATTTTGTGTGTGGCCAGCTTATAGCAGTCGCTGACGTAGCTGAGGTTGAACGACGGCGTTGGCCGATGAAAAGAGCCACGTTTCATTGTTCTATGACCTAGGTAATCCGGCGTTTCGAGATCTTTCCTGTAGCTTGTTGTATTCCTCGCGCAGCGATCCGCACAGCCTCGATAGCTGATCAGGCCGCAGGGTCTGGGACATCCGACGGATGCTCAGATAGTCGCCCGCCGGCGACGATGTTTCTGAAGACTCTGCCTGTCCGTTCCACATCTTCTATCTGACGCTCCGCAGTGGTCCGCTGCTATGACTGCTGGTGCTTGTGTGTCTGCTGCACCAACCGTTCCGGAAACCATATTTGGCGTAGCTGCGCGTTATGCCGATGCGCTTCAGGATGTGGGAGGCCGGTTCTGCGGTGTCGGGGGCATCGAGTTGCTGACGCAGCCGTGATTCGAGGGAGGCTTTACTCAGCTGGGCTACGGGGCGTGGCTTGGTTTTTGTTTGGAAGGATGACGTTCTGCTTGGAGCTTGTTGCGGCAGGGGCTCGGTGAATAGCTGGTGCAGCGTCATGTCCAGCTTGTCTGCGATCTGCCGCAGCTATATAAATCCCGGCTTCTGCTGTTTGTTGGCCTAGCCACCGATGGCGCTGTCGCCCAGGCCCAGCGCCAGTTTCTTCTTTATCTTCTTTTCCCCTTCCGTCCAGCGTTCTGCCGTGGTTTGCAGGATGGCCATCAGCTGTGGCCGCGGAGTCTCCCCGTACCAGGCGACACCGTCGGCATCCCCATTGCAACGAGGATCTCGTTGTTTGAAATAAGCTCCGCATCAGAATGTATATCACCTTGGTTGCAAATTGTGTAATCTTAATTTCAAGGAGGTGGTATGGGCGCATTCGAATGGCTGGTGCTGATCGCCAGCATCCGAGGCGGCAACAGCAATCCGCGGGTGAGGCTGTGGCGGCAGATGAACGCGCGGGGAGCCGCGGCGCTGGGCGATGGCGCCTACTTATTGCCGGATCGGGCGGAACTGAGGCTGCAACTGGAGAATCTACGCGAGGAGCTGATCGCCGCCGGCGGCAGCGCGCATGTTTTGCGCGTGCGAGAGGAGGCGCCCGAGCGGCAGGCGGAGTGGCGGGCGCTGTTTGACCGCAGCGATGCCTATGCGCAGTGGACTCTGGCGCAGACAGCTTGGCTGGCGGCGCTGCCGGAATCGGAAAGCGAAGCGCGGCGCGGCTTGCGCCAGCTGCGCAAGGAGCTGGAGGCCATCGCGTCAACCGATTATTTCCCTGGAGAGCCGCTGGCACGGGCGCGCCAGCGTTGCAATGACGCCGAACGCCAGCTGGCCAGGCATTACTCGCCCGGCGAGCCATTGTCGGCGGATGGCGGGATCGAGCGGCTGGACCGCGCCGCATACCAGGGGCGGGTCTGGGCGACGCGCGCCCGGCCCTGGGTGGATCGCGTCGCCTCGGCTTGGCTGATCCAGCGCTTCATCGATCCGGCGGCTCGCTTCCTCTGGCTGACAGATATCCGCGACTGCCCATCTGGCGCGCTGGGTTTCGATTTCGACGGCGCGGCCTTCACCCATGTCGGCGAGCGGGTCACCTACGAAACGTTGCTGGCCAGCTTCGGGCTGGAGCGGAATGGCGGGTTGCTCCGATTGGGGGCGATAGTGCATGCGCTCGATGTCGGCGGCGTCATCGTGCCGGAAGCCGCCGGCTTCGAGGCCATGCTGGGCGGCGCGCGCCAACGGCTGGTGGATGACGATCAGCTGCTGGCCGAGATTTCGCAGGTGTTGGACTCGCTGTACGCCCATTTCACGCCAGCCGGCGCCAGGCTGGCTCTCTCAGGAGTCGAATCATGACGGCTTCCACCATGACACCGGCCACATACAGCCTGTGGCAGCTGACGCGCTATTTCCTGCGGCTGGGCGCGCTGGGCTTTGGCGGCCCGGTCGCGCTGGTCGGCTATATGCACCGCGATCTGGTCGAGCGGCGCGGCTGGATGGCCGAGGCCGATTACAAGGAAGGGCTCGCGCTGGCGCAGATCGCGCCGGGGCCGCTGGCGGCCCAGCTAGCGATCTATCTGGGCTATGTCCATTACCGCATCTTGGGCGCCACCGCGGCGGGCTTCGCCTTCGTGCTGCCGTCTTTCCTGATGGTGCTGGCGCTGGGCTGGGCCTATCAAGTTTTTGGCGGATTGCCCTGGATGCAGGCGGTGTTCTATGGCGTGGGCGCCGCGGTGATCGGCATCATGGCGATCAGCGCGCATAAGCTGGCCACCAAGAACCTGAAAAGCGACCGCTTGCTGTGGGCCATCTTCGCCGTATTGGCCTTGCTGACCATCGTCACCCAATCAGAGATCGCCTGGCTGTTCATTGCCGCCGGCTTGCTGGTTTGGCTGGTGCGCTGCCGGCCGCGGCCATGGACCGGCACGCTGGGCGCGGCGCTGCCGCTCCCGTTATTGCCGGCCGTTTACGATCCGGGCTTGCTGCTGCAGCTGACCGTGTTTTTCGCCAAGGCCGGCGCCTTCGTCTTCGGCTCCGGCCTCGCCATCGTGCCGTTTCTTTATGGCGGCATCGTCAGCGAGCATCACTGGCTGACCGACAAACAGTTCGTCGACGCGGTGGCGGTTGCCATGATCACGCCGGGGCCGGTGGTGATCACCACCGGCTTCATCGGCTACCTGGTGGCAGGCCTGCCCGGAGCCTGCCTGGCGGCGCTGGCCACTTTTCTGCCGTGCTATCTGATCACGGTATTGGCCGCGCCGCATTTCAAGAAGCACGGCAAGCGGACGGGGCTGGTCGCTTTCGTGGACGGCATCACCGCGGCGGCCATCGGCGCCATCGCCGGCTCGGTCGTGGTGCTGGCGCAGCGTTCGCTGACCGATTTGCCCACCGTATTGCTGGCGATTGCGGCCGCGGCTTTGTCATGGAAGCTGAAGAAGCTGCCTGAACCGGTGATTGTCGCCGGCGCGGCGCTGCTTGGCGTCGCGCTCTTTCCGCTGACGCATCGTTTCTAAACGGGCGGGGCACAAACCGCTATGGCAAGAGCTTGTACAGAATTTGTGTGCGACAAGCTTATGGTTCTTCAGGAGGGCAAACTTATACTTCCCGGTTCGTGTTTCTAGCCACTTCGCCGTCCCAATTCATTCCGTTTTTCCCCATTCCTATCCCTTGAGAGCGTTGCACAGTAAGGCTGCCCGTGTTTGAAACGCCATTCCTGTTCTTGGCCAGCTTATGGGCGAGCGCTGTCGACTTTGGCCAGTCGCGAGAACAGGGCCAGCGCGTTGCGGCGGTTGATCGCGGCATGCTCCGCGGGGGACAGTTCAGCGCATGCGTCCAGCTGGGCGGTGAATGACGCTCTAACCGCTGCCGGCGCGTAGGGGTAGTCGCTGCCGTACAGGATGCGGCCAATGCCGGAGAAGGCGGTCAGGCTGGGAAGGGCTACCCGAGCGGAGGCCAGCGCGGTGTCGAAATAGAAGCGCTGGAACAGGCGCAGCAATTCCTCGGTTGCCGGGACATCATTGCGCACGCCCGGGGCCAGTTCGGCGAAGCGATGGGACGCGTACGGCAGAAAGCCGCCGGCATGGGACAGGATGACGTTCACGTCCGGATGGCGCGCCAACGTGCCGTTCAGCACCATCTGCACCGCGGTGCGAGTGGTGTCGAAGGGGTAGTCCACCAGTGGGCCGGGCATGCCGGCGATGGCGTCGATGGCGGGTTTGCCCGGATGGATGAACACGGTGGCGCGGCGCCGGTTCAGTTCAGCCCAGACCGGCTCGAATCCCGGATCGCCCAGGTATTGGCCGCCGTAGTTGCTGAGCAGAACCACGCCGTCCGCTTTCAATGCGTCAAAGGCAAATTCGATCTCCCGCAGCGAGCCTTCGATGTCCGGCAGCGACACGGTGGCGAAATGACCGAAGCGGTCCGGACGGTGTTCTACCAGGCCGGCGGTGTATTCATTGACGCGGCGGGCCATGTCCCGCTTGGACTGGCCGGACCAGCCCTGCACGCCGGTGGCGGTCAGAGACAACACGCCGGTGGCGATGCCTTGGCTGTCCATGAAGGCGATAGCGCTCTGCGGGCTCCATTCCGGGCTTTTCCAGCCGGAAGGATCGCCGCCGTGGGCGGGCAGGGCTTCAGCCCAGAATGGGGGAACGACATGCTGATGGACATCGATGCGTTGAGTAGCGGTCATGGTGTGGCTCCTGATTCATGGCGCCGCGGCGCGGCGTCTGATGCTCAGAGTAGGCGCGCTTGAAAAATCACTCCAATAGATTAAATTTGAAGATTGATCATTTTTAGTGATGAGTTTGGGCGCATGGAATTACGCCATTTACGCTATTTCCTGGCGGTTGCCGATGAGGGCCATTTCGGCCGGGCCGCCGAAAAGCTGCATATCGTCTAGCCGGCCTTGAGCGCCCAGATCCGATCGTTGGAAGAGGAGTTGGGCGTGACCTTGTTCGTGCGCAGCACGCGCAAGGTGGAGTTGTCCGACGCCGGACGGATTCTGCTGATCGAGGCGAGGCGCACGGTGGAGCAGGCCGAGCGCGCCAAGAGCGTGATGCGCCGCGCCGCGCGCGGCGAAACCGGCGTGGTGAGGATAGGTTTCGTCGGCAATGCCGTGGCGGCGGGACGTTTATCGGATGATTTGCTGGCCTTCCATGCGGCCTGGCCGGATGTGGTGGTGGAGTTGCATGAAATGGCGCCGGCGGAGCAGTTGGAAGCGATTCTGGCCGGACGGCTGGATGTCGGCTATTGCCCGCAACTTGGCCATTCGCTTCCAGCCGGCTTGCAGGCTAGATCGGCGGGGAGCTGGCACTGGGAGGTGGCGATGGGGGCGCGGCATCCCTTGGCCGCGCACCGCTCATTGCGCGTCTCTGACTTGCATGAGCAGCCGTTCATCGTTTACGCCGCCGATGGCGACGATGAGGGCCAGTTGCCGATGTTGCGCCGGCTATTGGGCGGCGAACCGCGCATCGCTTACAAGGTGGGCAGCACCATGTCGGTTCTGGCCTTGGCGGCGGCGGGCTTGGGCCTGGCCCTGGTGCCAGCGCCGGTGCGCAAAATGGCGGCGCCTAATCTTGTTTATCGCCGATTGGCGGAGCGCTCGCCGCTGGTGTCGGAATTGGCAGCGATCAGCCGGGCGGGCGACGAATGGGGCGCGGCGCGGCGCTATCTGGACATGCTGAATGGCTGAGCATGCGCGGCGTCAGCCAAGGCAGTCTGGCCTCGCCCATTGCAATCGTTTTTGACGGCGGTTTGATGATGGCAATGCTTTTCATCGGAAGGCGGCCACCTCTGGAACATCGGCAAGGAACCTCGACTCCTATCTGGATCACTCAAGGATTCGACCCCATCCCATACTGGAAGTCGCCATGCCGCACGCCGTTTTGCCTGCAGAAAAAACCGCCCGCTCCGTAAGTATCGCCTGTTGCCAACTTGCGCCTGTGTTCGGGGATGTCCCCGGCAATATGCGCCGCAGCCGCGATGCGCTGATCCAGGCGTCGCGCCGGGGGGCGAAACTCGCCATCCTGCCCGAGCTGGCCAACACGGGTTACGTTTTTTCCAGCCGCGACGAAGCCTGGGGGCTTGCCGAAACAGCCGCCGGGCCATGCGTCAGCGAATGGCGCGAACTGGCCGCCGAGCTGGATCTCATCGTTGTCGCTGGCTTTTGCGAGGCGGATGGCGACGGGCTGTATAACAGCGCTGTGCTGCTCAGGCCGGATGGCGGACAGACCTGCTACCGGAAAGCGCACCTGTGGGATGGCGAGAAGGCGATTTTCGATGTGGGGAATCAACCCCCGCCGGTGGTGGAAACGGCGATTGGCCGGCTGGGCATGATGATCTGCTATGACCTGGAGATTCCTGAGTGGACGCGCCTGCCTGCGCTGGCCGGCGCGGACTTGCTCTGTGTCCCGGTCAACTGGCCGGCGCAGTCTCATCCGGAGGGCGAACGGCCAGCGGAAATGATCAAGGCGCAAGCCAACGCCGCATTCAACCATTTGCCTGTGGCGGTTTGCGACCGCGCCGGCAGCGAGCGCGGCGTGGATTGGGCGGGCTGTTCGCTGATCACCGACGCCAAGGGCTACGTGTTGGCGCGCGCCAGCCGCCAAGACGGCGATTGCCAGCTGATTCTGGCAGAGCTTGATCTGGTCGCAAGCCGAGACAAATACATCAGCCCGCGCAATGATGTATTGGCGGATCGCCGGCCGGAGCTGTATCGCGCGCTGCTGGATCCCTCGCGCTGAAGGCGGCCGCGGATCGGCTGGCCGGATCCGCGCGGGAGGCAAACGGTGAGAAGGGGGCATGTCCAAGACATTCGCCCGCATGGCCGTCAGCCGCGCGCTATGACGTGGCCAGCCGATCGGCCGGCAGTTCCCCGCGTTGTTCGAGCAGCGGGTAGGCGGTGCCGGTCAGATAGGAATCTATGCGTTTGAGGACGCGCAGGGTCTCCAGGTAAAGGTTGCCTGCGGCCAGATCGCTGGTGCTGCCCGCCCGGATCTGGTTGAACTGGCGCTCGGCGGCGTTCAGCTCCATCTCGCGCAGGCGCGCCTTCTCCTTCAACAGTTGATGCGCCGAGCTGGCGTCGCCGAACATCAATATGGTGACGGCCAGGTGCAGGTGGCCCAGCAAGCGGCCGAGCACTTCGTCGATGTCCGACAATTCTTCCTCCGACAGCGCCAGCTGTTGTTTGACCAGGCGGTTGGCGCAGGCCATCAGGTTTCGGTCCACCATCTCGCTGATATGCTGCAGCACGCTGGCGAAGTTGAGGATCTCGCCGATCCGGCGCAATTCCTCGTCGTCCAGCGAATAGGGGCTGAGCGCGGCCAGATAGCGCTGGATGGCGCCATGCAGCTGGCTCAATTGGTCGTCCATCGCGCGTATCTGGCTGACGCGGTTGCGGTCCACCTCGCGGAAAGCCGCTTGCGATTGGCGCAGCATCAGCGTCAGGACATCCGCCATGCGCAGCACTTCGCGAGCGGCGTTGGTCAAGGCCAGGGTGGGCGTGCCGAGCATGGCCGGGTCCAGGTACATCGGCTGCGAGGGTTCGTCCGGCGAGGCATGCGCGGGCAGCCATGTGACCAGCCAACGAGATAGGCGGGGAAGCGCGCCGATGAACAGCATGGACATCGCCAGATTGAACAACAGATGAAAGTGCGCGGCTAGCCTGCCCGGATCCGGATCCACGCTCAGGATGGCGCGCTGGATGTCGTCCAGAAACGGCAAGGCGAGCAGGCAGCCGGCCAGCCGGTTCACCAGGTTGCCGACCGGCATCCGCAGCTGGGCGGGATCGTTGCGATTGCCTTCCAGCACCGGATTGAGCGCGCTGCCGAGATTGGCGCCCAACACCATGGCGACGGTGATGGTCGGCGACAGCACGCCGGCGCCGGCCAGGGACATGATGAACAGCATCGAAGCCACGCTGGAGTGGGCGGCCAGCGAGAACAAGGCGGCAAGCAGCAGGTTGAGCGTAGGGTCGCTGGTGATGTTCTCCAGCAGCAGGCGCAGCGTGCGCGACGCCTCGATAGGCTGAACCGTCTCCAGTATCAGGTGCAGCGCCAGCAGCATCAGGCCGAGGCCGATGCCGACCCGGCCCATGTCGCGGGTGCGGGTGCGCGCGCTGCGGCGGAAGGCGGTGACGCCGGCGAGTATCAGGATGGGGAAGGCCAGTGTGATGTTGAACGACAGCGCCTGCACGATCAGCGTGGTGCCGACATTCGCGCCGAGCATGACGGCCAGCGAAGGCGCGAGATCCACCATGCCGCCGGCGGCGAAGGAGCCGAGCATCAGGGCCGTGGCGGTGCTGCTTTGCAGCAAGGTGGTGATGCCTAGGCCGGAGAGGAAAGCCCGCAGCGGAGTGCGGAGGCTTTTGCCGAGAAATTGGCGAATCTGGCTGCCGAAGGCCCTCAGAATCCCGGTATGGACCATGTGGATGCCCCACATCAGCAGCGCGACTTCGCCAAACAAATCTATGAGTATTTGAGTTGCCATATGGCCCGGCCTCTTTGAAAAACGATGAAGCCCTTTTAGGCGGATATGCCTTGCGGGGATTCATGGCGGTTTGCCAAGCTCGTTTGCCAGTGGCTTCAACCCGGCGGCGGCACCGGGAAAAGCCCGATATGGGCGCAGGCCCTTCTCCCTGCGCGCGGCATTTCACCTTGCAGGCGGAAGCGGCCGGATTGAGTGCTGTTTTATTGATCATAATCTGAAATTTTTGCAGTTTCAGATAAAAGGTCTTTATTTTCTCCCTTGATAGAAATTGAAATGGCGATGAGAAACTATTGCGAATTCTGAGTCGATGGGTTCATCAAATCCCAATCAGCCATTTCAGTCTTCATGTCGGCTGCGGCGGCGGTTTTCACGGCGTGGCCGGTTTTCGATGGTTGCGCTATTCGACGATGGCGACGGTGGCGGCGAGGCGGTATTTTTCCCCGCCGCAATGTTCATGTCGAAGCAGCCTGGCGCCGGATCCAGCGGCGGTAGCGTCCGGTCCGGATCTTGGCGTCCCACTGCTGCCGCAGCAGCGCCAGGGCCGGAGAGACATCGGGCCGGGTGCGTTTGCCCAGGCTGAGGCGGCGCAGCTGGTATTTCACCATCGCCATATAGCCGACCGAGGCCAGCACCTTGTTCTTCCACGGAATGGCGCGCAGTTGCGGCGCGGCCGACGCGTCGCTGCGCCAGGCCTTGGGCAGATTGGGGTTTATCGCCAGCGCGGTGGCCATGCCGGCGACGGCGACGCCGCTGTTCAGCACCTGTTCGACGATCGGGTAGCGGCGGATGCCGCCGGTCACCATGATGGGCATCCGCGCGACCGAGGCGATGTCCTGGGCGAATTCCAGGAAATAGGCCTCGCGGGCCAGGGTACGGCCGTCGCGTGTCTGGCCGTGCATGGCCGGCGCTTCGTAGCTGCCGCCGGATAGCTCGATCAGGTCCACGCCCAGCGGGTTCAGCATGGCCGTCACTTGCTTGGCGTCGTTGGCGCTGAAGCCGCCGCGCTGGAAATCGGCCGAATTGATCTTCACCGAAACGGCGAAGCCGGCGCCCACGGTCTGGCGCACTTCGCGGACGATGTCCAGCAACAGGCGGGCGCGGTTTTCCAGACGGCCGCCCCAGCGGTCGGCGCGCTGGTTGGTGATGGGCGACAGAAACTGGCTGATCAGGTAGCCATGCGCGGCGTGGATCTGCACGCCGGAAAAGCCGAACCGCTCCGCCAGCCGCGCCGTGTTGACGAAGCGGGCTTTCACGTCGGCGATATCGGCTTCTGACATCGCGCGCGGCGCTGCGAACTGTTTGGAGAAATTGCCGAGGTCCATGGCCACAACGGATGGCGCGATGGTTTCCTGTCCCAGCGCGGCGGGCATCTGGCGGCCCGGATGGTTGATCTGCATCCAGATCTGCGCGCCTTGGGCGCGAGCGGCTGCGGACCACTCCTCAAAGCGTTCGCCGAATCGCGCCGACTCCAGCACCACTCCGCCTGGGCCGGTCATCGCGCGCCGGTCCACCATGACGTTGCCGGTGATGATCAGCCCCGCGTCGCCTTCCGCCCAGGCGCGGTACAGGCGGATCAGTTGTTCGGACGGCGCGTGGTCGCGGTCGGCCATGTTTTCCTCCATGGCGGCCTTGGCCAGGCGGTTCGGCAGCAGGCTGCCATTGGGCAGGGTGAGTGACGCGAAGGGATTCATCGTGGTCTCCAGGGTAGTGATGAGCGCACGATAGGATTAAAGCCAACTTTAAGGTCAAGTCTGCCGATGAAGAAATTTCTGCAGGCGCGGCGGAAGACCGGTTTTGAGATCACGCGCTTGAGCGGGCGAGGAGCGGGATAGGGGAGCGCGGAGTCAAGCGGGCAAGAGCTTGTTGACATTAAAGCTGGCTTTAATCTTAGCATGGGGCTTGGCGCGCATTTCAATGCCTATGGTATTTATCCGGAAGGAAAAATGGCGCGATGTACTATCATGAAGAAGGTGTTGTCCGTGCCTGTTTTCAACAAACCCGTTCTGGTCGCCATGTCCATGCCAATCATGCAAACCGCCGCGGTAGACGCCGCGCCCCTGGTCCAGGAGCCCTCTGCCAGCGTCGGCAAGATCCTGATGGTCATGACCAATCATGACCGCTATCCGAGCCGAACCGAGCGCACCGGATTGTGGCTGGCCGAGCTGACGCACGTTTACGATGCGCTGACAGAAGCCGGCTACGCCATCGATTTCGCCAGCCCGAACGGCGGCCCCGTGCCGCTGGACCCGCGCAGCCTGGGTTGGCCCCATGCCGATGCCGCGGCCAAGGCCCGCCTGAACGACCCGGCCTTCATGGCGCTGTTGCAATCGACCCGGGCGGTGGCCGACATCGATCCCGGCGCTTACCGCGCCATCTTCTACACCGGCGGCCATGGCACAATATGGGATTTCCGCGACAACGCCGATCTGAACCGGGTCGCCGAAAGCATTTACCGCAGCGGCGGCATCGTCTCGGCGGTGTGCCATGGCCTGGCGGGCCTGCTAGATCTCAAGACCGAGGAGGGCCGGCCGCTGCTGGAAGGCCGCCGCGTGACCGGCTTCTCCAATTTCGAGGAGGCGCTGTCCGGGGTGAAGGACCAGGTGCCCTATCAATTGCAAAGCGAGATGGAGGCCAGAGGAGGGCGCTACGAGAAGGCTGTCATGCCTTTCGGCAGCTTCGCGCTGACGGACGGCCGCCTCATCACCGGCCAGAATCCGCGTTCCAGCAAGGCGCTGGCCCAGGCCTTGCTGGCGGCGCTGCGCAATGAGCCAGCGCGGTAGGCCGGCCGCGGTGTCTGATGAGACTCAGGCAAGAGCTAGGTCTGGAGCGGCATGAAAATCGGAGAACTGGCCAAGCGCAGCGGCATGGCGGCCTCGGCGATCCGCTTTTATGAATCCAAGGGCTTGCTGAAGGCGGCCAACCGCCAGGCGAACGGCTATCGCGACTATCCGCCCGAGACGGTGGCGGTGCTGTCCATCATTCGCGACGCGCAGCAAGCCGGCTTCACGCTGGATGAGATCCAGCAGATCCTGCCGGCGGATTTCCAGTCATGGAAGCATGAGCAACTGCTGTCCGCGCTCAGGCGCAAGCTTGAGGATATCGAGTCGCTGGAGGCGCGGCTGGCGCAGAGCAAGGCGCATATCCAGACGCTGATTCAGCTGATACACGCCAAGCCGGATGATATGGACTGCCAGGCCAATGCGGCCAGGGTGGTGGCGAGCATGGGCATGGCCGGCGATAAATAGGCCATGTTCCAGCTTGGTTTGGTCTGTCCCGATCCCCATGGACACTAACTTAAGGTGGATAATCCCCACCAAGGAGCAGTGTTCATGACCAAGACC